>JAFAZN010000319.1 GCA_019239775.1 Chloroflexota bacterium
CCCGAGTCCAATCGTCAGCACGCGGTGGAAATACAGGTGCTCATCAGGCACCGCGTACTCGATGTCGCGGACCAGCCAGGCACCCTGCGGCCCCTTGCCACTGAGCGCACCCAGCAACCGCTCCGTTTCCTCCATTGAGATGAACTCGGCGATAGTCATATGCGGCGGAATGTCCTTGCGACTCAGCCGACTGTCTTTGAAGATAGAGATCGAATGGATGGCAGCGCGCAGCTGCATGAATTGGTCCTCAGGGCTGATGGCGTACGTGACGCCCGGATACGGCGGAAAGCTGCGCAATGGTCCATAGTGAAGCATGAAGGGCTCGAACTGGCTGGCTATGCGTCGCAGCTCCTCGACCTGTGAGCCCGTGAGCGGACCTGGCAACGGCTCGCTCAGACTGATATGCGCTTGAGCAGCGTTGGCTGATCTTGGATCGTAGCGACGTCGCAATTGGTCGACAGCTTCGATGATCCCGCCCGGCGGGAAGATGTAAAGAGCACCATACAGGTACTCCTTTTGCCATTCGGCCCAGCCTGACGTGTCGGCGTACGCGAAACTCGATTCCATAGCTATGAGCGCACTATCGGCGTCGCATCAGCCGCGCTCTATGTGAAACTCTGCCTCTAAAGACAAGTGGGCCCAGTCCCAGTCTGGCACGTCCTATCCGTGAAATACCAGAACGGATCCTGGACGTGACCCGTTACAGTGGCGCACAACTCCTGAGTGCAGTGGCGCGATGCGCGGCAGGCACGCCTCGCAAAGCTCTTGTGCGATTCAGTGCGCCACCCGGTACGGCGACGCGGTTGTTGTTGGAGTCGCTTCACATGCCGCCTGCTGGCTCCGCGACCAGTCTGGCGACAACAGCTTCGACCTCGCTCCTAGTTCGACATCGCGTCACCTTCGGACTGTAGGTCTTCAGCCAGTCGTGCGTGGCGACGCGCGTGATCGCCCCATCGTCGTTTTCGTCGATGATCGCCAGGTCCACCTGCGGATCTGCGAGATAGTAGTACC
Source organism: Chloroflexota bacterium (assembly GCA_019239775.1). Lineage (GTDB taxonomy): Bacteria > Chloroflexota > UBA6077 > UBA6077 > CF-72 > CF-72. The sequence continues at coordinate 1,012 of JAFAZN010000319.1, forward strand.
TCGTGCGCCAGGCGAAGCGGGCCAACTTCACCAGTCCGGGATGCCGATTCGTCCCGGCCAGCGTAAGCACCAGGTGCCGGCGAAGAATGCGATAGACAGCCACGCGCCAGGGGATATCCAGCCAGACGATCTGATCGGCGCGCTGGGCCAGCGGCCCACACCACCACAAGTAGACCCCCTCGGTGACCCACCGCGGCGCGTCGGCGATGCGCTCCGCGTCCGCGCGCCGGAGTCCAAAGATCCCGCTTGCCGGCCGCGCGGCCTGCGACCGTGGCGTACGCGATCATATCCAGGTCGTGCACCGGCGCTCTCAGAAGGTGGCCGAGTCGAGTCGCCAGTGTGGTCTTGCCGCTGCCTGGTCCACCAACGATGTGAATCCGTCCGGACATCAGCGACTCATCCACAGCATCGACGGGCCGCGCGGTTCCGGTCTCGTCCATGCAACTGTGATGTTAGCCTTTGCCCGCGGCGGCAACTGTCTCGCCTGGTCGTAACTCCGGTGCAAATCGTAAGTTGCGCGGTGCGACATCGTTGTCCATCGCGTCCACCAACGCCTCGAGCGCGCCCAACGCGACGCGATACCACGGAATTCCCACGCTGGTGAGCCGGGGAACCATGTACTGGCCGACCGCCAGTCCGTCGAAGCCAATCATTGAGACGTCATCCGGAACACGTAGTCGCGATGCGTCTGCAAGCGCGCGCATTGCGCCGATGGCGATCGCGTCGCTGTACGCCAGAATCGCGTCGAATGCCACTCCACGGGTCAACAATTGCGTGCACTGTTCGAACCCGACGTGATAATCCGGCCACGGTTGTACGGTATGGCTCTGCAATTCCACGATGAGGCGCTCGTCTACTCCAATAGTCGCGTGCTCCAGTGCCGCGAGGTAGCCACGGCGTCTGCCCTGGTCACTCGCGGATAGTGGGCGCCCAGCCAGGTACACGATCCGACGTCGACCATGTGCCAACAAGTGCTCAGTGGCGAGTCGTCCACCAGCTTCGTGGTCGATCTCGATCCGGTTGAAGCCGCACGTGCGCCCTGGTGACACCGACATACCAATGGTTACGATCGGTTGGTGCGCGCGCGACTCCAGGTCAATCTCGTCGGCGGACAGTCTAGGCGCAATCAGAATGAGCCCGTCGACGCCACGCCAGCGCAGCTCTCCGATCAGCGCTTTCTCAGTCGCCGGATCACCGGTGCCCTCGCCGAGCAGTGTGGCGAAATCGAATGTGGCAGCTTCCTGGCGCAGGTACGCGAACAGCTCGCTGTAGACACGGTGTCCGATGTACGGCACCACCACCCCGATGGTTTGACGGCGGTTCGCGCGACCGGCGTAGCCGAGTTGCAACGCCAGCTGTTGAATGCGCTGCGCGGTCTTCGACGCAACGGACGGATCGCCGCGTAGCGCGAGCGATACAGTCTTGACGCTCACGCTTGCAGCCGCCGCGATGCGCGCAAGCGTCACGCGTGACGGGTCGCCTGGTGAAGACGCGTCAGTCAATTGTGCTGATCGAACCAGTCAATCGTGCGTCTGAGTCCGTCCTCGAAATCAACTTGCGGCCGAAAATCGAACAGCTCGCGAGCACGGCGGCCATCCACCCTGCGGCGCGGTTGGCCGTCTGGTTTGGTTGTATCCCACACAATCTCGCCAGCATAGTCGGTCAGCCGGCCGATGAGCGCGACAAGTTCGCGCATGCTGATCTCGCCTGCATTGCCACTGAGATTGACCGGCTCGGCGCCGTCGTAGTGCTCCGCGGCGAGCAGGATCCCATCGGCGGCATCATCCACGAACAGGTAATCACGCGTGGCGTGGCCGGTGCCCCACACGACGACGACGCTGCGCTGGTCGCGTCTCGCCTCCATGCACTTGCGGATGATCGCAGGGACCACATGCGAGGTCTCGAGGTCAAAATTGTCACCGGGACCGTACAGGTTTGTCGGAAGCAAGTAGATGGCATTGAAGCCGAACTGTGCACGATACGCCTGGCCCTGCACCAACAGCATCTTTTTGGCGAGGCCGTAGGCTGCGTTCGTTTCCTCCGGATACCCGTTCCACAGGTCGTCTTCGCGAAACGGGATCGGAGCATACTTTGGATACGCGCACACAGTACCGATCGAGACGAACTTGCCAACACCGCGGCTGCAGGCCTCATGCAGCAGGCGGGTGCCCATGAGCAGGTTGTCGTAGAAAAAAGTAGCTGGCTGGCGGACATTCGCGCCGATTCCGCCGCCATGTGCCGCGGCATGGATCACCACGACGTCCGCGGCATCTGCAGTGGCAAGAACACTGTCGAACATCGTCTGCAGGTGATCCTCACGCCGCAGGTCGCATGTCGCGCTGCGCGGTACAGTAATCGCCCGCACGCCGCGCTCGTGCAGTTTCGTGACAATGACTCTGCCGAGAAAGCCCGCGCCGCCAGTCACCACCACATGTTTTGCAGTCCAGAAATCCGATGCCATATCGCCGCCACCGTACGCGTGGCGTCAATGGCACGTGGAGGTAAACGGGAGCGTAACGTTACAGGCACCTGGCGCAGGTGCTGACGAACGTCCCGAGCCAATCCGCCGTGCACGAACCTGATGCACGTCGACCTCGCGCCAGCAGCGCGCCGCATTGGACTTCGCGCACATCACCAAATCTGCGCGAAGTTGACTGGCGGGTCTTGTCTGGAGTGCGTCCGAGCGCACTCGCGTACTAGACTCGCTCCGATGCGTCTACTGGTCACGGGTGCCGCGGGGTTCATCGGCTCCAATTTCGTCCGCTACTGGACTCAGGTACATCCTGAAGACCAGGTTGTCGCGTACGACCTGCTGACGTACGCGGGCAATCGTGCGAATCTCGAAGGGCTGGAAGCGCAGGTCGCGTTCGTGCACGGCGACATTGGCGATCTCTCGCTCGCCGAGCAGGTGTTGCGCGAACATCGGATCGACATCATCGTGAACTTCGCGGCCGAGTCGCACAACAGCCTCGCAGTGCTCGACCCGGGTCGCTTCTTCCGCACCAACGTCATGGGGACGCAAGCTCTGCTCGAGGCTGCGCGGCGGGTGGGCCTGGCACGGTTCCATCACGTCTCAACTTGCGAGGTGTATGGAGACCTGACGTTGGACAGCGACGATGCGTTCACCGAGCAGTCGCCATATCGCCCGCGTACCCCGTACAACGCTTCGAAAGCGGGAGCGGATCACGCGGTGCGCGCCTATTACGAGACGTTTGAGTTGCCAATTAGCATCACGAACTGCTCGAACAATTACGGTCCGTACCAATTCCCTGAGAAGGTGATCCCGCTATTTGCGACGCGCGCGCTGGATGACCAGGCGCTGCCGCTGTATGCGTCGACGCATCATCGCCGCGAATGGCTGCACGTGCAGGACCATTGCCGGGCAATCGAGCTGGTGGTGTTGCATGCGCAGGCCGGTGAAACGTACAACGTGGGGAGCGGGATCGAGGCAAGCGTCGAGCAGATCGCCGATCTGGTCTTAGACACACTCGGCAAGCCCGCTTCGCTGAAAACCATCGTTCCCGATCGTCCCGGACATGACCGGCGGTACCTGCTTGATAGCTCGAGAATCCGTCAGGAGCTCGGCTGGGCGCCCAAGGTTTCGTTCGAGGAGGGGGTGCGCGATACGGTGCTGTGGTACGCCGCCCACCGCCCGTGGTGGGAGCCGCTGCGCGATCGCGCACCGGTGCTGGAGACCGCGTGGTCCTCAGCCTCCGCCTCGGCTCGGCCGGGTCCACAAATCACCGGCCACTGATAGCGTCGATGCAAACTCAGTCAGATTGCTGGATTCTCGCCTGCAGTACGAGCAACAACTGACCGAACTGGTCCGTGCGGACATCTGGCTGATGGACGTTCTGCGCGCCGCTCGCGCATGTGATCCGCCGAACTGGGTCATCGGCGCTGGGGTGATTCGCAATCTCGTGTGGGATCGGTTGCACGGGTACCCCGAAAGAACTCCCGCCCGCGACGTGGATCTCGCATACCTGGACCCGCTTGACCTCCGGACGGAGTCCGAGAATGCGTGGGAGCGTCAGTTGCACGCGCTCCGACCTGATGTCCCGTGGGAGGTCAAGAACCAGGCCGCGGTGCACCTGTGGTACGAGCGGCGCTTCGGCTATGCCGTTCCACCCCTCGATTCAATACCGGCCGCGATAGCGACATGGCCGGAGACAGCGACCGCGGTCGCGATTCGTTTGCTCGCGGACGACCAGATTGAGGTGGTTGCACCATTTGGACTGACCGATCTCTTCCAGATTATTCTGCGGCGGAACCCAGCGCGAGTATCAGTGGAGGAATATCACAGACGCCTCATCAGCAAGCGGATCCACGAGCGATGGCCCAACGTGCAGATCTACGAGGAACCGACGTAGTGACATCTCGTTGATGGATCGAATTTCTGAAACCCCGGGAGTCTCAACACCATAACCGGCAAGTACCGCCCGACTATGCCCCTCAAGCGGTACACCGGTTGCAACCCCCCGGGAGGACGTCTAAGGTGAACATCCATCCAGGTTGACCACCCGTCGCAACTGGTGACAGCCCCAGCTCTCCAGGGTGTACGACTGTCGTGCCGCATACCACCGCGGTCCACCCCTCGCCGAGTCGGCCGGATGTCACTGCATGAGCACCAAGCAACGTCACTTGACACCCTCCAGCTGTGCGCAAAGCCTAGCCGCTGACGTAGTCGACTGCAGCACGCACCAGGTCATCGAGGGGATGCACCGAGTCCAGCTCCAGGCGCTCCGTGTCCCAGGACTCGTACATGCGACGAGCCTCTTCAGCGCGTACCAATGGTGGATCGGCCGTCCATCCGGCGGGCCGCGGTCGTTCCAGCAGTCGCGATCGATGCAGCTCCTCGTCGGAACAACGAACCTCGATTGGTCGAAACACCGCGTCGTATTTCGAAGCGAGGTCGCTCCAGCGTGCGCGCAGCGGACGTATCCACGTGACACAATCCAGGATTACGCTGTGGCCGAGAGCCAGGTGGTCCTCCGCCAGTATCGTGAGGAGCTCGTATCCGCCCCAGCCGAGCGTATCGCCGGAGATGCGCTCGAGCAGCGGCTTCTCGATGCGGTCCAACTCGAGCAAACAGATGTTGAGCTCGACCGCGAGCCTGCGCGC
>JAFAZN010000058.1 GCA_019239775.1 Chloroflexota bacterium
CGTGTGGCGCAGACCATCGATACCGAGGTGCGCTCGGGTGATGTGGCTTACGCCCTGGCGCGACCGTACAGCTATCCGCTGTATCACCTCTCGGCGTACTGGGGCGAAACCTTGCTGCGCCTGCCACTCAACGGGTTGCTCGGCGGAGCCGTAGCGTTTCTCGCAGTTGGACCGCCTCCGATTACTCCGCTGAACGTCCTGGCAACGCTCGTATTCGGCGTGGCAGCAATCACGCTGAAAGCAATGTTCGAAGTGATGATCGGACTCACCGCCTTCTGGGTGGAGGATACGCAGCCAGCGGAGTGGATCTACAACAAATTCCTCATCACGATCGGCGGACTGTTCTTGCCATTAGAGCTATTTCCCGACTGGCTTGCAGCAATATCCCGCGTACTACCGTTCGCATCCATTACGTACGCACCCGCACGGGCGTTCGTCGCCAGCGATTGGCAAACCCTCGTGCCAGTCGCTGCGATCCAACTGGTGTGGTTGACGCTGGGATGGTTGACGCTCACGTTCATCTTCAGCCGAGCAACTCGACAACTGGTGGCGCACGGTGGCTAAGACCTTGCGCTTCTTCGCGTACTACTTCGGCGTCAATCTCGCCGCTGCGCTGGAGTATCGTGCCGCGTTTCTTGCGCAAGCCATAGGCATGTTCACCAACGATGTCGTGTTTGCCGTCTTCTGGCTCATCTATTTCGCAAAGTTCCAGAATGTTGGCGGTTGGCAGCTCGGCGACGTCGCCCTCGTCTGGGCGGTGGCAGCCACCTCCATTGGACTGGCTGCAGCCGTATTCGGCAACTGCAACCGCCTCGCGACAATCGTGGTGCAGGGACAACTCGATTACTATCTCGGACTTCCGCGCGACGCGCTCGTGCACGTGCTGGTCAGTCGCGCAGGCCTGGCCGGTTGGGGCGACGTCTGCTTCGGACTACTCGCGTACGCATTCTTCGGCCGATTGGACCCGGGCGGAATCGCGCTGTATCTCGGGCTGGTGGTAATCAGTCTGGTGGTGTACGTGTCCTTCATGGTGATCGCCGGTAGCCTCGCGTTCTGGATGGGCAGCGCCGAAGCCGCTGCATTCCAGGCGCAGCAAGCCGTCATCACCTTTTCGCTGTATCCAGGCGCGATGTTCCACGGCTGGATGCGCGTGCTGTTGTTTACCGCGATTCCAGCCGGATTTATCAGCCACATCCCGGTGGAGCTCCTGCGCTCGTTCGACAGCACCCTGTTCATCGCCTTGGTGTGCGCCGCGATCACCAGCGCGCTGCTCGCCCTGGGCGCGTTTCGCATCGGTCTCAAACGCTACGAGTCTGGGAACCTCGTGGGTTTGCGTGGTTAAGTGACCCCTAGTGGAGTGTCACGCCATTGAGCAACAGGTCGTGCAGATCGGCATTGCGAACCCCCGCTCTAAGGCGTTCTACGTATGCCTGACGCAAAGGGTGACTGACAATGATTGGCACGGATTGCTCGTGCCATCCGCCATGCGAGCGCAGCCCCTCGTGGGAAATACCGGAGAGGTCGTGTTTGGCGGCGGATTTGCCGAGCGCAGTCTGCGCATCAGCGGTCACTGAGAGGTCGCCGATGCGATCGGGCGGATGCTCGAATACTTTCGCTGCTTCCTCACGCGTGAGGACGTCCTCTACTCCTTCGATGGCGGCCAGCGCGTCACGTGCTCTCTCGCGTTGCTCGCGCGGAAGATGGATCCACGCGAACGATCCGAGCGCACCGTGGTGCACCACGTAGGGATCGGTGATCGGCAGGACGACCCTCGCATCAGTAACTCTGGCATCGCTGAGAGCATCCTCCAGGTAAATCACGTGCGGCTTGGCATTCATACCGTGGTCGGCGGTGATGCCTATGAGAAAACCTTCTTCCAGGTACAGGTGGAGGATTTCGTCGAAGCGACAGAAGAAGCGATCCGCGAACTTCCCACCCGGCGGTTGGGTGTGCTGGACGTAGTCCGTGAGGCTGACATACAGCAAGTCCACCGGCCTTTTGCGATGGATTGCGAGCGCAAGCTCCATGGCGTACGGGCTGAGGTCCCAGTCATAGATTCCGGGATTGGGTCTGCCGACGGTGTCAATGAGGCTCTCGATCTGGAACTCCGGCAGTGCGAGCTCATGCGCGCGCTCAGCGCTCACTGATGGAACACCACCGGACCCGAGCAGCCGACGGAGTTTGTCTTTCGCAGTCACGCAGAGCACACGCTTGCCGTGCTTTTGCAGTTGCGCATGGATGGTGTCGGCGCGCAGAAACGCCGGATCGGTGAGCTGCACCTCCTCCTGCGTTGCTGGATCCAGGTAATGGTTGCCAGGCACGCCGTGTCCGCCCGGCGGCACGCCGGTCACAATCGACAGGTTGTTGGGATTGGTGAGCGATGGCATGACGCCTTTGCCCACTGCATACGTGCCACCTTTTTGCAGCGTGCCCTGGAGTGATGGCATGAGCCCGCGCTGCAGCGCGTCATCGAGATAGCGCGGGTCGCCACCGTCAATGACAAAGACAACCGTCGGCCGCGACGGAACGTTGTACTCGCGACCATTGACCAGGACCGTTTCACCCACCACCGCGGGATTGTGCCGTACCGACGCGTCCACGCGACCACACGTTTGTTTGGGACTCCATCCCGGTTTGCGCCCGTCCACGTGCCTGACGCCGTTCCCGCGCAGAAACGGGACTCCCCGACGCAAGGGCAACAACCTCAGGGAGGCGGACCGGTCCGCAGCCGCCGAATAGGCCCATCGCGGGGGGACGGGGCAGGAAGGAGCGACCGCGCGCAGCGCGACGAGCGACTGGCCCCGGGGCTGCAAGCTGCCCCGACCCGAAGCCGCTTCATACTCACAAGTGTGGAGTATGTTGCGGTCGCCGTAGGCGCGATGCTTGGGGCGAACTTGCGCTTTGTGGTCGGCAGCTGGTCG
>JAFAZN010000153.1 GCA_019239775.1 Chloroflexota bacterium
TGGACCCAGTACCGCGCGAATTCGTGCACGCGCGCCGCCGGCGCCGCTGGCTCCGGCACAAAATAGTGGCACACGTACGCGATGCGCATCGCTACAACACGATTGGTAAACCGGTTCGGACCGACTCCACCGCTGCGAAGGTGACCCGCGTCACGTGCGCAGCAACCTCCGAGTCCAGTGGCGATGGGCCACCACTGCGCACCGCGGCAATGAACGCGGCCAGCTCCGCCGTATGGCCCTTGTCCTGCCGCGCAAGGCGCCCGCCGATGGTTTTCGATGCGCCGCCATTGTGGAGTCGCACGGTCCGGAAGTCGTCGAGGATGGCGGCGCGGCCACCGCCGAAGACCTCCACGTACTCTTTCGGCATGCTCCGGTCACCACCGGACGCATAGGTAATTGTGCCAATGGATCCGTCCTCAAACGACAGCGTCAAGACCACGTCGTCACCTTCAACGTCGGTGGCGGAAGCGTACACCGACGTCACTGGCGCGCCCACGAGGTCCACCAGCGTATCCACCATGTGGCACACCTCGCCGATGAGGCGTCCGCCACCCTGCGTGGGGTCTACCACCCAGGATGTCGGGGAAACCGCACCGGCGTTCACTCGGTACGTCGCCACCAATGGCGACTTGCGAGCCGCAAACGCGGACTTTAGGCGCAGATAGCCTGGTGCAAACCGTCGATTGAACCCGACCTGGAGGACCTGTCCGCTTGCCTGGCATACCTCCATCAGCGCGGCCAGCTCCGTTTCGGCGAGTGCCATCGGCTTCTCCAGGAACACGGCCTTACCGGCCTGAAGAGCGGCGGCGGCGACCGGAGCGTGCAAATCGTGGCGCGTGGCGACCAGGACTGCGTCGACATCCGGGTCCTCGATCACGTGATGCCAGTCGGATGCCGCGTACGCGAATCCGAATCGGGTTGCGGTTTGATGGCCGCTCGGCGCCGACCCCGTCACCACCGCGCGGAGCTGAACATCGGGGTTCTTGCGCAAAATCGGCAGCAGCACGGAGCGTGCGAAATTCCCCGCGCCGATAACCCCCAAACGGATCGTGCCACTCCGAACCTGTGGCTGATGCCGGACCTGCGCACGTGTCTGGACCGGCGCCTCCGCGGGAATAACGTGCGGATACTCCAACAACACGCCCAGGTACGGCTCAGCCACCTGGCCGGTAACCACCGCGTAGGCGCGCTCTGCTTCAGCGATGGGAAAGCGGTGCGTCACCAACCGCGACGGGTGCACGCGGCCCATGGCCACCTGGTCCAGGAACGCCTCCATATTGCGCTGCTCGGTCCAGCGTACGTAGCCAAGTGGATAATCGATGCCCTGCTCTTCATAGGTCTGGTCGTAGCGACCTGGACCGTACGAGCGCGACAACCGTAATTGCAGCTCTTTTTCGTAATACGCATTGCGCGGCACATCCATGCCGATCATGCCAACGGCTACCACCACCGCGCGGTCGCGCGCGAGGGCGGGCGCAAGCTGCACCGGATCACTCGAGCTCGCGGCGGCGGCAATCACTATTGCATCCGCGCCACGACCTTGCGTAAACGCCTTCACCTTCGGGACGAGGTCCGGATCCGATCGCAAGCACGCCTCATCCGCGCCGCTGGATCGCGCGAGCTCCAGCTTATCGGTCGCGACGTCGATCCCAAATACACGGCAGCCGGCCGCCTTCAGCAGTTGCACGGTCAACTGTCCCACGAGTCCGAGACCGATTACCACGCATGTCTCACCCAACCGGACGTCAGCGATCCGCACCCCCTGAAGCGCAATCGCGCCGATGGTGACGAACGCCGCATCCTCCAGCGAGACGTCGTCAGGAACGCGCACAGTGAGATTGCGAGGGACGGCGTCAATCTCGGCGTGGTTCGCCTGGCCCGCCCCGGCGCACGCCACGCGATCTCCACTGCGAAACGCGTCCGCTGCGCCTGGGCCAACTTCGAGAACGACGCCAGCGCAGCTATAGCCGAGTGGAATCGCAACGTCGATGCGGCTGCGAACTGCTTCCACGGTTGCCGAAATCCCGTCGCGTGCGGCTTTATCGATGACTTGCTTAACGAGGTCCGATCGGTGGAGCGCCGTGTTGACCAGGTTCGCGCCGCTGGCTTCCACCAACATCCGTTCGGTGCCTGGGCTGATCAGCGACCATTGCGTTTGCACCAGCACACCGGCGGCTGGCGTCAACGGGGCGGGTACCTCCGCCACGCGCGTGACGCCGGAGCGACGGAATTGCAACACCTGCTTCATCTCGACGGTTCCATCGATGATAGACGCCGGAGCTCGGCGAGCTTGAGTCCAACGATGAACTCCTGGAACGCGTGAAAGACGCAGAGCGCCAATCCAGCGCGACCATCCAGAAACCCGCGTCGCAAGAAGTACATATACACGAACAACACGAGTGGTTTGCCAGGTACGTGCGGCCAGACCCGCTCACGCAAAAAGCGTTTGCGCTGCACTGGAGAAGCCAACACGCTGACTGGCAGTTTTGCACGGTCAGGTGCATCGCGCTCCGCCTTCAGGCGCGCCGTCGCTTCCAGCGTGGAATACCGGTTGTGGCGACTGATGTACGCCTCCAGTCCGCGCCGATCGCGGTGCAGCAAATCGGATCTGAGGTAACCCGCGCGACCGTTCAAGACCACGTGTTCGTGCACTTCCCTATCGTCGTAGCGACCGAGCCGGTGCCGGAACAGGCGGAGGTTCCAGCTAGGGTACCAACCGGCGTGCCGGATCCAGGTCCCGAGGAAGATGAACTTGCGGTTCAGGTAGTAGCCGTCACAGGTCGGATTCGCCAACACCTGCTGGAGCTCACACCGCAACTCGGGCGTGACCCTTTCGTCGGCGTCGACGATGAGCACCCAGTCGTTCCGAAACGGCAAGGTGCTGAGTGCCCAGTTCTTCTGTCGCGAATAGCCTTCCCACCCGTGCTGCACAACGGTCGCACCGCGGGCACGCGCCACTTCCACAGTCGTGTCGTGGGAATACGAGTCCAGGACGAACACCTCGTCGGCCCAGGTCAGACTGTCGAGGCACTCCGGGAGGTTCAACTCTTCGTCGAGTGTTGGCACAAGTACCGAAACGCGGGTACTCACGCGGCGGCTCGAACAAGGCTCTGGCGCACGCCGAGCGCATTTTCGCGCCAGCTGAAGTGGCGGCCGCGATCGGACGCACGGTTGGCCATCGCCTGGCTGAGCTCCGACGAGGCAAGCAGGCCTCCGACCGCTTCGGCCAACGACTGTGCATCACCCGCGTGGTAGTAGCGCGCGGCGTCGCCGCCAACCTCGCGACACGCCGGGATATCCGCGGCTACCGCGGGCGCGCCCATCGCCATCGCCTCTGCCAAGGGCAAACCGAAGGACTCACACCATGTCGGAAACACGAGTACTCGCGCCTGCTGCACGAGCGCGGGCATGTTCGCATTGGGTACATCGCCCGCGAAACACACCCGATTGGCGACACCCAGCTTGGCCGCGAGTTCGAAGGTGTGTCGCGACCAACGCGACTCCTCCGCGGTGCCCGTGAGCACGAGCTGCGCGCGCGGGAAACGTCGTAGCAGGTGGGGTAGTGCCGCTACCAGGACGTCGAACTCCTTGTTGATGCCGTGCTTCGAAACTCCGAGGATCATTTCGCCATCGGGTGGTTGCCAGCGTTGGGTGTGGAACGCGGGTGCGACGCCCCACAGTGCGACGTCGATCTTGTGGCCAATGTCGGGCAATCGCGTGACCACGTCCTGCCGCATCGCACGCGTTGGTGTGAGCACCCGTTCCGATGCGCGTAAGGATGCCCGCAGCAAGGCCCACCGCGCGCGCTCTTCGACTCGCAATCGCAACGGCTCGTGGGCGAGTACCCGCCAGTATGCACGTGTGAATGGCAGCGCATTGCCGGCCTCGAGCACGCTCGGGCAGCTCCCGCGCAAGGGAATGAAGCTGCCGAACGACAGCAGCACATCGGCCCGCCAGTTCTCGGCGATGCGGGGTAGGACGCGTTGTTCCCAGATCAGCCGCTGCACTTGAGACTTGGGTTTCTTCGTCCGCTCGACTGAAAGGGTCCAGGTGGGTGGCAGCGGTGGCAGCTCCGCGATCAGATCGGCTTGCGCCATCAGCATCACGTCATCTTCCGGCGCAATCGCCGCCAGCTCCGGAACGAGGCCGACCACGTGCGAACGCGCCCCGCCCATGCGTGCGGCGGAGGCGTAGATCAGGACCCGCATGCCAGACGGGCCTCCAGGAGCCGCACGAACTCGTCAAACCTCGCCGACCAGCTATGTCGGGCGGCCTCCGCCTTGCGTTCCGCGGCACGCTGCACTCGTCCTTCCGCGAGCGCAGCCTCAATCTCCTGCAGTACCGCCTCGGGCCCGTCCGCCAACCTCACCACGTGAGACAACCTGCGGAGCGCGGGCATGTCGGTTGCGACAACGGGAAGCCCCGCCGCGAGGTACTCATAGACCTTGATTGGATCGGCGTGGTAGGTCACCTCGTTGCGTTTGAACGGAATGAGTCCGACGTCCATGGTGGCGAGGTACGAGGGGAGATCGGCATAGCGGCGAGGCCCGAGTAACCGCACGTTGCGACAGGACTGCACACCACTGGTGTCGATGCTGGCAGGTCCAACGAGGACGAAGGACCAGTCGGGCCGCTGCCGAGCTACGTTCGCCACCAGCTCCAGGTCGACCCATTCCGAAAGTCCTCCCACAAAGCCGATGATCGGGCGACGCACACCATCGAGCTCGGCGGCCGGGGCCGCGGGTTCTGAGAAATGCTCGACGTCGGCACCGTTGGGAATCCAGTAGGTGTGCGGATTGAGCCAGCGTCGCGCCTGGCACAAGGTCTCCGAGGTGGTGATCACCAGGTCTGCCATGCGGCACAGATCCGCCTCGACCTCGGGCAGCGTGTTCGGAAAGCCACGCACGTTGGCGTAATCGTCGGCGCAGTGGTACGCCAGCGCGCGCTTTGGCAGGTACGGGGCGACGTCGGCGGCATGCGGCAGTGCGGCAATCAGCACAGGTCGCCGCATGCGTAGACTTGTCAGGTCTCGCTTGAGGAAAGGCGCCAGCAGCCGCTGACCCAGCCGGTTCGCGGTGCGCGTGCTGGTGATCGATGTTGCCGCGTGGTAAGGCACGGGCAAAAAGTGCCGTCGCACCCACAGGTTGTGCGCCACCTTGCGCGGGGGTCGGAGGCTCTGGCGAAGGTCATTCACGAAAGAGCGGCCGCGCTTGATGCCCAGTGGTGTGAGCGGCGCCTCAACGTACAGCACGCGGGCACCGTGCTGCGTCAGGTAGGTGGCGAGGTGGTGTTTGCTGAAACGAGTCGGACCATTCCAGGGCGGTGCGTACAGCAACACCACGTCGAGGTCTAGCGGCATTGTCGATAGATCGCCGACATCTCGGCGACCTGGCGCTGCAGGGTGAAGCACGCCTCCACCCGGGCCCGACCAGCGCGACCCATTGCACGGCGGATCTCAGCTGCGCCAAGCAGCTCGCCAAGAGCGCTGGCGAGGGCGTGGGCTTCCGGCGGGACCAGGCGGCCAGTGCCCACGCCGAGGAGCTCGCGGCTCGGCCCCACGTCGGTGGCCACGACCGGCCGTGCCAGCGCCATCGCCTCGATGATAGGGCGGCCAAATCCTTCGGGCTCCAGGCTCGGGAAAACAACGACGTCCGCCGCGGCGATCACGCGGGCCACGTCACGGCGGTACCCGCTCACGTGCACGCGTTTCGCCAGCCCAACGCGGCGCGCATCTCGGAGCAGGGCATCGAGGTTGTCCAGCGGCATACCGAGGATGCGCTTGATGCGACCGCGCGGCGAGTGGGCGTAGTCTGCGCCCGTCCCACCTGTTACCAGGACCAGTTCCGCATCAGCAGCGAGGCGCGTGAGCGCTTCGAGCACGAGCCAGTGACCTTTCGGCCGCTGCACCGAGCCCACGACCATGAGCACCGCTGCATCGGCTGAAAGGCCAAGCTCCCAGCGCACCGCCATGGCGTCGTTCAGCAGCTCCAGCCGAAACTCGGCGAGATCAACCGCGTTGTAGACGCGTTCGACAGGTCTTGACGCCTCCGGAAAGCACGCGGCGACGGCATCCGAAATTGCCACAACCCGCCGCGCGTGGCGCAGGATGAAGTCGGCATGCCACCGTCGCAGCCACGCGTTCGGACCCAGGACTTCTCGCACGGTCCACACTACTGGCACCCGCTCGCGCCTGGCCGCGGCAGCCCAGGCCAGCAGCACGCTGGTATTGAGGTGCAGCAGGTCCGGATGGTTGTGCCGCAACGCTGCTCGCGCGGTCTGCACGGCTTTCGGAAACGTGCGCATGAATCTGGCAACGCTTCGCGATCCCAGCCGCGCATGCGCGGAGTAGAAGAACGCGCCGCCCATGGGCACGACCTCGACCGGCACATTGAGCTGCTGCGCATACGTGACCACGTCACCAGGTTCGGTGAACACCGCGTGTGGCGAAAATTCTTCGCGGTCGAGCGCGCTGAGCAGTTTGAGCAACGACACCGGCGCACCGCCGACACCACCGCCCTGATGGACCGCCAGTAGCTTCACGCGCACGCCTCAGCGAGGACCGAATCAACCACCGCCGCCGCTCGGGTCCAGTTGTGGCTCGTTTCCACGCGCCGGCGACCCGCCGCACCCATGCGCGCGAGGCGTTCTGGATCGCGAAGCAGGCCATCGATTGCCTCGGCAATCGCTCCCACGGAGGTGCCATCTACGAGGAGGCCGGTGACACCGTCCACGACCGCGTCGACCTCGCCGCCCGAACGTCCCGCGATCACGGGACGTCCCCACGCAGCCGCCTCGAAGTACACCAGTCCGTAGCCTTCGAGTTCGTGATTCGATCGTCGCGAGGGTTGCACGAACACCGCGCACCGTCGGTATTCCTCTGCAAGGGAGTCGGAGCTGATGCGGCCAAGAAACATCACGCGGTCCGCTACACCTTCGCTGTGCGCGAGCGCGCGCAGGTTCTTGAGGTACGGTCCGCTGCCCACTACGCGATAGGTAACGCCGGAGGGCAGGCAGCGCAACGCGCGCAGGGTCATGTCGACACCTTTGCGGGGCACCAGTCGGCCTACGCTCAGCAATGTGGTGCCGGTTGGCGGCGCACTTGGCGGCCTCGGTTCCGCACCGTACGGGACTGGCACGATGCGGTCAAAAGGCACGCCCCACTCGCGCACGAGCCCCGCCGTAAAGCCGCCCGGCACCAGCACCCGCTCAGCACCACGCAGCGCATCGCCTCGAAGGTAGGCGTCCAAGCGCCTCAGCCCCATGCTGCCGCCTTTGCGCCAGACCTCCTGGCCGTAGGCGTACACCACGTACTTCACGCCCAGCCGATTGGCGATGAGCCGCGCCAGTGGCGCCAGGTACACGTGACCCGCCTGGACCACCTGCGGGCGGGACGTTCTCGCAGCCCGCAACGCTGGTCGCAGGAACACCTGGGCGTAGTGGATGGACGGGTGCAACCGCCACAGTGGTCGGTACGCCACACGCGCGGCCGTTCCGGTGCGAACTCGTGTGATGTGCAGGTCGCTTGCCGCTGCAGGCTCCGGCGCCAGCACCAGCGGCGGCTCGGCCAGCCGACGGTTCGTCTCATACAGCAATGTCTCCACGCCACCAAGTGCCGGGGGAAAGCTGGGCGTGAGCAGCAGCGACCGTGCAGCCACTCAGGCAGCGTTTCTGGCCAATGCGCGGCGAGTCAGTCCGACGTAAAACGCCAGGTCGCCCGGCACCGGCAGCAGCTCGCGCGCGGGTCGGCCGCTGACCTGCACAAACGCCACCAGTACCACGACTGTGGCCAACACGTAGGCCAGGCTCAGGCCGGCGGTTGCGCCGATGAGCCCGAACACCTGCGCCCCAAACGCCTGCAAACCAATCGAGACGATCCCGAAGAGCCAGGCCACCCAGCCCAAAAAGGCGCGTCGACCGATGCGCAGCAGGTGGCTCGCCAGCAACTGCCACACCCCGTAGGCAACCATGCCCGGCAACAGCAACACCAGCGCCGGCCCGACCGCCGAAAAGTCGCGCGTGAAGACGACGGGTGCCAGTGGCGAACCTACGGCAAGGGCGATGGCGATAAGCACCATCCAAAGCAGCCCGTGGCGCGTCACGCGCGCCGTGACCGCCGCGGAGTCATGCTCGTTGCCTATCAATCTCGGCTGCAGCGCGGTGCGCAGCGCGACCGAGATTTGCAGCACCAGGCGTGAGACGGAGAGTGCGACGCTGTATACGCCAACGGCCGCGATATCCAGGTTGGCGTTCAGCACGAATGCGCCACCTTCGGAGCCGACGAACATGCCCAGCAGGCCGAACTGAATCGGCGCACCGGCTGTGGCCAGCTCCCGCGCCAGGCTGCGTTGTGCGCTCCACCCTGTGGAAGTTCGTAGCAAAAACCCAATCGCCACGATTGCCAGAGTGACTTCGCCCAGCAGCCACGCCAGTGTTGGCCCGAGTGCAGAACGCGGCAGCAGCACGCCGCCGAGTGCCACAAGCCCAAGGAACAGCGCCGTGCGCGCGATATCGGTGCCGTTATAGACATCGAGTCGCCCGCCCAGTTGGATGAACCGTCGCGCCAGCAAACCCACCAGTGATGCCACGCTGCCACCCAATGTGAGGGCGAGAAGCAGCGGATCGACGCCCTTCAGGAGGTTGTCCTGGAAGAGCGGTGCGGCCAGCCACAGCACCAACGCCGTGACGCACGCGCCCGCGAGCCCCAGCACGAGCGACGTGCCGATCAGCGCGCCGCGGCTTGCACGCCGGTCGGCCAACGCCTGCAGCAGCACTTCGGGAATGCCCCATTGGGCGACCGCCAGGACCAGGCCCGCGAGCTTCACGGCCAGCTGGTACTCACCCCGCGCCTCAGGCCCGAGCACTCGCGGCAGCAGCACGCTCACGATCACCCCGATGCCGAGCGCCAGCAAACTGCCGAGACTTTGCCGTGCGAAGCTCATGGTACGTTGCGCCTCAGCGCATGCAGCAGGACTATCGCACCACCCTGTACGGGCGCTACGCCTCGACCTTCAAGAGACAACGTCCTGGCGCGCCGAGCACGACGTGGTGGGATCACAAGTACCTGCCGCTGCTCGCCGACCTGGACCGCGCGGCGGCGATCCTGGACCTCGGCTGCGGCGACGGCGCGCTCCTGGCGTACTTGCAGCAGTGCGGGTTTCTCGACGTTCGCGGCGTCGACGTCTCCGCGGAGCAAGTCGCCCTCGCGCAGCACAGACGCGTCCAGGCCGAATGCAGTGACGCACTGACCTATCTGAACCACTGCAAGTCCACGTTGGATGCAGTCGTCGCGGTGGACGTGCTGGAGCACCTGACGCGGAAGGAGCTGCTGCTGCTGGCGCAACTCATGTTCGAAGCACTCAAGGCTGGAGGCAGAGTGCTGATCCAGACCGCCAACGGCGCCGGCCTGTTCCCGGGCCAGGTCATCTACGGCGATCTCACACATCAGACGGTTTTTACCCCCGCGTCGCTCGCGCAACTGCTCACGCAGGCGGGCTTCGAGAAATTGCGCTTTTATGAAACCGGTCCGATCCCGATCCGTCTGCGCGGCAAGCTCAACGTCGCACTCTGGCATGCCGTAAAGCTGCTGGCAAACACGGTGCGGCACATCGAAACCGGTAAGCGCCAGACAATCTGGACCGAGAACTTTCTCTGCCTTGCCTTCAAGCCAGGCTAGGTTCTTGCATGCGAGTCCGCGCGCCTTCGAACCAGCAGGCGTGCCACGCCACCAGGTTCCACAGCGTCCACAGCCGGTAGTTGTGGTCGCCCTTGCCGCTCCGTTGCTCGCTGAGCAGGCGGCGCACGAAGCCAAGATCGAATCGTTCGCGCGCAAATGATGAATCGAAGATGTCCAGTTCGGCGCGGTCCAGCAGCCGCGGGCTGAGCATATTCGTGGCCGAACCGCAGAAGCCGCGCTTGGGTCTATAGATCAGCTCACGCGAGACACCCACGCGTTCGGCGACACGCTTGAGCACCCACTTGGTAACCCCGTCGCGGTACTTGACCTCCGCTGGCATCGCCAGGGCGAACTCCACGAGCTTGTGATCCAGGTAGGGAACGCGCGCTTCGAGCGATGAGCCCATCGTCACCTTGTCCACGCGCATCAACAGCAGCTCGGGCAGGCGTTGACGCAGCTCGATGCCGATCATCCGGTCCAACTGGCTGGCCCCGGGCACGTTTCCGTCGACATCCGCGTACAGCGCCGCGACCGCCTGTCGGCCCATCGCGTCGTCTGACCCGAGGAGGCGTCGCTTGTAGCCGTCGTAGAACGGAACCGCGCCACCCCAGAAGAGCTCGCCGCCATCGCCCGCTCGGGCCAGCACGTCCGCGCGATCCAGCGGCAGCCATGGACCGAGTGCGTTCGAGGCCACCTGGCGTAGCGGCCGTGGCAGCAGCGAATACGGCCGCCACACGCGACGGTAAAAATCAGTGAAAAAGGCGTAGCTGGTGTAGCCCGAAAAAAGCTCGTCCGCGCCTTCGCCCACCTGGATCACGCGCGTCCCGCTGGCGCGGGCTGCCTCCGAGATCGCGTGCAGCGGAACGCACACGGGATCGGCAAGAGGCTCGTCCTGGTGCCAGACCAGCTCGGGCAGGTAGTCGAGGAAATCCTGCTCGCCGATCGTGACTTCGTGGTGGCGCGTGCCGTAGCGTTCGGCCACCGAGCGGGCGAATCGCAGCTCATCCGAGTTCGGGTCACCGTCGATCGCTACCGAGAACGTGCTGACTGGTCGATCGGCCAGTTCCGCCATGAGCGCCACGTTCAGGCTGGAGTCAACCCCGCCGGACAGGAAGGCGCCGTACGGGACGTCGCTCATCATGCGCAGGCCGATCGACTCACGCACGAACGCCTCGAGGCGTTCGACGTACTCCTCAGGCTGCCGGCGCGTCGCGCGTTCGTCTGGATCGGGCAGCGGCTGCCAGTAGCGTTCCAGCCGCTGTTGACCCGTATCGGCATCCACGATCAACCGATGGCCGGGTGGCAGCTTCTGAATGCCTTCGAACAGCGTTTGCGGCGCGGGCGTGGCCGCGAAGGTCAGGAACAACGACAGCGCCGGCTCGTTCAGCCGCGGCTCCAGACCCGGGTACTCGAACAGCGCCTTGATCTCGGAGCCGAAAATCAGCGCATCCGAGGTGCGTGCGAAGTACAGCGGCTTGACGCCGATCCGATCGCGCGCAAGCAGCAACTGTCGCCGGCGGCTGTCCCACAACGCCAAGGCGAACATGCCGCGTAACTCGTGGATGCAGTCGGGGCCGAGCTCTTCGTACAGGTGCAGGATCACTTCGGCGTCGCAGTGCGATCTGAAGCGGTGGCCGCGGGCTTCGAGGCCTGGTCGATGGGCGGCGTGGTTGTAAATCTCGCCGTTGAAGACGAGCCACAGGCTTTCGTCCTCGTTCGGCATTGGCTGATCGCCCGTCGCGAGATCGACGATGCTCAGGCGGCGGAAGCCAAGGCCCACACCGCAGTCGTCGGAGATGTACGTGCCCTCCGAGTCCGGGCCACGATGCCGCAACACGTCCGCCATCGCATGCAGCGCGCGCTGCTCCACGGGCGCCGCCGAGTCACGCAGGTTCAGGACCCCGCAAATGCCGCACATCGCCTGGACCTAAAGAACCTCCTGGAAGGAAATTGGCCTTGTCCTCCGAAAACGGTAGAGGCGGGTCAGCGTGACGCTGCAGCCCAAACCTCAAGAGCGCGTAGTCGCCTCGAGCCGCCCCATCTCGTAGTCGATGACCTCGCGCAACGTCTGATCCAGGCCGATCGAAGGCCTGAAGCCGGTGAACTCGAAAAGCTTGTCCGCATTCGGCACACGCCGCCGCATGTCCTCATAGCCTGCGGCCCGCTCGCCGTACGCCTCGTCGGCGTCGTAGGGCACGAGCTTCACTTCGGACACGCTCTCGCACAGTTCAACCACACGTTTGGCGAGATCGACGATTCGAATCTCGCTCGGCTGGCCGATATTGAAAATCTCGCCGGCCGCCGAGGGCGTGTCGGTAAGCGCGACGAGCGCGCGCACCACGTCGTGCACGTTGGTGAAGCAGCGTGTCTGCTCGCCGTCACCATAAACGCGTAGCGGCTCGCCGCGCAGCGCCCAACGCACGAAGCGCGGCACGACCATGCCGTACACCCCCGTTTGTCGCGGCCCGACGGTGTTGAACAATCGCACCACGGTGACCGGCAGGCGTCGCTCGTGCCAGTACGCCAGCGCGAAGGCCTCGTCAATCGCTTTGGCCGAGGCATAGAACCAGCGCGACAGGCGCGCCGAGCCCAGCACGCGATCGTCGTCTTCGGCCAGCGCATCCTTGTTGTTCTTGCCGTAGACCTCTGAGGTCGATGCGATCAGCACCCGCAGTCCGCGTTCTGCGCAGGCGCGGAGCACGTGCTCGGTGCCTTGAATGTTGGTTTCCAGCGAGCGAAGCGGGTGCCGCAGCACCCAGTCGACGCCCACCGCTGCCGCCAGGTGGTAGACCACCTCCGCATCCGCGACCAGGCGTTCGACCAGCCCAGCATCGAGCACTGAGCCTTCGACCATGCTGAAATTGGGGTGCTGCTGCACCGCAGCCAGGTTGTCGGCCCGCCCGGTGGAGAGGTTGTCCAGCACGGTGACGTGGTCGCCTCGACTGATGAGTCGCTCGACCAGGTGCGATCCGATGAACCCGGCGCCGCCCGTGATCAGGGCGCGACTCACTAGGCAGTAACTCCTACGCTTGGGACAGCACGTCCGCGGCCGGCAAGCTCGCGGAGATACAGGTTGCGGACCTCGTCCACCAGGCGGCTCGAATCGTAGCGCGGGTACACATGGCGACGCCCGGCCGCGGCGAGGCGATCCGCGAGCGTGCGATCGCCAAGCAGCTGCAGAATGCCGTCGCCCATCGCGTTGGCGTCGCCCGAGGGCACCGTCAGGCCGGTGACGCCGTTCACCACCACGTCCGGTACACCGCCAACGTGCGTTGAGATCACCGGGCGGCCTGCAGCCATGGCTTCGATCAGCGAGACCGGTGAACCTTCGTTGCGCGAGGTGAGCGCGACCACGTCGAGGTCCGCATAGACGCCGATCATCGGACGACGCCAGCCCAGGAACGTGACCGCGTCTCGGAGGCCCATCCGATCCACCATGGCCTCGAGCTCGGCTCGTCGTTCTCCATCACCAACCACCACGAATCGGGCCTCTGGGCGTTGGTGCAGCACGTGTTCGGCGGCTTCGAAGAAGAGCTCGTGCGCCTTGATCGGCACGAGCCTGGCCACGATGCCAATCAGCGGCACGTTTTCACTGAGACCGAGTTCGCGTCGCAGTCCACCACGGGCGGCTTGCGCGTCCAGGAACGGCGAGAGCTCCAGTCCCAGCCGGATGGGTTCCAGCTTCTCGGCGGGAGCAACTCCTAAGCTGGCGATCTCTACGCGCTGCTCTTCACCCAGCACGACGATGCGATCCGTAACGAGGCCGAGTGCCTTCTCAATGGTCACGAACACCCGCGTTTTGGCTGGCGAAAAGTAGCTATGAAACACGTGTCCGTGATACGTGTGCACGATCAGCGGCACACCGCAGAGCCGCGCTGCCAGGCGACCAACCGTCCCGGCCTTGGCCATGTGCGTATGCACCACGTCCGGCCGCAGCCGACGGACCAGTTGGACCATCCGCGCCAGCGACACCAGGTCGTCCAGCGGGCTGATCTCGCGCCCGAGCGCGGGCAGGACGATCGGCCGCACCGAGCGCGCTGCCGCCATATCGAGCATGTCGCCTTCGTGTGGCGCGGTGGTCCCTGTCACCAGGGTTGAGCTGAACTGTGCGCCATCGTCGAGCGCGTCGGTCAGCAGGATGGCGTGAATGGCGGGTCCGCCGATGTTCAGCCGCGTGATCGCACGCAAAATGCGTATCGGCGGCGGCACGCGGTTATTCTACGGGTCAATCACGTTGACCAGCGCCACCGCACACGTTGCCCCGCGTCCACGCGCGCTGAGCCTGTCCGGCGCAACTTCTCTCAGCGTCTCGCCGCTGATCCTGCCCTGTGGCCTCCTGGTGGTTGGCGCCGTGATCGCCTACCCGTTCAGCCTGAATCCGCCTGTTGCCCTCGAACGCCTTCTCGGGCTGACAGTCGCCAGCCTCCTGGCCGTGCTCGCCGCGGTTGGTGCCCGGCACGTTGGTCGGCCGTCACTCGTGTTGCTGCCGACGGCTCTGGCCTCGCTCGCTGCAGGGACCTGGGTCATCGCCGCCAGCGGCCCGGACGTCTTTCGCGGCACGGTCGGCGGCGTCCTCGACGTGCTGTTCCGCCGCCTGTTTTACGGCGTGCAGCTCACCGATCCGGTCGGGGTGACAAACACCCGCTTCATCGTCGGCTACAACGGCCTGATTGACTTGAGCCTGGTGGCAATCTTCGCCAGCGGCGCACTGCTGCTCGAGCGACCCTCCGTTCGACTTGCCGTACTCTGCAGCGCCCTCTGCGCCGTAGCGCTCGTGCTGCTCGTGGGTTCGGGCGGTCGCGGCGGTCTGACTGGCCTCGCTCTCGGCGTATGCGCAATCGCGCTGGTGATCTGGCCACGCCGTTACATGCTCGGGGCGCTCCTCGCGGCGCCACTCGCGCTCCTGGTCATCGCAGTCGGCGTCCTGGATAAGGGCCTGGAGTTCAGCTCAACGGCTGGTCGCCTGACCTACTGGGCCGACCTGGCGCGACTGCTCGTCGAATACCCATTCACCGGCGTCGGCCTGGGTGTCGATACCGCCAATCGCATCGCGCTGCAGTACGAGATCAACCCCGACGCCGAGCGGGTCTTCTACGCGCACAACACCTTCGTCCAAACCTACCTCGAACAAGGCCCTTTCGGCTTCCTGGGAATGCTGTTGCTGGTGGCGGTCGCTGCTGCAGCGGCGGTCTTGGCCCGCAGAAACGGACTGGTCCCTCAACGCCGTACTCTATTCGTCGCGGGCCTCGGCCTGTTCGCCGCCATGCAAGCCCACGGCCTGACGGACCAGGTGGTCACCACCAACGTCGGGACTGCGCTGCTGCTGCTGTCCCTCGCAGGCGTCTGCGCGGCACTCCCCGCACACTCGCTGAGGTCCCTCTCGCGGTTGTCACTGCGCGCGTGTGTCGGCGCCGTCGCTGTTGTCGCGCTGGTGCTCGTTGCGGCTGTAGCTCTCCCCTATGGACGCGCCACGTTCCTGCTCGACCTTGGCGGCCTCCAGATGGACCGTGCCTTCGCCTTGCCTGCCCAGTCGCCCGACCGCTCAACCGCCCTGGCGACGGCCGAAGACACCTTGAGCAGCGCGCTCACGCAGGACAGCAGCGACCCGGCCATCCTGCGCGACCTGGCCTGGGTGCGCTCGGCTCGTTTCGACGACGTTGGGGGGCTCACTGTCTTGAAGCAGGCGTCGGACTCCCCGCGCATCGATGCCTTCGACATGCTGCAGATCGCCCACGTCTATCGCGACCTGGGCGTCACCGATCAGGCCTATACCTGGGCCGTTCGAGCCTACGACCAAACCGGCCGTTCGCTCGAAGACGCCGTCATGGGCACGTACGCCCAGGCCACCCTGGCCGACTCCCGCGCCCGCACCCTGGCCGAGCAGGCCGAAGCCGCGATGCGCGCCCGCTCCTTCGGCGATGCCCATTCGCTGTTCGAACAAGCCCTCACCTTCGAGCCCACCAGCCAGTACCTACAAGACCGTATCGGCGCCAGCCAGCGCGCCATCGATAAGTACGGAGCGTCGCCGAGTTAGCGCACCTGGCGCGCGCCTTCAACCAGGCTCCGCAGCTTCGCCACCACGATGCCCGGGTGAATGGCGGGTGTGCCGACGAATGTTCCAAACCCACAGTCGGTCCCTGCAATAACGTTCTGAAATCCAACACACTCCACGAAGTTCTGGATGCGCTGCGCCACGAGGTCCGGATGTTCGATGTACAGGCTGCACGATTCGATCACGCCCGGAATCAGCACCAGGTCCGGCGGTAGCGAAGTGTCCCGAAAGACGGCCCACTCGTGCGCGTGACGTGGATTGGCGGCTTCGAACGAAATGCCTCCGACGTTTGCCGCCAGCACCACGTCGAGAATGTCAGAAAGCGGCACGTCGCGGTTGTGTGGTCCGGCATAGTTTCCCCAGCACAGATGCAGCCGGACCTTGTCACGCGGAACGCGCTGCAAGGCGTGATTCAGCGCATCGACGTGTATCCGCACGATCTTCTTCCACTCCTCCAGCGGCAGTCGTGCGAATTCGCTATTTGCGCGCCCCGAAGCGAGGTCCGGACAATCGACCTGGAGCACTAGCCCCGCATCGACAATCGCTTCATACTCCGGCCGCATAGCATCAGCCAGCGCATAGACATAGGCTTCATGCGTTGGGTAGTAGGCGTTCCCCATGAATCGCGCGATCTGGCCCGGTGACACGCTGGTCATGAACAACTCCGTGTCCGCACCAGTGCCCGAGTTCAGCAGCATCTGGATGTCGCGCTGCACAGCCTCGGGATCTTTGACCGTCACCGGTCCCGAACAACTCGGAAACCTCACCCGGTTTTGTGACGGGCTCACCGAACGCACGTAACCGGGAAAATCCTCCGCCTCCAGCGAACCGCCGAACGGCCGCTGCGATGGACCATTGAATCCGCTCAGGCGGTCCTTGACGTAGGTCGAGTACGACGGCTTGCTCATCTCGCCGTCGTTGATGACATCCAGCCCGATTTCCGCCTGCTGTTGAACGGTTTCGCGCACCACCTCCCGAACGCGATTTTCCAATA
Source organism: Chloroflexota bacterium (assembly GCA_019239775.1). Lineage (GTDB taxonomy): Bacteria > Chloroflexota > UBA6077 > UBA6077 > CF-72 > CF-72. The sequence goes on from JAFAZN010000153.1 coordinate 16,720, forward strand.
CCGCCTCATCAACCGGCTGGCCCTCTTCGCGCCGGAGCATCATCTCCGCCAGATCCGCCGGACGCGGCAGACTGCCGGTGTGCGTCGTTAGGATGTGCGTTTCACTGCGTCGCATAGGCGTTCACGTACCCATGATTGCGAATGACATAAAACACCGGGTATCCGAACCGATCCTTGACCAAATAGGCTACTTCCAGGTTTGGCTGGCTGCTCAGCAGATCGAATGTCTGGCGCCACTGGCGCGCTCTGTCTCCTCCAGGGTCCAGCCAATCGACGTTGAAGTCCACCACGTAGTCAACTCCGCGCGGGCCCACCCGGTCCATAATGTATTGTCGCTGGAGCTCAAGCGCGCGAGGATTCGACGCCGGGTTGCGCTCCGGCTGCGAGCCCACGTCGATCACGTTGTCGTTCATTCCCTCCACACCGAGGTCCGCATACCAGGCCAATTGGCGCGGAATCCCAACTCCGGCCAGGATCACGTCGGTGGGCCGCAAATTGGACTGTAGCCAGGCAGACGCATCCACCAGCACCTGGATGCGCAGCCCCTGCGGGGTATCCGGATCGGCGCCACGATCCGCCACACGCCCAATCAGTGGCCGAAACGAGAATCGCTGATGCAGCAGCGGCGACCAGAACCCCACGAGCATCCCAACCGCCACCACGGCTAATGCAGGCCGCACCCAGCGCGTTCGTGGAGTCAGCAACGCCAGTGCGCCCACTGCCGCCCAGAGTCCGCCGCCGGCAACAATCGCGAACAGTGGAACGATCGGCATCAACAGGCGGAACGTCAGCGCGGCAGTGCTGACTTTCGGGGTTACAGAGATGATCAGTCGCTCCGAGAGTACCGCCACCACGACCAGGCCGAGCAGCGCCAGCCCCCAGCCCGTACGACGCGAGTTGCGCAGCGCAAGCTCCACCGTCCCGAACGCCACCAGCAGTCCGCCGGCCGCGACCAGGATCCAGGGATCGGTCTGGCGTAGCGAGGCAAGGTCGCGCGCCGGGATCACCATGGCCGGCAACCAGATGACGGCCGCTGCCAACCACCCCAGCACCCAGCGGCTCATCCACGGCCGATACGTGACAAGCGACATGGCTGCCTGGGCGATGAGCCAGATGCCCCCAACCAACGCTGCCCACAGGAACCCCGTGCCAAGTTCCACGGGCCCGATCAGCGTTACCAGTTGCGCTGAATAGTCTGGAATGACTGGAATCGCGTCGCGAACGCTCGTGAGAATCAGTGGTCCGGCGCCAACGGTCTTCTGCAGCAGTGCGTTGTGCGCGAGGTCGCCCACTCCTCGCGCGACCAATACGCCAATTCCGACGAACGCCAGCAGCACGATGCCCGCCGCGCCCGCCACGAACTTTCGGCCCGAGTTGCTCAGCCGTCGAGTCAATGGCACAAGGAACGCCAGGACGAGGAACGGCGTGAACGTGACCGCCGCGCTCTCCTTCGTGAGTAACAGGAGCGCCAAACCCACCAGGCTCAGCAGGCCGCTGGTGACTGAAGGGCGGCGCACGAAGGACAACAATGCCGCCAGGTAGACGAGGCAGACGAAGGTTGCCTGACTATCGGTCCAGAATCGCCAGGAAAGCTCCTGGAACTCGGGTACCGCCATCAGCAGGATCGCGCCAACGAACGCCGCCGAACGCGTCAACCCAACCTGCCGCGCCAACACGAACGTCATGGGTATGCAGAGCGCGTTGAACAGCGCTTGCATCGTGCGGCCAAGCGTGATCGGATCCGCCGGCAGCACCATCGACAATGCCGCCGACTCCACCACCACCGAGCGGCCCTCCACGCCAAGGTCCTCGAGCGACGCCGACTGCCCGGCCGCCCATCCACGAGCCAGGTCGCGAGCATGGACGCCGTACAGGAACTCGTCAGGCGTGGGCTCGCCGGCAAGGCTGTTCGTGGTGTACACGCGGCTGAGCAAGCCGAGCAAGGTCAACGTCAGCAGCACGAGCACATAGCTCCGGCCTGGCAAAAAGCGACGTACGCGCGGCTTCGAGCGCGCCTCGACTTCAGCCGCTACCGTGACACGGCGGCCGGCCAGGACGGGAATCGCCACCCGTTAACTCGCCGTTGTTGTTGAGCCGTCTGGCTCCGCCAAGCTCAGCGGCATATCGCCGGCTGCCGGTAAGACTGGCAGGCCCGCGAAGTGCATTTGCACGAAGCTCGCGGCCGCCACGGCCGGGACCCCGAGCGCTTCGCAGTGCTGCCGGATGCGTTCGGCAAGCTCCGCGTACATCGGCGCCAATGCCACCACAACCAGGTCGACGTCGTGTTGCCCGGCTATGGCCGCGAGGTCATCCGTGGTGCCAAGCACCCGCACGCTGTGAAGCGTCCGATTCCGAGTCGCGGGGTCGGGATCCAGGAAACCCACGGGTCGATACGCCGCCGGCCGCAATCGCAGAATCGTACGCAACACCAGCTCGCCGACGTCGCCTGCGCCCACGATGAGCACCTGCGGCTGCCAGCGGCTCTGGAGTCGAACGAACATGTCGTTCAGTGCCGCGAAGGCCACGCGCGAGCCGATCAGCAGACACGTGAACAGCAGGAAATCGATCACCAGGACCGACCGCGGAATGATCGGGGTTCGCACGATGATCGGCAGCCCCGCGATGATCAGCACGCTCGACAGCAGCGTCACCTTGACCAGCGTCATCAAATCGGCAATGCCGAGGTAGCGCCACATGCCGCGATACACCTGAAACGCCAGCAGCAGGCACATCTTGACCAGCAGTACCAGCGGTAGCGAGGCCGAGAGCATCACCGGGATCTCTTTGTAGGGATCGGGTCCAGGCGCCGCAGGGTTGGGGAACCCATAGTGCAACACGAACGAGCCAAGGTAGGCCATGCAGACCAGCATGAAATCGAGCGCTGCCTCGCCGAGCTCGCGCTTGAACATGATCATGCCGTTGACGACGGGTCGATTGCTCAGCGCGGCCGACTTTTCCGCGTACTCGACCGGGTTGTACAGGCGTACCTGGGCAAGGAACGCGCCGAACAGCACCGCGATTGCCAGGTACACGCCTGCCAGGAGCAGGCTGAGCCACACGCCCATGACTCGTGCGACCAGGCCCAGGCTGCCAAAGCTCGCCGCCAGTACGTACAACACGAGCACCGCCTGGCGTTCCGAGAGCCCGACTGCCACTAGGCGATGGCTCAGATGGTCTCGGCCGCCTTGCGACAGTGGCCGACCTTCCAGCGTCCGCACGATCGTTACCAGGGTGGTGTCCATGATCGGCAGGCCCATCATCGCCACCGGCACGAGCAGCACGAAAAAGACGTCCGAGGCCATCTCGTGCGTCCCGAGCAGCGTGATGCCGCTCAAGGTGAAGCCGAGATACATGCTGCCCGAATCGCCCATGAAGATGCGCGCGGGATTGAAGTTGTAAATGAGAAAACCCAGCGCGCCGCCGGCCAGCGCCAGGCAGAGCACGGCCACGTCCAGCGTGCCAACCGAGTACGTGAACGCGAACAAAAACATTGCCGCGATGACCGCTGTGCCGGCGGAAAGGCCATCGATGTTGTCGAGCAGATTGAAGGCGTTGGTGATGCCGACAACCCACAGGATCGTGAGCGGAATCGCCACCACGGCGAGCGCCGGCGACCCCGTCTGTACCCCACAAAACACGAGCACGCAGGCTGCCGCAATCTGCACGATCAGCTTGGTGTGTGGTCGTAGCCGGCGGAAGTCGTCGATCAAGCCGGTGACGAACAGCAGCGTGCCCCCGCCAACCAATCCCACCAGCCGCAGATCGTGCGGCCCAGCCCACACGATGACGGCGGTACTCGCCGCGTAAATTGCCACGCCGCCGAGCATCGGCGTTGGTTGCTGGTGCCATCGATCCTTGCGTGGGATGGCGACGATGCCGTGTGCGCGAGCCCAGCGCGCAACAAGCGGCGTCAATATGACCGAGATAGCAAGAGCGATTGCGATACAGCTAACAAGTCGTACCACTTCGCCTGAGAACTGCAACGACACCGAGGTTTATCGCCCGCGATCGATGCCGGAAGTTCGGACGCGAACGCTCACGCCCCCAGTGTATCGCCAAAAGCGATGTGCATGTGAGCGACCGAGTCTACGAATGCGACGCGCAACCATGTTCAGCGACTTTGATGCGCGATTGTGCCCCGTTCCGGGCTGCGTAATATTGCACAAGTCGACGCTCTCGATCTATCCAATGTCAAGCGAGCAAGAACGGTGTGCGCAGCCGTAACACGGGCGGTGTTCGTTCGTCTTGACGGTATCCAACCCACCCCAAGCGCGGCAATCGCGTGTGCCCGTATTGTTAACGGCATCGCCCGAGACCTGTTACCTGCAGTGGAGGAGCGCTTCTCCTGGTGAACGATCACGACCTCGAGCATAAGCTGCGCACGCGTTCGGCCCGTGTTGCCGTCGTCGGTCTCGGCTATGCCGGCTTGCCGATGGCCCTGGAGTTTGCTCGAGCAGGCTTTGCCTGCGTCGGCCTCGACGTCGATATCTCGCGAGTTGACGCGGTCACGCGTGGCCGCAGCCCGGTATCCAACGTCGCCGATGCGGAAATTGCCCCGCTGCGCCGTGATGGCCGCCTCGAAGCGAGCACCGATCCCAGCGTATTACGTCGCGCTGACGTGGCCGTGATCTGCGTACCCACGCCGCTCACGCCAACTGGCGGCCCCGACCTTCGCTTCGTGGAAACCGCCGGCGCCACCCTTGGGAAGTACCTTCACCCCGAGATGCTGGTGGTCCTGCAGAGCACGTGTGGCCCCGGCACGACCTCGGGCTCTCTCGGCCCGATCCTCGAGCAGACCAGCGGCCTGCGGGCGGGTGAGGATTTCTACCTCGTTTTTGCTCCCGAACGAATTGACCCGGGTAACACCCGCTTCAGTGTCAAAAACACCCCGAAACTGGTTGGTGGAACCACTCCCGAAGCGACGCGCTTGGGTTGCATGCTGTACGCGACGTGCATTGACGAAGTCGTGCCCGTCAGCTCGCCGGAAGTTGCAGAACTCGCCAAACTGGTCGAGAACACGTTTCGCTTCATCAACATCAGCTTCATAAACGAAATGGCGCTCTTGTGCGATCGACTTGGCGTCAATGTTTGGGAAGTCATTGAAGCGGCGAAGACCAAACCCTTTGCGTTTTTGCCGCATTATCCGAGTCCCGGTGTTGGTGGTCATTGCATTCCAGTTGTTCCACAGTACTTGCAGGCTGCTGCCACCGAGCATGGTCTTATCGGCGAGCTTATTCCCGCCGCCAATCGGATCAATGAGGCGATGCCTCGGCTGGTCGTCGACAAATTGGAACGCGCGATATCACAGCGCGTTGGTAAGCCGCTGATCAATGCATCAGTCCTGTTGGTAGGCATTACGTATAAGGCCGACATCGCGGACATTCGCGAGTCCGCCGCGGTGCGCGTGCTAGAGGAAACCTTCGCCCGCGGTGCGCAGGTGGCCTATCACGATCCGATGATGCCAACGGTTCGTCTGCCCGATGTCACCCTGTCATCAGTTGGACTCTCGGACGCCGAAGTCAGTTCGTATGACGCCGTCGTGCTGCTGACGCCGCACACGAAGATCGATTACGACCGCCTGATTCGGTCCGCGCGTCTGGTGGTGGATACCCACAGCGCCTTGCAGCCACGTGAAGCACCCAACGTGGTCAACATCTGGCTGCCCGAGGCAGCTACTCCAGCTGTTGTCCTGACCTGAGGCGTGCCGCCCTGGGCAATCCAGGGAAAATACCGTGGTGATCGACGGCCTGGTGCAGGGCTCAGTGCTTGCGGGCGGTGCCGTGCTGGTGTGGGCGCTCGCACTCTATGTCGCCTCACGCTCGCCGAGACGGCGCGTCTCGCAGCTCTCAGCAGCAGCGATGCTGTGCCTGGCCGCCTACCTGATGGGCGAAGCACTCGGCGCGTTGGCCCCTGATTTACCCACCTGGGCAACCTGGTTGCGCCGCACGTGGTGGGCCCCGTCGCTAGCCTTGCCGATCTGGCTGGTGCTGAGCCTCGCATTGACAGTGGAGGAAGGCCCGGAGCCGTGGTCCGTGCGCGTGCGCCGTTGGTTCAGACCAGTCGCAATCGCCTTGATTGGGCTCGGCGGGTTATTCGGGATCGTCGGGGTCTTTACCTCTGAGGTTCAGGACTGGGCTAACCCCTTCACCGATCCGGTTTCGGGCGCGCGCCACAGCCCGGCCGCGACCCTCTTGCCGGCATTTCAGGTCTTCGCGCTGGTGTGCCTGGTGTGGTCGAGTCTGAATCTGCTGCGCCTGTGGCGCGCTAGTCCGCCAGGCTCGCCGCTGCGCGCCCGCTTCGCCTGGCTGAGCGGCTCCGCCGTGCTCTTCCTGCTCGGCGGGGGATGGGTGGTGGTCGCTAGCGGCATCTTCCGCCTCCTGGGACTGCCAGGCCAGCTGCTGCTGGTGATCGGCATGCTGATTCTGGGCTGGAACATGGCGCGCTACGGCGCACTCGTGGTCGGCGAACAGGTGCTCAGCGATTTCCTGGCGTATTCGGCCACGATGGCCACGATCGTGATCGTCTATGGTGGGGTGCTGCTCACGCTCGCGCCGGATTACGGCTGGATCGAACGCGAGCTGCCGCTACTCCTGCTGGTGATGACGACGCACGTGCTGGTGGACTCGCGCGGTCACCTGCTCGACCGCGTTCTGTACGCACCCGTTCTACGCTCGCTGCATGGCCAACTGCGTGAATTGGGCAATCGCGTGATCCGACAACCAGACGAACTTACCGCCCTGGTCGAAGTACGCGAGTCAGTGGACCAACTTCTGCGCGAGCGTTCTCAGCAGACCGACTTCCGCGTCCTCGTCGAAGGAGCGCTGCGCAACCTGAACGATCTACCCGCACTCTCGGTGCATCCGCTGTTGTCCTGGCTGCCTGAGCTGGACCAGGCGGAACGCACTCCACTCGAACGCGCCGCGCAACTGCGGAGCACGCTGGAGTTGGCCATCGAACGGCTACGTCCGACCGGCGCTGCGCGACCATCGCCGGGAAGCAGCGCCGTCGGAGGATGGCTCCACTATCTTGTCCTCCGCGAAGCGTATGTGGACGGTCGACCCAACAAACAGATCATGCAGCGCTACGCACTCAGCGAAGGCACCTTTCATCGCGCACGGCGTCGCGCCATCGACGCAATCGCCACCGACGTCGCTTCACGCAGTAGCTCTGCTCAGCCCGTCGATCAGTAGCGGTCCAATTCGCTCGATCGTGTAATTCTGTTCGACCGTGCGGCGCCCTTCCGTGGACAGTCGGTTGCGCAACTCGCTGTCGGCGAGCAGGGATTCCAGTGCATCACGCCATTCTGCGTTGCTGCGCGCGAGCAGTCCGTTTTCTCCATGCCGAACCAGCGCCGCGGCAGTCCCCACTCGCGACACCACCGATGGAATTCGCAGCGCCAGGTACTGGAGCAGCTTGAACGGAAACTTGGCCTGTTCAAAAGGCGTATCGTCCAGCGGTACCAGGCCGATGTCAAAGCCTGCCATCTCACGCAACGCCAATTGCGGCCGCCACGGTCGAGGATCAATTGGCACACCCGGCAGCGGCACCCGCTGATAGCCACCCGAGAGTACCCGCACCACGATGTCGTGTTTCGCCGAGATCTCTCGCAGCACAGGCGCGAGCTTTTCCAGGTAGATGAGCCCGCCACCGGTTCCAGCCCAACCAAGCACCAGTGGTCCACCAGGACGTGCGGGCTCTGCGCAGACCTGGTCGTATTCGCGAAGGTCCAACGCCATCGGCACGACGGTTACGTGTGCGTTGAATTGCCGCGCCCAGTCCGCGATCGGCTCCGTCGCCGCGCTCACCCAGCGCGCATTACGCACCACGTCGATGACCTTTCCAAAATGACGTATTCGTTGAAACGGCGTCTTTGGTGTGAAGACCGGCCGCAGGTACGTCGCGTCGTCGGTGTCGTACACGAGATGCGGGTTGCGACGGTGCAGCATCCGCTCGAGCAACGGAGGTCCGAACGGAAAAAGATCACGCTGGATGACGACCGCATCGAATCGCTCCGCGCGGAGCACGTCGAACGTCCGGCACGTCAGGAACGTCGAGTAGAACACTGCTTTGTCACGCTGGCTTCCACCACGCTCCACCAGTCGCTGGTAGAACCGTTCCGGCACAGGCCGACTTATGACGGGCTCGATCCCTGCTTCGCGCAGCATTGGCACGTACTGGAGTACCCGATGGCGGCTGCTCGCGTTGCTGTCACCATCCAGGAGGAAAAAACAAACCTTCACGCAGTTTCGTACACCCGCCAGGTCTGCTCCGCGGCGACGTCCCAGCGATAGCGCGCCGCACGCGCGATCCCGCGGCGTCTCAAGATGCCCTCGTCCTCCGCGGCGCCTTGAATGGCTTCCACCAGAGCGCTTTCGTTGTAAGGCTCCACCAGCAGCGCCGCATCCCCAAGCACCTCCGGCAGCGCTCCGGCATTGGAAGCAACCACCGGGGTGCCACACGCCATTGCCTCGATCGGCGGAATACCAAATCCCTCGTACAACGACGGATACGCAAATACACGTGCCGCCGCGTAAAGCTCCGGCAGGTCCGCATCTGGTACATAACCGGCGAAACGCGCCCAATCCCAGCCATTTTCCGCGGCGATGCGCTGGGTGGGATCAGTCCCCCAGATATCTCTTCCAACAAACAACAGGCCCATACCCCCAAGCCGTCCGACTGCGCTGAGCAGCCTGGGTGCGTTGCGCCACGGCATCAACGATCCCACGCAGAGAACAAATGGATGCCGTACTCCGTACCTTCTTGCGACGACTTCGGAGTCCACTTCGGTGGGTCGGAACCGCTGGTGGTCGACACCGTTGTAGACAACACTGATCTTGCGTTGGTCGATGTGGTAGCGCTCGACGAGGTCCGTTCGCGTTCGCTCTGAAACCGCGATAACTTTGTCTGCGGTGTGCGCGGCGCGGCGTTGTGTGGTGCGCAGCTGCCAGCCCATCCGCGGCGTGAACCAGCGCGGTTGGATCGCGGCAAACAGATCGTGGATGGTCACCACCTGGTGGCAGGGTGCCCAGAGCGGCAGGGTGCCAGTAGGTGAATGAAAGACCTGGCACTGATCACGCCGGAGTGCAGTGGGTAGGGCGACATGCTTCCACACGCCGGGAGGCGCATTCAGCTGCGTCAACCTGACCTCCGTCGGCGCATCCTCCGGTGCCAGAGCAGGCGCGTCCGTGTAAATCACCAGTTGATCAGCGTGTGCCGCCGTCAGCTCGCGTGCAAGATGCACCGCGTTGTTGACGACGCCGGTGCGCCTGCGCAAGAGGTCGCGACCGTCAAAGCCGACGCGTGGCATCTGCGCTGATTTTATCGAGCACTACCGCGAGGTCGCGTGTGAGTCTGCGACGGTCGAAGGCTTCGAGCGCGTTTTTGTCGATCGCCGCGGTGCGGTCCGTGTAAGCGCGACGCAGCGTGCAGGCGATCGAGTTCACGTCCGATACATCGGCGAGCCAGCCGCCACCAGTTTGACGCAGCACGTCAGCCGTCGCGGACTCACGCGGCGCCACCGCTAGCACCGGCCGCCCAACGGCGAGGTATTCGAAGAGCTTGCCAGGCACGGTCGCCTCCGCCCCGGGTGTGGTGTTTGCTACCAGCAACAATGCATCTGCGCTTCGCATCGCGGCGATCGCCTCCGCATGGCTGGTGTGCCCGAGCACTTCGATGCAATCGCTGAGCCCGCTGCGCGCAACTTCCGCCTGCGCCGCCGCATCCAGCGTGCCGAGCAGCCGCAACACAAAATCGGCCTGGAACGCCGAATCCACTGCTGCCAGTGCGCGAACGCCTTGTAGAAACGCGGCGAGACTCCGGCCGTAGTACAGCGCACCCGCGTGCAAGACCACGAATGTCTTCGCTCTTTTGTCCTGGATCGGTGCGTCGTCAAACTGCGACGGGTCGAATCCGTTCGATACCACACTGAAATGATCCACGGCGAGATCGCCGTACTGGTCGCGAAACGAGTCAGCCATTCGCTCGGTCACCAGCACCACCCGATCGGCCGTGCGAATGACGGCTGCTTCCAGTCGTCGCTCCAGCGCGTCGCGCCATGCCGGATAGTCGGGAAAAATCGAGCGGTTCCACCGATACCAGCCGTCGCGCAGCTCGACCACCCATGGCTTGCCGGTGAGTCGCTTCAGCAGCAAACCAGCCAGGTGCGAGGTGAACGGACCGCTGGACGAGTACGCAACGTCAAAGCGTTGCCCTCGCGCGGCGGCGACCGCGAATGGGAGCCAACCGATGTGCGCATCCGGAAACCGGCGCAAATGGCCCAGTTGACTCTTCAGCAGTGTCGGTCTTGGTGGCTTCGACGTTTCGATCGCGGCTTTCGGTCTTGGAGTGTGGCCGGGCCGCGGCTCGAACGACCTGGTGCGCACCACGCGCACCGTGCTCGGAATCTCCCGTTCCAACTCCGCATCGCGATGCATCGCCCATTCGACACCTGGCGTTACCACAATGGGTTGCCAGCCGAACGCCGGCAGGTAGCGTGCGAA
>JAFAZN010000176.1 GCA_019239775.1 Chloroflexota bacterium
TCATCGTAGCGGCGCGTGATCACGTCGGATTCGTCGAGGAACAGTGGTCCGCCACAGCGGTCGCAGCGCAGTCGACGCCAGTTGGCAACCTGAACCGCCTCGTCGCGGCCGGCTTGCCTCAAAAATACAGGGCTACCCAGGCCAGCGCTCGCCGGGGACTGTTCGCTCTCGACGGACCCTGCCACGCTGCCGCACATGTAGCACTTCAGATCGGCCACGAAAAACGTGCGCCGCTGGGGTTTGGTGATGCCTTGTTCGGGAATCGTCATTGGGGTGCGGAAGGTCCTTTCGGCAATAGCTAAAACACTGCCGGCCAAAGGCCTATTCCAGGGCCGGACGGAACGCCTGGAGTTTTTGACCCGGTACCAAGGTCCGGGTGACAGTAGGGGAGATGCCTGACTGCCAGCCCCAGCGCAGAGGATCTACGGTGACGGAAATGTCGACAAAGCTGATCGAGCGCGGTGCGCGAATCCGCCGCACGAAGTGGGTAGAGTTGTCGTGTATGTTGTGCGGTGAGGCGGTCGCAACCCTCGAAGGCGGGACGCTGCTGCGGCCACGGACGGCCTCCAGCGCTCGAATTAGCGGCGCGCGCGTGGTGTGCGGCCGCTGTGGCGGGAGTCTCTCGCCAACCGACCAGGGTGAACGGGTTCATTTCGTCTAGCCTCTAGTCCTTACTGAGACGCGGCTGGCGGCTGGCTTGTTGCAAGCCGCCGGCGCGTGCCGGACAGCGCTCGCAGGCCCGGCTTGCGCAGGTGGCGTGGAATAGCTGCAGCAGCCCCTGCTGGTGGCAAGCGCCGCGGAAATGAATGCCCGCACCCACACCGCCAGCCAGCTGCCGCGCCATGTAGCGCAGCACCCGATTGCTCGGCTCACCTGCCACGCGTTCGTAGATCGCGTTTGCCTCGGTCACCCCGGCGGCGGCCGCAAACGGCAGCAGCACGTTGATCGCGATCACCTGCGCACGCCCCGGCCCGATCCACGGCGAGGCGCGCACCACCGGCCACAGCCGTGGAGAGCGCTCCCTGCCGGCACGACTCACGAACTCAAGGATCTGCTGCGCAGGCCCTCGCCGCCAGCTCACTGCGAGCTCAGCCAGGCCGCGGCAGCGGACCTCGGGCGCATTGGCGGCGCGGCTCTGACCGCGGTCCCAGCTGGCAGGGCTCAGCATCGGACGTACCCCGATGCCGCGCTGTAGCGCCCGCCAGGCGTGGGCCTCGGGCAGCGTGGCCTCGGCCAGTAACCCAGCCGCGCCAAGCAGCAGGCCAGCCACGCCGACCGGCCCGCGGTCAAACGCTACCGCCGCCGCTTGCGACCATGGCACCGCCTCAGCCAGCTGCCCGAAGGGTCGCGCGTTCCGGCCAAAACCCAACGCCTCAGCTACGCCGCGCCACACCACCTGATCTGCCTCCACCGCGTTGAGGTCGCCCTCGAAGCGCGCCACCCGCGCCTGAAACCGCTCCCGGCCGGCCGCTTCGACCACCTGCAGCACCGAACGCGCCTGGCGCAGGCACGGGACCCGCTCGGGTTTGGCGCGCCAGCGCCGCCAGGTGGCCGGCCCGAACAGCTCCAACTGGACCGTCGGCACGTGCCCGCCATGGCCATCCAGCACCAGCGTGTTGGCCGCCTGCACGACGTGCAGGATCACGTTGGAGTACGCCGGGTCCATCGCATGGCGGTGCGCCGTCCAGCTGCTGGCGCGCAGATGCAGCTCGATATCGCCCCGCAGCAGGGTGCCGTCGGGTTGAGCGAGCACCGCGCCCACGAAGTCCGGGCCCGGGCCACCCCAGCGGCGCCCAGGAAAGACCACCTTCAGATGGCGGCCACAACAGTCGACCAGGTAGTGGTTCCGATACGCGCGCTGCTGCCAGATCTCGGCTAGCTCGGCCTCGGAAAGCGCCGGCGAACGGGCCGATGAGGATGACGATGGGAAGGATGAGAGAGTCCACAGGGCAAGCGTGCGATAGGGGGCGTCACGCGAAGCGTCACGTGGGACGAAAAAAGCGTCATTCGGACGTCACAAAAAGCGTCACGCGGGCTGAATTTCGCGGCGTGACGCTTTTTGATGGGCACAAAGCGTCACGCGGGGGATATTTAGCCGGTCAGTCGGTAGGGACTGGCCACGAGCCGAGGACCTTGAGAAAGACGGTGTGCTCCTCGGCTTTGCGCAGCGCGCGCCGCACGCGCACCTCGGAGATATGGCCGTCCAGCTCCACGAAGAACACATAGTCCCAGGCCCGCCGTTTGGATGGCCGCGACTGGATGCTCGAGAGATTGACTTCGTTCGCGGCAAACGCGTCCGCAAGGTCACGCAATGCGCCGATCCGATCTCGAATCGAAAACACCACGGCGGTCTTATCGCGGCCCGTGGCCCGTTCGCTGGCTGACTGCGCGATGACCAGAAACCGAGTGACGTTGCCGGCGATGTCCTGGATGTTGTCGGCCAGAACGTTCAATCCGTACACCTCGCCGGCGATGCGCGGCCCCACCGCGCCCACCGTCCCAGTGGTGTCCTGGGCGGCGAGCTCGGCCGCTTTGCCGTTGCTGGTGGCCGGCAGCACCGCGACACCTGGCAGGTGCTCGGCGAGCCACAAGCGTGTCTGTCCGGCCGTTTGCGGGTGGCACAGTACACGTTTGATCGTGCCCAGAGAGGTGGCTCGCGAGACCAGCGCGTGCGCAATGGGCAGACTCGTTTCCGCACAGATCTGCAGCGAGGTGTCCACCAGCCGGTCCAATACCTCGTTGACCGGACCTTCTGTCGAGTTCTCGAAGGCCACCAGGCCGTAGTCCGCGGCCCCCTTTTCGACCATCGAGAAGACTTCGGCGTGGGTCTGGCAGGGCTCGAGCTCGGCCGCGCTGCCGAAACGTTCAACGGCTGCCTGATGCCCGAAGGTCGCCATCGGCCCGAGGTGCGCTACCCGCGTGGGACGCTGCAACGCGCGCGAGGTGGACAGGATCTCGCGATAAATGGCCGCCATCGCGTGCTCATTGAGCGGGCCGCGCACCGCCTGGACGTTGGCCAGCACTTCGGCTTCGCGGTGCGGCACGAAGATTGGCGCCGACTCGCCACCGCTCTTGGTCTTGCCTACGCGGAGCGAAACTTCGGCGCGTTCCTGGAGAAGGCGGGCGAGCTGCTGATCGAGCTCATCCAAACGGCCGCGCAGGGTCTCCAACGTGTCGCCCTGATCAGCAGTCACTGCACACGCACCTTACACAGTTTGGCCCCACGCCGGCCTTCGCGCTCGCGCAGAGCGCGGTGCCACCGCTCGAATAGGAAAACTAAGAGGAATCCTGTTGGTTGGAAAGACGCGCCTCGGAGCGAACGCCCTCATAGACTAACGGCGTGACCGCGAGCGGTGCATCTGTTGGCAATTGGGCTGAGCTCACCGAGCGCTACACGCAGCTCGTCGAGGACATCAACCACGCCAATCACCTGTACTACGTCCTGGATTCGCCCGAGATCGCCGATGCCGAGTACGACCGGCTCATGGAAGAGCTGCGTGGGATCGAGTCGGAGCATCCTGAGCTCCAGTCGCCCGACTCGCCGACGCAGCGCGTGGGCGCGGGCCCGGCGGCGCAGTTCGCGGTCGTACAGCACCGCGTGCCGATGCTCAGCCTGGCCAACGCGTTTTCGGCAGATGCGCTGCGCGCCTGGCACGAGCGCATAAGTCGGCTGATGGGTCGGGAAATCAAAGACTTCACGATCGAACCCAAGATCGATGGACTTGCGATCATGCTGCGCTTCGAGCAGGGCCGCTTCTCGATTGGCGCGACGCGTGGTGACGGTTCACGCGGCGAAGACATCACGGCGAACCTGCGGACCGTTCGCAGCGTGCCGCTAGTGCTCAACGATAGTCCGCCGCCTTATCTCGAAGTTCGAGGCGAGGTCTATTTGTCACGGGCAGCCTTTCAGAAAATCAACGACGAACGCACTGCAACCGGGCAGCCCTTGTTTGCGAATCCGCGCAACTGCGCGGCAGGTTCGGTCCGCCAGCTGGATTCGCGGATCACGGCACGCCGTCCACTCGACGTGTTCATTTACGCGTTGGGCGAGTCCGAAGGCTGGCAGCCGCGCACGCAGTGGCAAATGCTCGAAGCATTCGGCAAATGGGGCTTTAAGACGAACCCCAACAATGCCCGCGCGCAAACCATCGACCAAGTCGTCAAAGCATGCGCGGAATGGGAGCACCGCCGCGAATCGCTGGATTACGAAATCGATGGCGTGGTCGTCAAAGTCAACGACCTGGACCTCCAGGGCGAACTTGGCGTGGTGGGCCGCGAACCACGGTGGGCAATCGCCTTCAAGTTCCCACCGGTGCAGGCCACGACGGTCCTCAAGTCCATCGAAGTGAACGTTGGCCGCACGGGCAGCCTCAATCCGTACGCCGTGCTGGAGCCCGTCCAGGTAGGCGGAGTAACCGTTTCGCAGGCCACGCTGCACAACGAGGACGACATTCGACGCAAGGACATTCGCGTCGGCGATACGGTGCTGGTCCATCGCGCAGGCGAAGTGATTCCGCAGGTAATCGGACCAATTCTGACCAAACGCCCGCCAGATGCAGTTCCATACGAGCTACCGAAAATCTGTCCCCGGTGCGGGTCGCCGGTGGTGCGCACCGAAGGCGAGGCGATGGCGCGCTGCACGGGTGGTTTCGCCAAGTGTGTCTCGCAACGATTCGAATTGCTCAAGCATTTCGTCAGCCGTGGCGCAATGGACATTGAATCTGTCGGAGAAAAGCTGGCATGGTCGCTCGTTATCGAGAACAAACTCGTGTACGACCCAAGCGACATTTATCAGCTCACCAAAGACCAGCTGATCGGACTGGAGCGCATCGGCGACAAAAGCGCCCAAACGGTTCTCGACAACATTTCTGCGAGCAAGTCGCGCACACTGACGCAGGTCCTGTACGCGCTCGGCATCCGCTACGTCGGCTACCAAACCGCGGAATTGTTGGCGCGTGCCTTCGTCACCATGGACCGTCTTCGAGAGGCCAGTCTAGAGGACATTGAACAGGTTGAGGGCATCGGACCGAAGATCGCGGAAAGCGTTTATGCGTGGTTCCGCGAAGCCGACAACCTCCGGATGCTCGACAAGCTCGTCGCGGCGGGTGTAAACATGCAGGAGGAAGCCGTCACCATAAGCGGACCTCTCGCAGGACTCACGATTGTGGTGACCGGTCGGTTGGAGCGTCGCTCGCGAACGCAAATCGAGCAGCAAATCAAGGAGCTGGGTGGAGCGGTGGGCGATTCTGTCTCAAAGAAGACCAGCTACCTCGTTGCGGGCGAGGAGGCCGGCTCGAAGCTGGATAAGGCCAAGAAACTGGGCACGCCGATCATCACTGAGTCCGAATTTGACAAGCTAGTGGAGGAGCAGTCCCACGCCTGAACGCTGCGACTGGGGCAACATCGATCCTGACATGGCGGCGTACCACGATCGCGAGTGGGGCTTCCCCATGCACGACGACCGAGCATTGTTCGAGCTGCTGATTCTCGAAGGTGCGCAGGCCGGCTTGAGTTGGAGCACGATCCTGAAGCGGCGGGAGGGCTACCGGCGCGCATTCGCGAATTTCGAGATCCAGCAGGTTGCCAATTTCGATGAGCGGGACGTGGAGCGACTCCTGGCTGACACGGGAATTATCCGCAACCGCCAGAAAATCCTGTCAGCGATCGTCAATGCGCGCCAGGTGCTGAACGTCCAGGAGGAGTGTGGCTCCTTCGATGCGTATGTGTGGTCCTTCGTAGATGGAACGACCATTGATCACCGGTTCACGCGGATGGACCAAATACCCGCGACCACGCCAGAGTCAGAAACGATGAGTAAGGCGCTGAAGAAACGCGGCTTCGGGTTCGTCGGACCAACCATCTGCTACGCGTTCATGCAATCCGCGGGACTGGTCAACGACCATCTGCTCGGCTGCTTCGCGCGGGCCTAGGAATGCGGGCCGAAAAACCTGTTGCAGACGTTGGAAGCGCTTGCCGCATTCCTGGGCCAGTCTCAGGAAAGAAGTTTTATCCAGGCCACTGCGACTCCGGCCGAAAACCGGCTTGTCGGCCAAGCTTCTAGCACGGTGCTGGCGGTTGGCAGTCCGGTCCACGTGCGCAAGCTCAAGCCGGGCGGCCAGCTGGATTATGCGTGGGACGGCGTGGTCATGCGTTGCGACACCGGCGGTATCGTCTTGCGCGCGGAATTCAATGTTGACGTGGTGGAACGCGCGTTTGCAACATTTCGGCGTGGCGACGTGTTCTTCGAATTCTATTACTTCGCGCCGGATGGGCGCCAAGATCCGGTGCGTTACTACAACGTGTTCCAGATCAGCCACGCCGACGGCACGCTGAAAGGCTGGTACTGCAACCTGGGGTTGCCGGCGGAGCTGGATACTGCCGCCAGCGAGCTGTCATACGTGGACCTGGCGCTGGACGTGTGGGCCAATCCAGATGGCAGTTTTGTCGTGCTGGACGAGGACGAGCTGGCGGAATTGTTGCAGAGCCATCCGGACCTCACGGAGGTCGCCGAGAAGGGGCGGGCGGATCTCCTGGAGCTGGCGCAATCCGCGAACCTGCCGCGCTGGCCCCAGTAGGTGCGGACTGGCAGGTGGCGCAACGGCGCACTGCTCGGTGTGGTGGTCGCCGCGCTTGCGTACTGGCGTGAAGCGCTCACCGCGGACGCGGCGGTGGCCGCGGCGGCGGTTGGTTGCGTCACGTTTGCGCGCGGCGGACTCTCGGGTGCGGCCGGACTACTCGCTTTTTTCGGTAGCTCAACGGTGTTGTCGCGGGTGGGCCAGAAAGCGAAGGAGCGCATGCCGCTCGCGCAGGCCAAAGGTTCGCGACGCGATGCCTGGCAAGTGCTTGCCAACGGCGGAGTCGCCACACTGTGTTTCCTTCTGGGTAAGCGCTATGCGGCCATGTGCGCGCTCGCGGCGGCAAGCGCGGATACCTGGGCAACCGAGGTTGGCATGCTGGCTGGAGGTGAGCCGCGGCTCATCACCACGCTACGACGGGTAGCGCCTGGAACCTCCGGTGGCGTGACGCCTCACGGACTGTTGGCAAGCGTTGGAGGCGCTCTCACCGTGGGTTTGACGGCGCGCAATCAGTGGAGAGCAATCGTGCTCGGCGGGCTGTGCGGTTCCCTGGTTGATTCACTTCTCGGCGCCACTCTGCAAGGCGTGTATCGATGCGAACGGTGCGATGTCGTCACCGAGTCCGCCCTACACCAGCGGTGCGGCGCACCAACAGTTCACCTGAAGGGGCTCACGTGGATGACCAACGACATGGTCAACTTGCTGGCGACTCTGGCCGGCGCAGCCATCGGCTGGTGGCGGATGCCAGACACGGCGGGGCACGTCAGGGGAGGGAGCTAACGTGCGCCGCCGCGCCGGCTGGGGGGAGAGTGCGTTCTACTATCCACCTTAGAACGTTCTGGCGTCGGCACGTGTCACGAACGCGCTACGACCGTGACCGGTTCGTAAAGTTCGCCTTTGTGCCGAGCAAAGAGAAGGGATTTCTCTTCCTGCTCGCTCGAACCCTTGGGCGTTCGCCGCAATGGCACTGACGCGCCGAGTGCCATAACCCATCGAGTGCTCGAGAGCAGTAACTCTCTCTAGGCACAAACGCGGCAGAAATCGGTGAAGCTAAAGGTCGCGCTGGGCGAAGACGTAGACGGCTGAGCCCAGCAGCAGCAGTGGGTAGATCAGGCCCCAGACCACCAGGAATGGTGTCGGTGGGGCATTGGCCAACATCGGCACCGCGTTTCCGAGAACACTCTGGCCCACGAGAAGGCTTGCACTCTCGACGTAGTACGAGGCGGCGCGCCACAGTTGGTCGGCAGGGATCAGAATCGCGATGGACGTGCCGAGGGTAAGCATGGCGTCGTTGTTTTGGGACCCACCCAGGACCTCGATGACACCGCTCAGCCAACCCAGCCCGAAAAGGGTGAACGCCACGGCGCCGTTGGTCAGCGTGGATAAAAACGTGCTGCCCAGCAAGCTCAGCGTGAGCAAAAAGAGGGCGGCGAGGATCATCAGTCCGATCGCTCGCGGCGGGTCCGGCGCTACATAGCCGCCAATCGCGGACGCCATCAGCAGCACAAGCCCAGCCATGACCGTCACATACACCGAGATCATCAGCGCGTAGGCCAGCCAACGACCAAGCAGGAATTGGGAGCGGCGCATCGGCCGCGCCAGCAAGGCGTGGAGCGTGCCCGAATCAACCTCGGCCGAAACGGCGCCCACACTGAGAAACAGCGCGAGCACGCCCGAGAGCAGGTTCACGATGTACAGGCCCGCAAGTGGGAGCGTGGCCATGCCGACACCGAGCAGGACACGCCCGCGTGTGCCAGTCACCGCCTGAGCGGCAGTCGTCTTGTCCTGCGCGAAGGTGAATGCGAGGCCGAACACCACCAGATACACCAGGCTGAGCGCGACACCAGCCGGAATCATCCGCCGGCTCATCGCTTCTTTGAGCGTGAGCCGCATGATGCGTAGTGTCTTGCTCATCCTTCGGTCCCCTCGACCAGGCTAATGAAGACGTCTTCAAGGGACTGCTGCACCGGCGTGAGCGAAAACACCCGGTAGCCGCTACGCGGGAGGATGTCCGTCAGGACGGCTGCCACAGCAGCATCTTCGACGGCAAGACGGACCGTCGATGCGTCGCTCCCGAGGACTTTGCCGTAGCGGGCCAGCAACCCCAGGAGTTCACGGTCGATGCGATCCAGGCTAATGCTAAGCTCGGGCTCGCCGCGCACCATGTCGTCCAAGCGACCGCTCTGGACCACGCGGCCGCGGTCGATGATCGCCACCCGATCGCACACCAGCTCGATCTCGCTCAACAGGTGCGAGTTCAAAAACACCGTCATGCCGCTGGCGCTGAGCGCACGAATCAAGTCGCGCACCTCGCGCCGGCCGATCGGATCCAGGGCTGAGGTTGGCTCGTCCAGAAGAACGAGCCGCGGCTTGTGGACGATCGCCTGAGCCAGGCCGATGCGCTGCATCATGCCCTTCGAGTAGTTCCGAATACGATCGCCGCCGCGATCCGAGAGACCGACCAGCCGCAGGACTTCGGGAATGCGCCGCTCGCGCTCCGCGGCAGGGACGTCCGCCAGGTCCGCGTGTAGCTCCAGCAGCTCCTTGCCGGTCAGCCAATCCTGGAATCGGAAGTTCTCAGGCAGATATCCGACCTGCCGGCGGGCCTCGGGATCAGACGTTGGCAGTCCGAAGATGCGCGCCTGCCCGGCGGTCGGACGCACCAGGCCCAGCAGGATTTTGACCGTGGTGGTCTTGCCGGCGCCGTTCGGACCGAGAAAGCCGAAGACTTCACCTTGGTGGACGGTCAGATCCAGGTCGTGCAGCGCGACCGTGCGTCCGTAGCTCTTCTTGACGTTGGTGATCTCGATGGCCGGCGCGGCTTCGCGCCGACCGGCCATCACTGGAGCCGACGTGCTGGCCGTGGCTCTAGTGGAGACTGCCTGCAACGGACTGAACCTGCTGTGCCGTCAAGCCCCTGCCGCCGACACCCAGGGTGACCGTGCCGTTCGAGCGCTGCCACATGACTGCGCTGAAGATGCCGGTGTTGTCGTTGATGATGACGCCGGATCCGCCGTAGCTCCCACCCACGTTGGTCGACGAGAAGCCGGCCTTATCCGTGGGAATGCCCAACGGGATCGTGTACTGCCAGTTGTTGATGTTCTGGAGCGCGCTCGCCGTTGAGCTGGATAGCCCCGGCAATTGGAGCAACCACGTGCGAAGCTGGGCGACGGTAGCGTTGCCGGTGACCTGCACCTGTAGCTGACCCGCCTCACCGACGAACACCTCGCCACCCTTACTGCCGGTGTATTCGAGCAGCGTGACGCCGGGGAAGTTCACGACGATCTGCTCGCCGTCGTACTGCGCTGGCATCGTTTGAGGCGAGCCGATGCTCTTGAAGTACGCATCGGCAGTCGCCTTGTGCAAGGTCAGCGTGGCGGTCGACGGGCCAAGCGCCTTAATGGAGGATGGCGTACCGGTGAAGCCGGTCGGCAGGGTGGCTGGTTGCGCTGGAGTGAAACCCGCGGTGCCACCGGCCGACGAGATGCTCGACGCCGGATTCAGGACCGTTGGCGATTTACCTTGCAAGGTCCCGAGCTTCTCGAGCTCTTGCAGCGTCTGATAGGCGTTGACCAGGTTGGCGTAACTCGTCGAGTAGGGTTGGATGCTCTGCCCTCGGAAGAACAACAGCAAGGTTGAAGCGAATGCACGACCCTGCGGCAACGCCAGGAACGTGCACAGCACGAACGCCCCGGCCAGAGCTACGAGCATCATGCGGCGTTGCGCGAAGGAGCGAGTCAAAAGCATGCGCGCTGAGCGTAGGTTGAAGCGCGTGGGGATCTCATCACGCGGCGGTAGAGGTTTGGTTACGTTGTTACGTTTTCTTTTGGGACGAGCCGTTCGAGCACGGTTGGAAGCTGGCTGAGGTCGGGAAGCTCGGCGGCGCGCGGGTGAGCTGAGACCTCGTTGAGGCGGTTGATCCACACGGCTCGCAGGCCGAGCTCATGTGCTGGCGCCAGGTCGTGGAATGCACTGGCGCCTACGTGCACGTGCCTGGTGCGGTCTGCCGCGGCGTCCTCGAAGAAGCGTTGCCAGTGGCCGTGCGCTGGTTTGTACGAGCCTGCCTCCTTGGCGGTGATACATAGGTCGAATGGCACGCCAATCTGCTCGCGTGACGCGGCGAGCAGGTCCGGGTCCGTGTTGGACAGGATTGCCAGCTTCCAGCCGTTTGCGCGCAACTGCTCGAGCGCCGCTGGAACTTCCTGAAACGCTGGCCAGCTCGGCAGCGAATCGGCGAACGCGTACGCGTCGACTTCTTTCAGCGGCAGGTCTTCGATGGCGGCCATGGCCCGCAGCGTGCGCGCTCCGACTTCGCGGTAGCTCAGCGAGCGACCTTCCTGCACCAGCGGTTCCATGGCCTGGTGCCGCCTGAGCAGTCGCTCCAGGTCTACCGCCGGCCAGAGCCGCAGCACGGCACCGCGGATACCACCGTACCAATCGATCAGCGTGCCGTAGCAGTCGAACGTGGCCCAACGGTCGGTCATGATCTCGACAGCGTACAGTTGAGAGCACCTCCAGTGGATGCACGAGAACAGGTGGCGGTGCGCATCTTCACGTTGTGCGATCACGCCAGCGTGCCGCCCGACGGCAAGATCTACATTCACGGCGGCGGCATTCACCAGCTGTACATCCAGCAGATCCCCGGCCCGTTGCGAGCGCTCTTTCTGGTGGTGCGGCTGTCGATTCCGTGGCAGATGCTGGGCGAGCCGCACACCGTCTACATCCGCGCGCTGGACCTCGACCGTCGGCCGATTGGCCCGAGCGATCCGCTGGTGGCCACGCCGTTCGAGCTGGGTCGTCCGCCTGGCCATCGGCCCGGCGATGAATCCGCGCTCAACATCTGCGCCGAACTGAGTGGCCTGACCATCAACGAGCCGATGACCCTCCGCTTCCACCTGGCCGTCGACGACGAACCGATTGGCTCGCTGCCGCTGAAAGTGCTGCACCTGCCGCCGGGGCAGGGCATGCCAAATCAGCCGCGCTGAGTCGCTGGCTAGCCTTTGACGCCGCCCACCACGAGACCCTTGGTGACAAAGCGCTGCGCAAGCGTATACATCAGCACCGGCGGGAGTGCGGTCATCAGCGCGCCTGCCATCATCTGACCCCAGTAGAAGACATCCTCTCCCAGCATCTGCGTCAGGCCAACGGTCACCGTGCGCGTTGAGAGCGAATTGGTGATCACCAGCGCGTACAGGAATTCATTCCACGCTTGCGTAAACGAAAACAGGCAGACGACCACAAGCGCCGGTGTGGACAGAGGCAGCACGATCCGCCACAACACGCCCAGGCGGTTGCATCCATCGATCAGTGCAGCTTCTTCGAGTTCCAGCGGGATGCTCTTGAAGTAGCTCACGAGTAGCCACGTACAGAACGGCAGCGTGATCGTTGGATAAATCAAGATGAGCGCGCCGACGGTGTCGCTCAGTCCCAGACCGGCCACCACCTGGAACAACGGAATAAACAGCAGTGCCTGCGGAATGAGGTATGTGAACACGAGCCCAACCGCGATGACGCGGCGACCGGCGAAGCGGAGTCTGGTGATCGCGTACGCGCCCAAAGCCCCGAGCGTAATCGACAGGAAGCTTGCAGCGATGGATACCTCGGCGCTGTTGCGCATCCAGATAACGAACTTGCCACCGAGTAACGAGACGTAGTGACCGAAGTAAATGGTCTTCGGCACAATCGTGAAATCGTCGTAGATTTCTTTATCGGTTTTGATGGAGGCGAGCACCATCCAGACGAATGGAATGATGGTCCAGAGTAGAAACACGATCAGGGCTACATAGGTCGCGATGACCCAGCCGCGGCCGATCGTGCGTCGCCCGGCACGCGTGGATCCACTCGTTCGATTCCGCACGCGGGGTCGGATCAAATTGCGTCCTTGAGCAATCGTCGCCATCAAACTAATCCTGCCGCAACATACGCCGGGTAAGAAACAGCACGAGGATCAAATAAAACGGCACCATGGTCATCGCGATGGCCGCTCCAGCGCCGAGCTGATGTCCGGGAATTGCCGTCAGATATGACAGAAGCGGCAGCGTTGTCGTCGCGTAATTCGGCCCACCACCCGTGAGTACGAATATTGGCGTGAGATTGGCGGAGGTCCAGATCGTTGAGAGCAGCCCTGTCACCAGGAGCACCGGCTGCAGGCCGGGCATGGTCACATGCAAAAAGCGCTGGAATGTGTTGGCGCCGTCGATCTCGGCGGCCTCATACAGTTCCTGGCCGATCGACTGCATGCCGGCCAGGATGTTCATGGTCCAGAACGGCGTGCCAGCCCACACGATGACGACGATCAATGCGGGTACCGCCAGCCGGGCATCGTTGAAGAAGTAGATGTAATCGTCCAGCAAGCTGAAGTTGGCGATGGCACCGTTGATGGGCCCGGTGGTGTCGAACATGAAGCGCCAAACGTATGCGGATACCACGGCGGGAACCGCCCAGGGCAGGAACATCACACCGCGCAGGAAATGCCTGGCTGGCAGATCCTGATTGAGCACGCACGCCATTGCCATGCCAATGACGAACTTCGTTGCGATGGCTCCGGCGGTAATGATCAAACTCGTAATCGCCGCCTTGACCCAGGGCGTGTTCGCGCTGGAAAACAGCGCGGCGTAGTTGTCCAACCCAACCCACGTCCCGGGCTGACCGATGAACCGCTCCTGAAAGCTCAACAGAATTGCGTCGAAAAATGGATAAATGAGCAGCGCAGTG
>JAFAZN010000198.1 GCA_019239775.1 Chloroflexota bacterium
GAGGTTTGGCACCTCGATGTCGGCTCGTCGCATCCTGGGGCTGGAGCAGGTCCCAAGGGTTGGGCTGTTCGCCCATTAAAGCGGCACGCGAGCTGGGTTCAGAACGTCGTGAGACAGTTCGGTCTCTATCCGCCGTGGGCGTAGGGAATTTGACAGGAGCCGTCCCTAGTACGAGAGGACCGGGATGGACGGACCTCCGGTGTAGCGGTTGTGCCGCCAGGCGCAGCGCCGCGTAGCCGACGTCCGGTAGGGATAAGCGCTGAAAGCATCTAAGTGCGAAGCTCGCCTGAAGATGAGATTCCCCACCGGGTTAACCGGGTAAGGCCCCTGCTAGACCAGCAGGTTGATAGGACGCACGTGGAAGCACAGTAATGTGTGGAGCTGAGCGTTACTAATGGCCGAGGGCTCGCGTTTCGATCTCTCGCTTTATCAAGTCGGCAGGATTGATGTTCTCATTCATGCGTAGTCGTCTGCTCAACGAACTTCAGCCATGCGAGCTCGTGTGGCGACCGAATGGTCCTGGTGGCGAGAGCGGAGTGGTCCCACCCGTTCCCATACCGAACACGGTAGTGAAACGCTCCAGCGCCCACGATACTGGGGTCATCAAGCCCCGGGAAAATAGGCCGGTGCCAGGGCCTTTCGGTCGCTGCACGAGCTTTCTTTTGCCCCGCGTGAGCTTTTCTTCGCCCCGCGGTTCCGAGTATTGTGCGCCGTCCACATGGCCACAGTTCTCGCTGCGCTCCTGGCAATTACCTCCGTGGGAGCCGATACCAACCATTTCGACCCTGGCTACTGCACCTGGGACGCGGCCGAGCAGGCCCACACCGCCTGGGGCATCTTCCCACCCTGGTACGGCGACGCCGGCGACTGGGCGCAAGGTGCGCGAGAGTCCGGCTGGCAGGTCTCGACCCGACCTCAGGTCGGCAGCATCATGGTCTTACCCCGTGGTGACCAGGGCTCCGGCGCGTTAGGCCACGTCGCCTGGGTACTCGGCATCGAAGAAGACGGCACGACCGTCGACGTGCGCTCGATGAACTGGCGCGGCCGCGGCGTAGTATCCCTCCACCAACTGGTCGCCGACGACGTCGCGGTCTTTGTCACGCCACCCAAAATGGATGACATCGGCGTTCGGGTTGGCTATACTCTGCAAAGCCGACGCGGGGTGGAGCAGTGGTAGCTCGTCGGGCTCATAACCCGAAGGTCAGTGGTTCGAATCCACTCCCCGCTACTACAACAGGACCGTTCCTTTGCTGGAGCGGTCCTTTTTCGTGAGTATGACTGTCGTTCTCTGGGACATCGACGGGACGCTCGTCCGCGGCAAAGGTGGGCGCGTCTCGGTGGGCGCGTATATGCGGGCATTGCAGCGCGCAAGCGGCCTCGAACGCGAGCTGGTCTATCCCAAGAACAGCGCGGGCATGACGGACTCAGGCATCGCCCTCGAGGTGCTGGCCGCGGCGGCCATGGCGGAAGCCGAGGCGCACTCACTGCTGCCGCACTTCGGCACTACTTATCTGGCCGAGCTTGAACAGGCGCGCCAGGCGCTCCTGGAGGACCTGCTCGTACTGCCAGGCGTGCCACAGATCCTCGAGCGGCTGCACGAACTTGGCGTCACACAGTCGCTGCTGACGGGCAACCTGCAGCCGGTCGCGCGGCTGAAACTCGGCCTGGTCGGGCTCGATCGTTATGTCGACTTCGACCTCGGCGCCTACGGCTCGGACCACCACGACCGCACCTGCCTGGTGCCGATCGTTCGTCAGCGACTCGGCGATCGGGCCGACGCAAACATCGTCGTGGTTGGCGATACGCCACGCGACATCGCATGCGCCCGCGCTGGCGGTGTCCCGGTAGTCGCCGTGGCAACAGGAAACTTCAAACGCGAGGAACTCGAGGACGCGGACATCGTGCTCGACGATCTCAGCGACACTGCGGCCGTTGAGAAAGCGCTGCTGCGGTACAGTACCAACTCAGTTGATAAACGCCCTCATCGTCTAGAGGCCTAGGACGCAGCCCTTTCAAGGCTGAGATCGCCGGTTCGAATCCGGCTGGGGGCACCGGAATAAGGTCCCACCCGCCCACCCACTGTTTGAATCGGGAACTGCCGCCCCCTGGAGAGAACCCTCCGCGTGGACACGGGCGCCAAACCTCGAGAAGTTCGCCACAGGTGAGGGGATCGTGCCTAACGGGAATAGAGCCGCGCCTGGGGTCAAAGGCCGGCGAGCTGCTCCATCAGGCGCGCGATGGCGAGGTCATCCCCGTCGAGGCCGCCCGACGCGGCCGCGGCGCGGAACAGCTGCGTTGCTTGGGCGGCCATCGGCATCGGCAGCGCTAGCTCGCGAGCGGTCTCCTCGACAATGCCCAGGTCCTTGAGCGCGATGCGCATGCTGCCGCCGCTGGCATAGCTGCCGTCGATGATCTTCGGCACGCGCATCTCGAAGATGGCGCTCGTGCCCACGGCGGTGCGGATCACGTCGTAGATCGTTTGCAAATCGACTCCGAGCTTGCGACACAACGTGACGGCTTCGGCGGTCGCCGCCAGGTTGGAGTACACCAGCACCTGGTTGACCAGCTTCGCAGTCGAGCCAGCCCCAACGGGGCCGAGGTGGAACACGTCCCGCGAAAAGGACTCGAGGAGCGGGCGAACCGCCTCGAGATCGGCCGGTTCAGCACCGACCATTGTGGTGAGCGTGCCTTCAGCGGCGCGAACAGTCCCTCCGCTGACGGGCGCGTCGATCCAGCGGAGGCCATGACTGGCGGCCTGATCGGCGAGTACACGTGCGCGGCCGGGCGACATAGTGCTCATGCACACCACCGGCGCACCCTGCGGCAGCCTGCCCACCAGACCATCCGAGCCGAAGACGACATCGGCCGCCTGGTCGGCTGTCAGGACGATGACGAGTGCTGCGGAGGCGCCGTCAGCCGCCTCGGCCGCGGATGTGCAAACGACTGAGCCCGTTTCTTCGGCGAACGCCTGGACGGGCTCAGAGCGGACGTCGTGCGGGCGCACGGCAAAGCCGCGCCGCGCAACGCAGCGAACCATGCCGGCACCCATCGAACCAAGGCCAACAAACGCGACTGTGCTCGAAGGCATACCTCACGAGCGTATCTATCTATCGATCTATCTACCGACGTACGGAATCAGATCCAGACCAATCCCTCGGACTCGCTTTCGCCGGTCGCGCCATTGAGGAAGCGCCGCACCGTTCGCGTCGAGACCGCCAACGCGAGGCCACTGCCAGTGACCATGTGCGGGATACCGACAACCTCGCCGGCGGCGTTCACCAGCGCCCCACCAGAATTGCCAGGCCGCAGGGTGATCGCCAGGCGCAGGATGTCGTCCGGGGTGCTGGCAAGGATGCCCAGACTCGGGGCGTTGCGTTCGCCCATGGGATTGCCAACCGCAACGACGACATCGCCAACGCGGAGCGCGTCCGAGTCGCCAACACGGGCGGCGAACTGGCTCAGGTCGGCATCGTCTACACGCAGTGCGGCGAGGTCCAGGGCTGGTGCGCGGCGGACCACGCGCGCAGAAACGCGGCGGCCGTCTCCGAGCGTGAGCTGTGCGCTTGCGACGGGCACCACGTGGTGATTGGTCAGGACCAGACCAGGTGTTGCGGCGGTCCAGACTACGCCGGAGCCAGCGCTGCCCCGCGATCCGCGCACGAGGACCACGCTGCGCGCCACTTCGCGCGTGAGCTCGCCGAGGGCTGAAGAGATTTGCGTCGCGCTGCTGAGTACATCGACTGCCATGTGAGAAAAGTCCTCAATCTGGGCGTGGCGTGGGCACCACGCTGATCTCGCGCAGCTCGCCGCCACGAATGATGCGAATAGGGGTGGGTGTGCCAACGGCAGCGGGGCCGAGCGCCATCTGCAGCGCTTCGCCATCCTCGATCGTGCGGCCAGCGATCGCCAGGAGGATGTCACCAGGCAGTAGACCATCACGTTCGGCGGGCGCACCTGGCTCCAGTCCGAGCAGCATCAAACCGCTGGACTGTTCGAGGGCCAAACGGTCGCGCAGAAACTGCTGGAGCTCAACAGGCTGGCTGCTGACGCCGAGGTAGGCGCGACGAACGCTGCCGCCCCCGAGGATGCGCTCGACGACGCCGTCGATCGTCGCCGTTGGGATCGCAACCGGATCTCCGCCAGCAAGGTGCGCGCTGAGCATCCCCAGCAACCGGCCATTGACGTCCACGAGCGCGCCGCCAGACAGACCTGGCAGCATCGCCACGTCGGCGCGAATGTATGCATCGAGCAACCCGCCCTGGGCGGTCCGCCAGGCGCCACCGCTAGAGCTGACAGCGCCGAGACTTGCGATCGGCTGAGGCGTACCGGGCCGACCCACTGCAAGCGCGAGCTCGCCCGCGTTGAGCGGACCACCAGCAGACCGCACAGCGGCAACGAGGCCGGCGTCTGGCGTGCTCAAGACTGCGAGGTCGCTTCCATTGTCGCGACCGACGAGCCGTGCCGCACGTTCGGTTCCATCGGGTGTGGTGACGGTGAGGTCGGTGTCGCGCTCCAGCACGTGTGAGGCGGTTACAACGAGGTCTTCGCGCCAGGCGAGGCCACTCGCTGGAAACCTGCGGCGGCCGTGGACTGCCACCACCGATTGGCCTGCCTGCGCGACGGCTGCTGCCAGGTCGTTCGAGAGGCTGGCCAGAACGCCGCTGGATGATTCGGAAAGAGTCATGTAGCAGGTATAGGGCTCAACTCGCTCGGCAACATCGCCGCAACAGGCGGGTGGGCGCCTATCCGTTTGGGGAGGCCTCTGTTGCCGCCGAGCGTAACCACCTGACGAAGCCGTCACTAGCGCACGCGAGGTCCCAGTCCATCAAGAGGTCACTTGCAACCGCCTGGGCGGGACCAGTCCCAAGCCCTTCGCTAACCGCGATGACCGCGTCGGCGAGGGCGGCGCTGAACAGCTCGACGGGCGGATTAGCAGCCGCGACGTGGTCGAGCAGCGCGACCTTCAGCTGTTGCGCCGAGTCCATCTTGATGTTGCGCTTCTTCCGCATCGCCATGGCCGCAACCAGGTTGCGTTCGAGTGCGCAAAACTCGGCGGGCGTCAGCGCATCAGTTGCCATCGATCGCCGTCGAGACGTTCGATGCGAGATTCGGAGAGCAGTAACTCGAGGTTGGCCCGCACGTTTCGGCCAGCCATCGGCAGCATACTGGGCGCGACGTCGGTATAGATCGCCGCGGCAAGCTCCGCGACGGTAGACGGACCGTGGTGCCCCAGCGCATCCAGGACCTGCTGCAGGCGAAGCCGACGATGTTCGAGATATTCCGTCAACTTCGCGGCGCCGTCGGGGACGATTGGGCCGTGGCCCGGGTAGATCGTGCGTGGACGAAGGCCGAACAGCTGCTCCAGGGAGGACATGTAATCCGTCAGAGCGCCTGGCGCATCGTCCAGGACGGCCGTGCCACTGCCCAAGACCAGGTCACCGGTAAACAACGTGGCTTCACTTGCATTCCAGAGGCACACACTGTCGCGGGTATGCCCGGGCGTATGCAGTGCGACCATGCCGTTGAAGGTAGGCGCGTTCTGGCCCAACGGCTGCTCCACCCCCGGGAGATCAGGGTGGCCGGCCAGTCGGGCGCCAGTCTCTTTACACAGCGGGATCGCCAGGGGCAGGTGATCGAGGTGTCGATGGGTGACGACCACGGTCGTGATGCGGCCGAGCGCGTGCGCAGCGGCCAGGATCGCATCGAGGTGTCGGGGTAAGTCCTCTGGGCCTGGGTCAATCACGGCCAGGTTGCCGGCCCCATCGCCCACCAGGTATGTGTTAGTACCGGTCAAGGTCATCGGACCCGGATTTGGCGCGACGATCCGCTCGATCAGCACGCCTAGAGGTTAGATGATCGGTAGTTGAATCGAGCCGTCCTCCAGGACGCGTACGGGGATTCGCGGAAGGCGCCAATCAACGCCAGGCGCACAGTTTCGGCCGCTGGTGACATCCCAGCGCCACGCGTGCCAGGGACAGATCACCGTCTGGCCATCGAGCGTGCCCTTTGAAAGCGGCCCGCCATTGTGCGGGCAGTTGTTATCCACGGCATGCAGCGCGCCATCAACGTTGACCAGCGCGTACCAGCGCTCGCCGGCCTGCACTGCGAGCAGCGTGCCTGGCGGCACGTCGCCCACGTGCGCGACCGTGACGTACTCGATCGTGGTCAGTACTCGACCGGCACCTTCTCGGCGGTCTCGGCCTCCTCGGTGTCGCCAGTGGCATCAAGTTCTTCGATGTAGCGCGTGGCGGCAACTGCCGCGGTGGTGGCGTCGCCAACTGCGTTCGAGATCTGGCGCACGTACTGGCTGCGCACATCCCCAGCCACGTAGATGCCAGGGACGGGCGTCTCCATCTTGTCGTCTGTGATGACGAAGCCCTGAGCATCCTTGGGGTACTCGTGCCCGAAGATCTGGCTGTTCGGCATGAAGCCGACGTAGATGAATACGCCACCGACGTCGACGCGCTGCTCCTCACCGGTCGTGACGTCACGCAGGCGCAACCATTGGACCTTCCCGTCGCCACCAATCTCCTCGACGACGGTGTTCCAGATCGGTTCGATCTTCGGATTGTTCAGCGCGCGCTCTTGCAGCAGCTTCTGGGCGCGCCACTCGTCGCGGCGATGGATGATGTAGACCTTCTCGCCATAGCGCGTGAGGAAGGTGCCCTCCTCGACCGCACTGTCACCGCCGCCGATCACGGCCAGGACCTGGTTCTTGAAAAAGGCACCGTCACAGATCGCGCAGTAGCTCACACCGCGGCCAGCGAACTCTTGCTCGCCAGTGACGTCCAACTTGCGAGGCAGACCCCCCGTCGTAACAATGACGGTCTTGGTCACGTATTCGGTGCCATCCTCGGTCTTGACGATGCGCCGATTACCGCGGGCTTCGAAAGCGGTGACCTCGCCGTAGGTGATTTCCACGCCGAACTCGCGAATCTGCTCGACCATATCGTCGGCCATGGCGCTGCCGGTGATCGACTTGATCGCCGGATAGTCCTCGATGAGCTCGGTATTCATCAGCTGGCCGCCGCCGAGGCCGGCACGATCCAGGAGCAGGGTCTTGAGCTTGGCGCGGCCTGTGTACAGCGCTGCGGCCATACCGGCTGGTCCCGCGCCGATGATGACGACGTCCCAGTCTTCAGGGACTTGTGCAATTCCGTTCGAGGTCATTGTTCAGTACTGTTCGATCCTTTAAGCAGTCCGGAGTATACGTATGCAACTACGAACGTCCGCGCTGCGAACGTGATTCCCGCTCCGCACGAGCGCGCCTTAGCGGCGTGATGGCGTGGCTGTCGGCTTGGGCGGTGCGGGCTTCGGCGTTGGCGCAGCTGGCCTAGTCGGCACAGGCGCAGGTGGCTGGCGCACCACGATTGGCTTCGGCGTGGGCGTATCGGTCGGAGCAACACCTGCAAGCGTGCGTGGCAAGTCGCGCACCACCGCGTCTAACGTCGGATCAGGCGTCGGTTGATGGATTGCAGCCAGATCGGCGGTCTGCGCCTTGGGACCGCCGCCGCACGCGCTCAGCCCGAAAGCAAAGACGCAGCACAGCACCAGCAGCAGGCGGACGACCATACAGGACTCGCTTCAAATCGTAGGGTCGCCCCGACGCCATTCCGCGTCGCAATCGCGTTACGTCGTCAGGATTGCTTGGGCGGAATCGACAGCTTACTGCCAAGCTTCAACTTGTCAGGGTCGGCGCCAATGGTGTCCTTATTGGCGTCGTAGATGCGCCGCCACTGCGTCGGATCGCCGTAGAACTGCTGAGCAATCGTCGCCAGCGTGTCCCCGGACTGCACTTCGTACGACTCAGACGCCGTTTCCGCGGTGGCTGTCGGCGCGGCCGTGTTCGACGACACCACAGCCGCCGAGGGTGATGCCACCGGCGAAGCCAGTGCCGGCCGCGGTGGACTCGGCGCCGGCGCTGCGCCTGCCGGCGTTGTGGCCGCGGGCGTCGCCGTCGGCGCAGCCGCATTACCACCGCACGCCGTCATCAGGAGGCCGAGGGCAATTACCGCCGCAACTCTGAGCACGACGAAGTGGAGGGAACTACGGTACAGACGCACGCCCGCCTCCCCGACTGTCAAACTTGGGCGCAGTATATCTAGAAGTTCGGCCGACAAGCCGCTTCGCAGCCCGTGTCGCAGTCGGCCGAACTTCTGCTGTAGATTGCGCCTAGGAACGCGGCAAGTAGTTCACGCCCATCTCGGCGGGTTCTCGGCCGCGTTCCTAGGCGAGTCCCAACTCCGGTAGTCCGGATGTCAACTCTCCTAACATCGCACCACGCCATGCCTCCGGTACTCCCATTTGCAGGTCTGCGTTACGCCGCGCCGGCCGCGAAGCTCGAGCTGCTGGTGAGTCCGCCGTATGACGTCATCAGCCCAGAAGAGCAACAGCAACTGCTGGCGGCATCCGAGCACAACGTCGTGCGGCTCGAGCTTCCAGTAGACGAGCCCGGCCATGCCGGCAGCCGCTACACGGCGGCAGCAGGCTGCCTCCAACGGTGGCGTGATGCGGGCGTCCTTCGGCCAGATCCTCGGGCTTCGTACTACCTGTCCGAAACTGAGTACTCGTATGCGAACGTGACGGTCCGTCGACGCGACCTGCTGGCCGAGGTTGCCGTCGAACCGTGGTCCGCCCGCGTCGCATTGCCGCACGAGCACACTATGCCCGGGCCGAAAGCCGATCGCCTGGAGCTGATGCGGGCGACGCATCTGAACGCGAGCCCGATCTGGCTCCTCGCGCGTGAGAAGCCGCCCGAGCTGGACGAGGCCTGGTCGGCGGCGGAGTCCCGCTCACCGACGGTCGAGTTCACCTGGCGCGAGGAACAGCACCGGGTGTGGGCGTTGGATGACCCGGAGCTGGTGGCGTCGCTTCAGCGTGCGTTCGCCATGGCCGATCCGCTGTACATCGCCGACGGCCACCATCGGTACGAGACGAGCCTGGCGCTCAAGGCCGCGGAACCGCAGGTGCCCGGGGTCGGAGGCGTCCTGGCAGCAATTTCGTGGGCAGATGACCCGGGCCTGCTGGTGCTGCCAACGCACCGCCTGCTCGTTGGGCTCGATCCTCAACTCACGCTGGAGGAGGCTGAGACACGTTGGGGTGAGGTCTTCCACGTCGAGTACTACCCGGTCTGGGAGAACGCCCCGGCCGAACAGCTGGATGCCTTCATCCAGCAACTGGCAAGTAGCGGCCGCGCCGGACCGAGCTTCGGCGTCTATGGCCTGGGCCAGCCAGATTTGTTCGGAATCCTGGAGCTGCGGGGGCGCAAGCCGCCGCCCGGCGCATTGCCGCCAGAGCGTTCCGACGCCTGGAAGTCTCTGGACGTCAGCCTTCTCCACGCGCTGCTGGTGGATCCGCTTGTCAGTGAGACCGGCCGCCCACGCGAGGACGTGCTCCAGTACGCGCGTGACCCGCACGAGGCAGCGGCGGCGGTGCGTCAAGGCCGGGCGTCAGTCGCCTTCTTTCTCAACCCGACACCGGTAAGCGGCGTGCTGGCCGTTGCAGATGCCGGTGACCTGATGCCTGAGAAGTCGACGTACTTTTATCCCAAGCCGCCGGCGGGACTCGTCATGCGCGACCTGGAAGCGCCGCGATGAGTCTGGCGATCCGCGCACTACGTCGTGAAGACGTTTCAGGTTGGCTCGATCTGATCGACGGACTTGCCGACTACGAGAAGCTCGCCCGTCCCGATGCCGCGGCGCGCCAGCGTCTTGCAGCCGATGCGTTCAGCGATCCACCGCGATTCAAGATCCTGCTGGCCGACCTTGACGGCGCACTCGTCGGCTACGCGTTCTACTTCTTCACGTATTCCAGCTTCCGAGCACGACCCACGCTGTACCTCGAGGACATCTTCGTTTTGCCCGAGCAGCGCGGACATGGCGCAGGTATGGCGTTGTTTCGCGCCTGCGCCCGAGAGGCCGTCGTGAGCCAGTGCGCGCGCATGGAGTGGCAGGTGCTCGCGTGGAACGAGCCGTCGATCGCGTTCTATGAGCGACTCGGTGCGCGGCACATGGCCGACTGGTTGCCGTTCCGTCTTGACGACGAGGCGCTACTGGCTGTTGGGACCCCGCGAGAATAATCTATCAAGTCGGCCGGCGGAAAACCCTACACGGGTGTCGGTGGAACTCGGCTCACAGGACCGTTCAAGCGAACGGTGAAGTGCGCCAAGCGCGAGCGATACGCTCCTGCCTGTGGCACGTTCGTTAGACTCGGGCACGGATACTGTCGTCGAAGCAGCGGCTGAGACGAACGGAGAGGTGCTGCCGCTGTACCTCCGTGAGATTGGACGCGTGCCGCTGCTGACAGGTCCCGACGAGGTCCGCCTGGCGCAAGCCATCGAGCGCGGACGAGAAGCGGCCGAGCGCCTGCAAGCCGACGCGCTGGATGATGACGAGCGCGATGATCTCGAAGGGGCGGTACGCGAGGGCGCGGCTGCGCGCGAAGCGCTGACTGATGCAAACCTGCGGCTTGTAGTTAGCGTTGCACGACGATACTCGAACCGCGGCGTTCCGCTGATCGATCTGATCCAGGAAGGCAATCTCGGGCTCCTGCGCGCCGTCGAGAAGTTCGATTGGCGCCGCGGCTTCAAGTTCAGCACCTATGCGACGTGGTGGATTCGGCAGGCGGTTTCGCGCGCGATCGCCGACGATGCGCGGACCATCCGCATCCCTGTGCACCTGTACGACGTCGTCAATCGCATGGCGCGCATCTCGGCGCAGCTGCACCAAGAGCTCGGCCGCGAGCCGACCGAGGAGGAAATCGGCGCCGCGTTGCAGCTCTCAGCCGAACGCGTGCGCGAGCTGAACCAGGTGCTGCCGCAGCCAGTCTCTCTGGACGGGTTCAT
This sequence comes from Chloroflexota bacterium, assembly GCA_019239775.1. Lineage (GTDB taxonomy): Bacteria > Chloroflexota > UBA6077 > UBA6077 > CF-72 > CF-72. The sequence continues at coordinate 10,844 of JAFAZN010000198.1, forward strand.
TGGCGATGACCAGGACACCCGGCTCTCCGATGTGGTCGCCGATGAGAACGCGGTGAGCCTGGAATGGGTGGCTGAGCAGCGCCTCCTGGCCGATCAGATTCGCGACACACTGCTCACGCTGACACCGCGCGAACGACGCGTGATCGAGCGACGCTTCGGGCTCACCGACGACTGCGACGATACGCTTACCGCCATTGGGCGTGAGATCGGCGTCACCCGCGAGCGCATTCGGCAGATCGAATCCACTGCCCTGCGCAAGTTGCGCCACCCGAGTCGCGCCAAGCGCCTCCGCGGATTTCACACGAACTAGCCCGCCCGGGGAGTTCTCGCTCTCTGCGCTGGTGAGTTTCTGGTTCGCCCAGTAAGAAGAGTTCGTCTTCTGCGCAGAGCGCTCGGCACTGTACGCCCGTGAGCGCCACACCTCAGGGAAACACAACCAGTGGGGAACACGTGACCAGAGCTCGGGCGGCGGTTAGCGGGGCAGGATCAGGCCGCTTGGGCGGGTTTCCACCGGGCCGCCCTGCGCTTGCTGGTCGGCCGCTCGGCCGACGAGCTCCAGCAGCACCTCAGGCGCGCGGCGCGAGCCAACCGTCTCTCCGCCAACGAGGCGTGCCAGGCCAGCCGCCAGCAGCATTCGTGCAAACGGATGCCGTTCGGGCGACAGCCCGCCATCATCGAGCGCCCGAGCAGCCGCCGCGGCCAGCCGCGCGACGCCCAAACGGTCGGTTTGTAAGAAGATGTAGCCAGTCTCTTCGAGTCGGCGGCGCAAGCCGCGGCGCACCACCGGCGAAAAGGCTTCCCGCGCGGCGTCGGCGACCAGCTGCATCGCTTGCTGCTCAGGCGTATGGCCAGGCACCAGCAGGCCGGCAGAGGGTGCCCGCGCCACCTCCAAAGCACGCGATCGAAGATCAGCGGGAACCGGCACGTACCAGCCTGCCACTTCGGGCTCGCCCAGCAGGCGGGTTGATTCGTCGAGCCAGCCAGGATTGAAGTTGATTTCGACCGGGCTGATGGTCTCGAACACCAGGCCGCGCTCAGGCGGCCCAGGCGCTTCGCCGAACACTTCGCGGAAGGCCTGGTACCGCGCAGGTGGGCCACCGCCGAGCTCCCGCGAAAGATCGAGCGCTTCACGAATGAGGCGCAGGCCGTAGTCACCCGGCAAGGTCACCCAGACGCCGCCTCCGCGCCTGGCCGCCTCGAACTCGCGCTGATACCGCTTGCGCGTGGTATCGACCAGACTCATGTCTTGCAAGCCGGTTTGGTCGTTGAGCAGCAGGGCGGCAAACCAGGCGCCACCAAGCGGCCGATTGGCGAGCAGCCAGATCGCCCGCGAGCCACCCGGGTCAATGTCGGTCGCCCACGCTTCGGCAATTTCGAGGGTGCGCGGCGTGCCTTCAGTCGCAGGTTCGGGCGACGTACGTGTAACGGCCGGCGGCTCAATGCCCATGGATCGCAACCGATGGAGTTCGCGGCGGGCCGTCTTGCGCAGGCCACGATCGCTCACCGCCTCGTCGACCAATGCGAGGATCTCGGCAGCGGCTATTTCGCGGCGGTGGCCAAGAACCCCGAAGGCAGCCGCGAGGTCCGCCGAATCGGTTTCGCGCAGAAGCGCTTCGCGCTGACGGCCATCCGCGGCCATGAGCCGAGCGACGAGTTCGACCGAGTCGGACACAGCGGCTGTGAATCTATCAGATCAGATCAGACCAGGCACGTGACGGGGCCGCGGGTACACTTCGGCACCATGTGGCGTCAGCGGCGACTGCTTCTCGGCGGCGGGTTCATCGTCGTCGCGCTGGCGGTGGCGGCCGCGGTCTGGTTCACGCTGCTCCAGCCCGCCCAGAGCACCACCGCGCCTGGCATTGCCCAGGTCGGCGCGCCTGCGCCAGCAATTGCGTTGCCGGTCGTCGGCGGGGGAACGTCGGATCTTCGGGCCGATCGCGGCAAGGTGGTACTGGTGAACTTCTGGGCCACCTGGTGTGAGCCGTGTAAATCGGAAATGCCAGGTCTGCAACAGCTCGCGGATGAGCTGAATAACCAGCCGTTTCGACTGTACTCGGTCGACCTCCAAGAGGATGCGCCGCAGATCCAGACCTTCGAACAGCAGTACGGCCTGCGCCTGTACGCCGTCATCGACGAGGACGGCACGGCGACTCGCGCCTACGGTGTGCGCGCGCTGCCGTCGACGTTTCTGATCGATCAGAAGGGCATCCTGCACCTGCAGCGTCTCGGACCGCTTGCCACGGGCGACGCCAGCACGATGTGGAGCGAGCCGTGGCTTGCCGACCAGGTGCGCGCACTGCTCGCAACCGGCTGAGCTGGCTCGCGTGGCTCCCGCCGAGTTCTCTGCGCTCGCGCTGCGGGATCGCGCGGTCGCACTACTGACCACCTCCGGGACAGTTGACGAGGAGGTCCTGCTCGCGCACGTGTACGGCGGTGCGCCGCCCGTTGCATTGCGCCCCAGGTTCACCGCGCCTCTGCTCGAGGACGAACGGCTCGAGCGCAACCCCGATGGACGCTGGTCGTTGCGCCACGCGGCTGCCATCGCAAGCGAGTTCACCGCGCTTGCGCTCGTGGCAACCGGTCCCACGCCTGGTCGCGGCCAGCTCGTACGCGTCACGGCGCTTCGCGTGGCCGGCGACCAGGTTGTCGAGCGTTTCGACTTGGTTCTCAATCCTCAAAAACGGGTTCCGCGTTACGTGGCGGAGCGGGCAGGTGTCGACCCCGAGGTTTTGAACGATCAGCCAACCTTTGGGAACGTCGTCGGTGACCTGAAGCGTTTTCTCGGCGATCGGCCGATCCTGGCCCAGGACGTTCACCTCACATGGGCGTTTCTTGCCGCGGAGTCGCGCCGACACGGTCTCGCACTTGCTGAACCCATCCTTCTGGACGCAAACGACCTCGCCACCAGCTACCTGAGTCTCAAAGGCAAGCCGACGCTGGCATTGGTCGCCGCCGAACTGGGCATTGGCGTCACCACCGTCACGACCACGGCCGAAGAGGCGCGTGTGCTGGCGTTGATCGGCAGCCGGTTACTGGCGATGGGCGCACCAGGTGAGGCAGGCAGCGCTGGCCAGGGGATGGCGCTGCGCCGCGGCTCAACGGCTCGCGCCGTGCCGGACGAACCCGGTGTGTACGTGATGCGCGATGCCGAGCAGCAACCGCTCTACGTTGGAAAGGCGCGTCGGCTGCGATCGCGAGTCGGTGCCTATGTGAATCGTCCACTCGGGCCAACACGGCGGTTGGAGGGGCTCGTTGGCCGCGTCGAGGCCGTGGACACAACTCAATGCCCGACGGACCTCGAAGCGCTGATTTTCGAAGATCGCGAGATCCGTCGCCTGCAGCCGCGCTTCAACACTGTGCGGCAGCAGCGCACGCCGCGGTACTGGATTCGCCTGCCAAAGCCGCGCATTTCTACGCGTGGCCGACCGCTCGCGCAACCTCGCCTGGAGCTGAGCACCGGCCTCGAAGCCGACGACGCGGAGTTCATCGGCCCCTTTCGCAACGAGATGCTGGCAGACCAGGCCCGTCAGTTGGCGCGCGATGTGTTCGGGCTAGACGCGCTCCGACGCACGAACCCCCTCGAGTACAGCGAAGCTGTGCGGAACGCGTTGGGCTTCCTGCGCGGCGACTCGTCACTGGCCGAACCGCTGGCGCGCACGCGCTCGGCGATGCTATTACGTAAAGTACTGGCCTTCGACGTGGCGTCCGTGTTGTTGCCCGCCGATCCGCGCCAGGCGCGCTATGTGGTCGTGCGGCCTACACCTGCTGACCTCGAAGGCTTTCTCCTCGATCATGCGACGCTGCTCGCGTGGACTGTCCTCGATGACGAGGACCCCTACGCGTTCGCGCAGCGGCTGCTGGCACCAGTGGAGCCGCGCACCGGCCC
>JAFAZN010000340.1 GCA_019239775.1 Chloroflexota bacterium
CTCGGTTCGGCTTGCCAGCGTGGCGAATGACAGGAGCGACGAGACGGGCACCTGAGAATCCGACTAGCGCCTAGCGCTTGGCGCAAAACTGCGGGTTCGCTAAACGCCATCTAGAATTGCGAATTGCATCTGGATGCGGCCGGCTCAGAACCTGCTGATCTGCGTTGTTCTTGTCAGTGCATGGACTAGTTGGAGATACGCTCCGTGGGAGGAAGTGTCAGCTCACGCGACGCACGCAGCCATGTGCGACTTCGACTCTGTCTATGATGGTGCCGTTGGCTGCACAGTCAAAGTGGAACAAGCAGAATCGCCAACCCAGTCACGCCACCGCCCAGCTGCTCGCGGCGATTGCGGGAAGCGAGAAGAACTCGGTAGCTCGATTGCGATGGAGACCCAACGAAACGCCCTGGTTTTCGACGTACTGCCCGCGCGCCATGCGAATGCCGCACGAATCATTCGACGTGCGGTAAGCCGGCTGTCCGGGTAGGCCGTCCGCGACATCAGTCGATTGGGCTACGCCGGCCTTAACTTTGACAGTCGGGGCGGAGCGATTCGAACGCTCGACCTCTGCAACCCCATTGCAGCGCGCTACCAGGCTGCGCCACGCCCCGGGACGCGGCGAGTATACCCCGCCAACTTCGACTGATACCACGATGACCTCGTCGGCAGCCATAGGCGCAAGTGCACCAGCGTGCAGCCGACTTCATCAGAAGAAGCAGCCCGGGGACGCCCGCGCGCGCAGCAACACCCGCTCATCCGGCAGGCGTGATGGCATTCTCGGCACGGCTGCCCCAGCGTCAGCGTCGCTCGAAGGCGCTGGTTCGCATCCGAAGTCGTCCCGATTGACTTGGTCCGACCACGTTTCTCGCTACGCGCCCGAGGCGGCCGAACCATTGAGAAAGCGCGCCTAGCGCCTCGTCTCGTACCTGGTCAGAACCACTCCGCCGGGAAACGTCCGCGTCTCCACCAGGTCCAGGTTCACCCACCTATCCAGCGCGGTAAAGAACGGCGTGCCACCGCCTACCAGGAGCGGGTGGGTGACGATCGTGTACTCGTCGATCAGCCCGGCCCGCATGGCCGCCCCGGCGAGCGTTGCACCACCAACCCTCATCGGCTCGCCGTCTTCAGCCTTGAGCCGGGTGATCTCCGCGACCGCGTCGCCGGTGACCAGGCGGGCGTTCCAGTCGACCTTCCGCAGCGTCGAGGAGAACACCACCTTCGGCGTGTCCCGCCAGTTCCGCGCGAACTCGATCTGCGCCGGGGTGGCATTGGGCTGCTGGTCGCCGGTGGGCCAGTAGGAACTCATGGTCTCCCACAGCTTGCGCCCGTACAGCAACAGGCCGATCGCCCGCTCCTCATCGAGCCACCACTGAAACAGCTCGTCGCTCGGCCCGCTCCAGCCGAGGTCGTCGCCGGGCGCGGCGACATAGCCATCCAGCGTCAAGTTCATGCCGTAGATCAGTTTCCGCATCGCGCCAATGCCCCTCGGTCAGCCGGTCTCGGAAGTGTAGACCGGTCCAGCGCACGAAACTGATCGGTGCGCGATCTGTCAAGGCTCGCCGGTAGTCCTCCCACGCGGGGCGCAGCATCGCCTTCGCGGACCGATCACCACCACCAGACGAACATCACTCGGATGCTCTAGGGCATCGGTGACACCCAAGGGTTCAGCAACCGGAAGTCTGGAACGAAAACGTCCCCGACCGCGGTCGTAATCGGAAACGCGGTGCGAAGCACCCAGTTACACGAAGGTCGAATGGCTCTACATCCGCCCCTGTGTCGGCGACGAAGAGCGCACTGCCGCTCTCGGACTTCCTCAGAACATACGAGCACGAATGTGGACCCACAGCGGCGCTGGGGAACAAGCTTCCGGCCGGACGGTTGCTGATCACGAGGTACCCACGCTGCGTCGCACTCGGGAAATTGCGCTACGCCACGGATGGAAGGACTGGGCAATGGGCTCACATTGTTCGAATCCGCTGTAAACAACGTCCTCAAGTGGAACATCTGGCTCCGGCTCTCGCGCGGGCGTTTCGGTGGCAAGCGCTTACTCTAGTGGCGTGCGCATTCACAACCTCTACGAAGACGAGCAGGGCGAGTCCCACTGGCGGGATATTCAGGTCGACTGGACCGAGCAGACCATTGGTGGGCCTGCCTCCAGCCGCATGCCGGCCAGCGGCATCATTTTTCGCGAGATGCCTGTCACCTATGACCTGGATTGGCATGTCGCGCCGCGACGACAGTACGTCGTGCACCTCGACGGTGACGCGCTTATCACGGCCAGTGACGGCCAGAGCCGAACCATCAAAGCAGGTGAAATCGTCCTTGTGGAGGACGTCAGCGGCAAAGGGCACCGTTCCAAGAACGCTGTAGGGCGACCCTACCACTGTCTTTTTGTGGCGCTGGACTAGGCCGACCAGCGTTGCGCGCCGCGGCATGACTGCCGACACGCAGCGGTCGGGGGCCGTCGGCGCTGCCTGGAATTGGTGTTGCCGGGGCAGAGATAGCGGATCACGATAGGCCGAGGCCCAGGAACTGGCGGCCGGCTTGGATTACGCCGTTGGGGGACACTACCGCGTGCTGGCGCACGACGTGCACGTCGCGGAAGCAACGTTCGATGCGGCCGCGGGTATAGACAGAGGTGGTGCCGGACATGGTGAAGACCAGGTCGACGGCAGCATTGCAGTACTCCACGGCGGTCGAGGCGGCTAGACGGTTCAGGGCCGTCAGTTGCTCCGGGATGGGCTGGCCCGCAACCAGCAACGGCCAGGTTTGACGGACAGTGTCGTACAAGAAGGCGCGACTGGTGCGGACCAGAGCTTCCGCCTGGCCAACCTTTTCCTGCACGGTTTCACGTTGCGCAAGCACGACAGCGCTGCGCGATGGCTTCTTGGTGGCGGCGAGCTCGACGAAGAGGTCAATCGCGGCTCGCGCGATACCCAGCGCGACGGCGGCGATGTTTGGTGCCCACAGGTGATAGAAGGTCGTGTTGTAGAGTGGCCCAGATTGATAACTGCGGCCGCCTCGGGCCACGAAGTGGCGGCCGGCGGGCACGAACACATCGTCCACCTGGAAATCGTGACTGCCGGTGCCGCGCATGCCGACGGTGTCCCAGGTATCGACGATCTCGCAATCCGTGGCGGGCAGTACGAACGTGTAGGGCTGGGGCGTGTCGTCGGGCGCGCGGCGTGGCTGGCCATCGTCCACGATGTGACACACCGATACGAGCCAATCAGCTTGCTGGCAGCCGCTGGCGAACGGCCAGCGGCCGGTAACTCGAAAGCCGCCGCCTGAGACGGGATAGGCCGTTCCCGAACCAGAAGTGACGGTGCCAGCGATGACATGGCCGGGGCGCTCGCGGAGCATGTCGGCGGTTACCTCGGGCGCAAGATTCGCCCAGAGGATGCTCGTGTTGCCGGCGATCATCACGTTCCAGCCAACCGCGCCATCGAGACGCGAAAGCTCCTCGACGACGCGCATCGACGTTTCGACGTCCACCTCGGCACCGCCGAGATTGCGCGGAACCCAGAGGCTGAAGAAGCCCGCGTCACGCAGGGCCTGGAACAGGGCTTGAGGCAGTCGGCGCTCGCGCTCGCCTTCGTCGCGGTATTGCTCTACCAGCGGTGCAAGATTGCGCAGCCGGTCAAGCCACTCATCGACTGAGGATGGCGTGGCGATGGCCACGCGTGGATTGTACGGACCAACGCACACAGCGGCGCTTCGGTCGGCGATCCGCCTGCAGTGCTATCTTCGTGCAGGTGTTGCGGAAGCTCTTGCGGATTGGCACCGTTTTCGTCCTTGCACTCGCGGCGGCGTTGCCAGCAGCGGGTGCGACGGCGCAGGATGCTGAGCTGGCGCCCATTCCAGGCATGTACGTTGGGAGCTGGTCGCATCACGGCGCGGGCGTTTTGATCAGCCGGTCCGATGCGTTCCCCCAGGCAGGCAACGCGATCGTGCAGTGGCGCACCTACACCTGGTGCCAGGACACCTTGACAAACAAACAGAACCCGCCGCCGTGCGACATGATCGTGAACAACGAGATTACTGATGGCGGGATTGCGTCGATTCTGCTTCTGCACCCGCAAGGACAGGACGATGCGACATTGAGCGGCGTTGTCGAAGCGACCAGCGATCCAGGTGGTTTCGGCGACCAGGGCGCAGACGTGGAGTTCACGATGCTGCCCGGCAACATGCTGCAACTCACCGCGAACGGGCAATCCACCATGTTCTGCGGGCCGAACACGGACCTGTCGCAGTACCCGCCGTCGCCTTGCGGTGCTTGAGCTGCGCAGCTGCGAGGGGTTGCCTGTGGGCAGCCTCGATGGATAGGTTGCAGGCCTGATGGACTGCAAAGACCTCATCGTCGATGGGCTCAAGCGGGTGGATGAAGACCTTCGCCAGGCCCTGGAAGGCCTGACCGTGGAGCAACTGGGGTTTCGGCCAGCGGAGCACGCCAACTCAGTAGCGTGGCTGGCCTGGCACCTGACTCGTGTGCACGACGACCACGTGTCCGAGCTTGCCGGCCGGCCGCAGGCGTGGATCCAGGACGGTTGGCACGATCGGTTTGGCAAACCGGGCGACATGGGGGACACAGGCTATGGGTACGGGCCAGCCGAGGTTGCGGCGATCCGGCCGGAGTCGGCGGCGCTGCTCGTGGAGTACCACGCGGCCGTGCATGCACGGACCATGGACTACCTGGCGGGGCTCTCATGCGCGGACATGGACCGCGTGATCGATCGGCGGTGGGATCCACCGGTTACGGTCGGTGTTCGCCTGGTTAGCGTGGTCAACGATTGCACGCAGCATGTTGGGCAGCTGGCGTATCTGCGAGGGCTGATCGAGGGACGCCGCTGGCTGCCCTATTGAGCCGTGCTTCGCGCGGCTTGGACGGCGTTTAGCCCCAGACCTGGTGGACGGTTTCGACCACGCGCTCGAGTTTGCGCCACTGGTCGTCTTCGCTCAGCAGATTGCCTTGAGCCACCGAGGCGAAGCCGCATTGGGGGCTCAGCGCGAGTTGTTCCAACGGCAGCACGCCAGCCGCTTCGTCGAGGCGGCGGCGCAGCGCGTCAACACTCTCGAGTTCAGGCGCTTTCGTGTTGACGAGGCCCAAGACCGCCGTCTTGCCGCGCGGAACAAAACGCAAGGGACTGAAGTCACCGTCGCGGGGTGAGTCGTATTCCAGTAGGAACGCATCAACGTCGAGCCCCGAAAACAGCGCTTCGGCGACCTGGTCGTAGCTACCTTCATAGAGCCAGCGGCTGCGCGAATTGCCGCGACAAATATGTAGGCCAAACGTCACATCGTCGCGGCGCAAACCGGCAATGGCCGCGTTGTCGGCAGCAACAACCTCGCGCAGCGCTGCGTCGGGGTCCACTCCAGATTGGCGCAGCCCGTCACGATAACGCGCATCGATGAACACGCCGTAGAAGGGCGCGTCCAGCTGCACGTAGTCCGCGCCATCGTCAAGGAGCGCGACGACCTCATGCCGCACGATGTTCACCACGTCCTGCAGCATCGCCGAGCGACTCGCGTACGCCTGGTCGCTTACGCCGACTTTCCAGCTCACCACCCAGAAGTTGGATGGCGCGGGTACGGTCATCTTGATAGGGCCTGGGGAGTGCTGTTTGAGGAATGCGGCCTGCTGGCCAGTCAGGCGGCGGCGCGGCTCGAGTCTCGCGCCGACAACGCTCGAGGTGCTGGGCTCCGCCCCGCCACCTGGCCCCTGCCATTCGACCGTGCGGCTCTGCGGCACGAAGCCGCCCACCGAATCGGCCATGTCCGTAATCCAGGATTGGCGGCGGAATTCACCGTCGGTAAAGATCTCCAAACCGACGCGCCGCTGGCCTTCCAGGGCGGACAAGATCGCGGCGTCCTCGGCAGCTCGCAGCGCCTCGCGTGACAGTGAGCCTGCCGCGTAGTCCTGCCGGGCAATCAGCACAGAAGCTGGACGTAACAGGCTGCCAACCTGATCGGCGCGGAACGGCGGCGGCATCAGGTTGCTAGCGTACTCTCACCAGAGTGGAACTGGACCATCTGGCGCAGCTCTCCTCAGCGCGGACGCGATCCATCAGTCCGGAGAACTTCACTGGCGCGCCGGGGCAAGGTGGTCAGGCGACCGAGGGGACGGGCGCGAACGCGGCGCGAGACCTCGGGCAGGGTTGGAAGCTCTCTCCCTCGGTGCGAATCGAGCCGGGCACCACATTTGAGCTGGCGAACATCCAGGGATCGGGCGCCATCCAAAGCACGTGGTTTACGGGCCGGCGCATCAGCCGCGACATCATTCTGCGAGCCTACTGGGACGAACAGCCCCAAGCCTCAGTGGAATGTCCCTTGGGCGACTTCTTCTGCTCGGGGTGGGGTCCCTTCGCACAGGTCAGCTCCTTGCCAGTGGCGGTGAATCCGAACAACGGGCTGAACTGTTTCTGGAGGATGCCATTTCGCACCTCTGCACGCTTGATGCTCGAGAACCGCGGGCGCGAGCCATTTGTTTGCTACTACCAGGTCAACTACGCGCTCGAAGAAGTGCCGCCCGAGACGGCGTATTTTCACGCGCAGTTCAGGCGTGTGAACCCGCTGCCATACCGCGGCGTGTACACGCTGGTGGACGGAGTCCAGGGGCAAGGGCAGTACGTGGGGACGTACCTTGCCGTCGGTGTCACGAACTCCGGCTGGTGGGGCGAAGGCGAGATCAAGTTCTTCATCGACGATGACGGGGATTTCCCGACCATCTGCGGCACCGGAACTGAAGACTACTTTGGCGGCGCCTACGACTGGGACGTCGATGGCCAGTATGTCACCTACACCACGCCATTTCTGGGTATGCATCAGGTGTCGCGGCCAGACGGGCTGTACCGAACTCAGATGCGCTTCGGGATGTACCGCTGGCACGTCATGGATCCGATCAGGTTCCAACAGCGTCTGCGCGTGACGTTGCAGGCGCTCGGCTGGCGGCCCGATGGACGGTATTTGCCGCTTCAGTGCGATATCGCGTCGGTGGCGTACTGGTATCAGACCCTGCCTACAGCGAGCTTTCCAGAGTTGGCTGACCGCGATTACCTGGAGGTGATCTGAGCGTGCGCACGCTGATTCAGGGCGGCTGGGTGGTTGGCTTCAACCGTGAAAGGCGTTCACACGAGCTGTGGCGGGACGGTGTGGTCGTCTTCGAGGACGATCGCATCATCCACGTAGGCTGGAGATTCGACGGCGATGCCGACAAACGCATTGATGCCAGCGGCCGGCTGGTCATGCCAGGCCTGATCAACACCCACCTGCACCTCGGCAGCAATGCGCCGCATACCTTCTTCCTCGACCACACCAAAGCCGACTACTTCGGCGCCAACTTCTACGCGTACTCGGTCCCCCGCCGCGGGGCGGCCGAGTCACGAGCGAACGCCAGAGCAGATGTCGAGCAGCTGTACGGAATCTGGTCGGCGATCCGCGGTGGGGCGACCACGATCCTGGATGTCGGTTCCCGCAACGCCACTGAGCTCGTGCGGGTCGTGGGTGAGGTGGGTGCACGCGTATACCTGGGGCCGGCGTTCAAGTCGTACTCGTACGTGTTCGACGAAGGCGGTCGCATTCAGCTCGACGACGATCCCAGCTCGGGTGAGGCGGGGCTCCAGCGCGCATTGGACTTCGCCAAAGAGCACGATGGCGCACACGGTGGGCGAGTCCGCTGCATGCTGTTCCCGGCACAACTCGACACGTGCTCGGTCGAGCTGTTGAAGGCCACGCGCAAAGCCGCGGACGAAAGTGGCCTGCGGATTTCGCTCCACGCGGCAATGAACCTTCTCGAGGTCCAGCGCATGCTGCGCGAGCATCAGTGGACGTCATTGCAGCTGTTGCACGAGATCGGCTTCCTGAAGGATGACGTCATGCTCGGCCATTGCGTGTTTCACGCGCGCCATTCGTGGACGCACTATCCGTACGTCGACGACCTCGAGCTCCTCGCGGCTTCCGGGGCGTCGGTGGCGCATGCGCCGTACAAGTACGCCAAGATGGGCGTGATGCTCGAGTCGCTTGCGCGCTATCGGGCGCTGGGCATCAATGTCGCGCTGGGGACCGACACGTTTCCGCAGGATCTGATCTCGGAGATGCGTCTGGCCGGACTGATGTGCCGATTCGCCGATGGCAGCTTTCGCGTGGGTGAAGCGCACGACGTGTTCGACGCCGCCACACTCGGCGGGGCCAAAGCACTTGGCCGTGACGACCTTGGTCGGCTTGCCCTTGGCTGTTGCGCCGACATCGTGATCGTCGACCTGCGCAAGGTCCACTTTGGCGCGGTGCGTGATCCGATCAAGTCGCTCGTGGAGTACGGCTCGGGCGGTGACATCGACACGGTCATCGTGAACGGCCGCACGCTGATCGCGGGGAGCAGCGCCGTTGCGCTGGATGAGGCGAGGCTGCTCGAGCAGGTGCAGGCCTCCGGTGAGCAGGCCTGGGCCGGGGTGGCTGACTGGCGTTGGAACCACGCCAGCGTGGACGAGATTGCGCCGATGAGCTACCCAATTGCGTGACAATAGGCGTATGCCGAACAAGATCCAGAAGTCTGATGCGGAGTGGAAAGCTGAGCTGACGCCAGCGCAGTACCACGTGCTGCGCGAAAAGGGCACCGAGCGCGCGTTCACGGGCGAATACGCCCACACCAAAGAGCCCGGCGAGTACCGCTGCGCAGGCTGCGGCAAGCTGCTGTTCCGCTCGGATGAGAAATTCGAATCAGGCTCGGGCTGGCCAAGCTTCTGGGCGCCGGCTGATGCCGAGGCGGTAGACACCGAGATGGATCGCAGCTATGGCATGGTCCGTACCGAAGTCATGTGCAGCGACTGCGGTGGCCATCTCGGCCATGTGTTCGAGGATGGCCCGAACCCGACCGGGTTGAGGTACTGCATAAACTCGGCGGCGCTGAAGCACGAGCCAAAGTGACGAGGGCGCACTGTCGCTCTCAGGTCGCAGTGCGGCTCGAACTGAAGTAGGCGTGAGTCGGCCGCCGACGTTGTCGCAGCTGCTCATCTCCGAGCGGTATGCGACGTTGGCAACGCTTTCGATCAGTCGCGGGGGTTGGCCGTTTGCGTCCGTGGTGTCGTACGCGACGGATGCACACGGGCAGCCGTTGTTGCTGCTGAGCGAGCTGGCCGAACACACGCGCAATCTCCGAAGCGATCCACGTGCCAGTTTGCTCGTCCGCGAAACGGCTGCCGACGACCCACAGGCCAGTGCGCGCGTGACGCTGCTCGGAACTCTGCAACCGGATGACGAAGCGGCGGCGCGGCAAGCCTATGTTGCGCGGCATCCGCAAGCTGAGGAGTATCTGCAGCTCGCGGACTTTCATACGTGGTGCCTGAGCGTGACCGAAGCGCGCTACGTCAATGGCTTCGGCGATATGGGCTGGCTCTCCGGCGAAGCGCTGCGCACCGCACTCGCGCAGTAACGGCACAGCGCTTCCCCATAAGGGGGGGTGATTTCTCCCTGCTAGCTGCCGCCTCCAGGAAGGTTCGGGACGATGGGAAATGGGATCCCGCCAAAGCCGCGGCGGCCGGTGCCGGGTGCGGTCGCCGGGGCGTCGGTGCGCGCCACTGAGAAGCTTGCACCGTCACTGCCAAGCGACGATGGAACTGCCAGGGCCTGGTCATTGTTGCCGATCATCGTGATCGCTTTGCCACCGGCATCGGCGATGTCGACGGTCTGCCCATTTTTGACAGCCGAGCCACTGCTGAACTGAATCGTCCCGAAGTTGTCCAACGGTAGGACGCTGCCGCCCCCACGGCCACCAGCGCTTGGCGCCTCTTCGACCCACTCGGCCGAAGAATGCGAGGACGTATAGGTTTGAGTCGTGTCGTACGTCTGGCCGGTGGTGTTGTTGCTGAAGTGGATCAGCCACTGGTCAGTTGATTGCTCGGCGATGTTGACGGTGATCGCGTCGCCCGGATGCACCTGCAGCGGCACGGGCCGCGAGGCGCGCGGCAACATCTCGATCCAGGCCTCGTACTGCGTCCGACCCGAGCCGGTGACCGTCTGCTGCGTGCCAGCCTGGATCAGGTCGCGGCTGCGCACGCCGCCGATGCCCACCCATGCGGCGTCGATGCCTGAAGGCCCATCCGGCGCAAACTGGGGCACGGTCCAGGTGCCTGTCACCTGGGTAAACGTGCCTCCCGTGGCGGCATAGCCGGACCAGTTGTGCGAGGTGTTCTGGCTATCGGGAAACGGGAATGGCTGCGTCTGAGGCGGCGTGATCGCGCTGGGCGGAGTGGTGCCCGAATCGGGATGGTCATCCGACTGGATCTTCCAGGCGCCGCCGTCCAGGACAAGGCTGTAGTCGTTGCGGTCACGCGACTGGTTGGTCGTGCCGTCCGAAAATACGGTTCGCCACGTTTCGTACGTCGTCGCTGTCGCCGACGAGCCGTTGACCGCCACGGCGCCCCAGTCCAGGTGAACCAGGTTGATGCTGGAAACGCCATGATCCAGGAGATCCTGGTTGATCTGGGCGAGCTCCTGGAAGTGATCGGAGGTGGCCGTGTCGGCCATCACCGAGGAATCGTGGTTGGCGATGGCCTGGACCTGTTCGTCGTTGCTCCGCTGGATGACGGACTGGACCGCAACGTTTGCGTCCTGGTCCGCCGCCGCCACGATGGTCGTCGGCAGCGCCAGCGAATCGAGGCGTCCGCTCAGGGCAGCGCCCACAGCCACCAGGAGTGCGAGAGTCAGGATGCCGCGTAAGAGGCGTGTCATATCTCTTTCAGTCTCGGTAGATCCTTGTTGAACATTAGTGTGGCGCCCAGGTGTTAACTGCGCCGCAATTTCCCATTAAACGTCCAAGGAAACATAAAGGTTGCCCCCTTGAGGGCCCCAGCTGGACGGAATATGCTGGCCTCGCGTGCGCTCATCTTCGTCTGAGCCCTCGCCACTGGGGGCTCGTCCACCAACGCGGGTGGAGCTGCATTGTCTGATGTGCGGGGCAGTGGCTGGCGTCATGATCGACCGTCGTGTGGTGCGGCCGATGACGCCCGGCAGCGTGCGATATGACGGTCGGCGCCTCACCTGTGGGCGTTGCGGCAGTGGCCTGATCCCTGGCGACGAGGTGCGCGAGCCTGACGGCTGGCGCGAGCCGGATACGCGCCACTAACGTCTGTTCACGTGCCTGCGTACATCTGCCGGACCTGTGGGGTCCAGTACGCGCCAACACCCGTGCCACCGGAGCACTGCCCGATCTGCGAGGACGAACGCCAGTACGTTGGCTGGAACGGACAGCAGTGGACCACGTTGGAAGAGCTACGGGCGGAAGGCCGCCGCAATACGCTGACCGAGTTAGAACCCGGGTTGCTGCAGTTGGCGACGCAGCCGTCGGTGGCAATTGGACAGCGCGCGCTGATCGCCCAGACCGCGGGCGGCAACGTGATGTGGGACTGCGTCAGTCTGGTCGATGACGGTTCGGTGCACGCACTACGTGAGCGAGGCGGCCTGAGCGCGATTGCGATCTCGCATCCCCACTTCTATGCCGCCATGGTGTCCTGGAGCGCGGCCTTTGACGACTGTCCGATCTACGTCCATGCCGACGACGCCGAATGGGTCCGGTACAGGAGCCCTGGCCTCCAACTGTGGGTGGGCGACACCCGCGAGATCCTGCCCGGCGTGACGTTGATCAACACTGGTGGCCATTTTCGGGGCTCCACGGCGCTGCATTGGGCCGAGGGCGCCGACAGTCGCGGGCTACTGCTCGTAGGCGATTCGCTGACGGTCGTGATGGATCGGCGTTATCTCGGCTTCATGTATAGCTACCCGAACCTCATTCCGCTGCCGGCGGATTCGGTTCGGCGTATCGCAGCGAGCGTGCGGCCATTCGCGTTTGAACGTATCTACGGTGCATGGGATGGGCGGACTGTCAGCTCCGCCGGGAAGGACGCCGTGGAACGCTCCGCCGAACGCTACATCCGTTTTCTGCATCAACTCCCGTAATCTCAACCAATGCTGCCGTGGCTGCTGCGGATTTGGCGGCAGCTTCCACGTCCGCTCAAGCAGCTGTATTTGCGGGTGCGCTACGGCGGCTTCGCGGTGGGTGTGGCCGCGCTAATTCGCGATGAAAGTGGGCGAATCCTCCTCGTTCACCGCACGTACAGTCGCGACGAGCCGTGGGCGATGCCCGGTGGATGGCTCGAGCGCGGCGATCACGGAATCGAGTCGGCGCTCCAACGCGAGCTCCACGAAGAGACTGGATTGCGCGTTCGGGTCGGTCACGTGCAAGCGATTCAACGCGCGGGCTTCGCGATTGTGGTGCTGTTCCAGGCTGACCTGGTCGACGGCACGGACACATTCCGCCCGAGTCCAGAGGTGTCCGAGGTTGCGTGGATGGAGCCCGCGCGCGTACGCGACCTCTCAGCGATGAACGCGCTGTTACTGCGCCAGGTGCTGGTATGACCTCGATCGAGCTCGGCGAGCTGGTGGGGCTGCTTGCCGCACTGGCCTGGGGTGGGACCGGCCTGCTGGTACGCGGCTACGGTGCTGGACTGAACGCGATGTTCATCAACGCCGCGCGCTGCGGCATTTCTGGCCTGGTCTTTGTGGGGCTGTGGCCGATTCTCGCCAACCGCCAGCCGATCCCGGCCGCCGCGTGGCTCTTTCTTGGTGCGTCCATGCTCTTCGGTCTGGGCCTGGGCGACAGCCTGTATTTCGAAGCGCTCAAGCGCATCGGCGTCTCGCGTGCAATGCCAATCTCGATGGCTTACCCGGTCCTCGCGGCAATTGGCGCGGTCGTCCTGCTGCATGAATCGCTGGGACCGCTCGCGGCTGTCGGCATTGCGCTGACCCTGGGCGGCGTGTACCTGGTTGCGGCGAGACCGCGCGCAGAAGCCGAGAAGAAGCTCGTGGTTGGTTCCAGCTACTGGTCCGGCGTGGCTCTGGCCGTCGCGGCTGCCCTGAGCTGGTCATGCTCCACGCTGGCACTGGGTCCGGCGCTTGCGCTGGTGGACGTGCCAACTGTCAGCGCGATTCGCACGCCGCTGGCAAGTGCGGTCCTGTTCGCTGCCGCCGCACGGAGCGGCGTGATGCCCTCGAGAGGTGCGCTACTTCGTGGGCGCGTTCCCGCGTTGGTGCTGGCGACCGGCGCCGCCTCGGTGGTTTCGACCGGCGCGTTTGTGGTCAGTGTGGCGTTGGCCGGCGCCGGTCGTGCAGCAGTGCTCACGGCAACGTCGCCGCTCTTTGCCGTCCCGCTGTCAGTCCTGTTGCTAGGCGAGCCTGGCGACTGGCGAATTGTCGCGGGCACGCTCGCCAGCGTGATCGGAGTAATTCTGCTGGCGCAGTCCTAACGTCTTAAACGATCCTTGGCTGGGACGCAGATGGACCGTCTGATGCGGGCTTTTGCGCCTGGCTCAGAGCGTTGAGGCCGCCAATCATGCCGAGGTTCATCGACTCCAGCGCCGAGGACGGCACGACGATGACCGAAGCGACTCCGCTGCGCATCGTCTCGTACAGCATGTTCATGCCGCGCAGGTGCAGCGCGGTGGGATGCAGGCTGTACTGCTCACCTGCCTCCGCGAACTGCTTGGCGACCAGGATTTCGCTCTCACCGAGAATGACACGTGCCTGCTTCTCGCGTTCGGCCTGGGCCATGCGTGACAGCGCGTCCTGCAGGTTGTCGGGAACCTTGATGTCGCGCAATTGAACGGACTGGACTTTGATGCCCCAGGGCTCGGTTTGCTCATCCAGGATTAGCGTGAGCTGTTCGTCGAGCTCGCGGCGTTGGGACAGCACCGTCGACAGGTCGTTGCGACCGATGATGTCACGCAGGCCACCCGCAGCCGCGCCCATCACGGCCTGAACGTAGTTAGCCACCTGTATAGCGGCGCGGCCGGCGTCGACCACACGCCAGTACATGATCGCGTCGACCGTCACGGACGCGCCGTCCTTGGTGAGCGTTTGCTCGGCCTGGAAAGGGGTGGTCACCACACGCGTATCGATGGTGAACGGCGTCGTCTCGATGTAGGGCAGCAGGAAGAAGATGCCTGGGCCGCGCACCCCGCCGAACCGCCCCAGTCGCAAGACCACCTTGCGTTCCCACTCACTACAGATACGCAGCGATGACAGGATGGTGATGATGATCAGCAGCGCGATGATCACCAGCCCAATAGTGGCAGCGTCCATAAGTCACGCCAGTGTACTCCTGCGTCTATCGCACCAGGCCGTATTCGCGCGCGTGCGCTGCAACACGCTGGCCAATGCTCACTCAACGAGTTCTCAACCTGGCGTCACTAGAGTCAGTCCGAGCAACAGGGTGGTGGCTGCCAAATTGAGTCTCGCGTGAGACGGTGGCGCGGCTTGACGCCGTCGTCATCCGGAGTGAGGCTAACCAGCTAAGGACTGAGTTGAGTGTCCGTGCTGGACGGCAGTGGCCTCCTCCGAAAGGGGAAGGTGGATCGTATTCTGACAGCGGCGGCAATTCTGAGCGGGCCTGCGCGGCATTCGCCTGAATACACCAGCACGCCGTATGTCCTGCGGCGCATCAAACGCCTGATCTGGTTTGCCCTGGTCGCGTGCGTCGCCCTCATTGCCACACTGGAAAGCTCGCAAGACGCGCCCGAGCAGCTGAGCGAACGGCTCGCGCTGGCGGTCATTCTGGTTGCGAGCTGGGCAATCGTCATCCACGTCACGATCTACCTGCGTGCGGAGGATGCGCGGCGCGCCGCCGATTCTGAAGCTGCCCGACTCGAAGGGGCGCGTCTAACCGCAAGCGCGATGCAAGATCGCATCGCCAACAAGCTTTCGCTGACCGTTGGCTACACCGAGTTCCTGGTCACCGATCCCCGGCTGCCCGAGGACCTGCGTGAACACGCCCAGCGCGCCATGGACGGTGCAAAGGCCGCGGCCGAGCAGATGAGTGAGCTGAAGCGGCTGACGCGTCAGGAGTATGAAGCGCGCTTGAAGTTCAGCGGCGCGGCGTCGACGACACCCGGTGATTACGACTCCGAGCGATTGCGCCAGTTGATGGCGCCGCTTAAAGGCGACCAGCCCTAAACGCCGAAGAGCCAGGCGATTACGGCGCGCGCGACTCGGCCACCGTCCAACGGTGAGACGGGCAGCAGGTTGAGCAGGCCCGCCGCAAAGTTGCTGATCGCGGGAAAGCCCATGGCCACGCGCAGCGGCTCGTTGTCGATGGGCAGCAATCGCCAGGCGCAGAGCAATGCGCACGCCACCAGCAGATGGCTGACAGGCCCGGCCAGCGCGATAGCAAACTGATCACGAGGTCGTGCAGGCCCTGCGGTGCGTCGGGCGGCGGCGACCAGGCCGTGAAGGCTGATGTGATAGACCCGTCGGCCGCGTGCCACTGCGACAATGGCGTGACCCAGCTCGTGGGCCAGTCCGGCGAAGCTGTCGATCAGCGCGACGCCAGTCGCCACCACCCAGTACAGGCCTGGCTCCCAACCAGGGAACAGGTACGGAAACAGCGCCGCCGCCAGGAGCCACGTGACGGTGACCAGCGTGAGGACGAAGCCGATGTGCAGGCTGACTTCGATGCCTTGATCGCCGCCGAGGTGCAAACGGCCACGCCAGAGGACCCGGTCGATCTGCCGGCGTTGAGCAAGCACGAAGGCGGCCACGTTCTAGTAATCGGCCAAGCACGAAGCGTGCCGTAGGGCCTCAACCAAATCTCAACCGTGCCTTCACATTGCGGAGGAAGGCGGTCAACGGCGGTTGCTTAAGGTCTGTGACCGGGCACCCGAGAGGGTGTGCCTGAAGTTTGGATTCACTTTGCTCTCAGGGGTGCGACGCATGGAGTTGGTCAATCGGTTCATTCGCGAGGACGATGGTCAGGACGTTGTGGAGTACGGACTGCTCATTGCAACCATCGCGATCGTGGTGTTAATCGGCGTGGGATTCTTCGGTAAGCAAATCAACGCCTGGTTCACGAATCTCGCGGCGAAAATCACCACTGTTGGTACATAAGCCCTAACCCGCACGCCACCTTGGCCTTATGGCCACACAAAGGATGGATGCATGCAGCGCATTTCTCACTTCATTCACGACGAAGACGGTCAGGATGTCGTCGAATATGGACTCTTGATCGCGACTATCGCGATCGTCGTGCTCATCGGAGTGGGGTTCTTCGGCCAGCAAATCAATGCCTGGTTTTTGAACCTGGCGGCCAAAATTACGACCGTCGGCACATAGGCCTATCGGCAAACTACGGGGTGCAGCGTACGCATGGAGTTAGTTCAGGGATGTGCAGTCTCCGCGGCCAGTGTGGCCGCGTTGATTGACGTCTGGTCTCGGCGGATACCTAACTGGGTGACGTTCGGGACGCTCCTGGGTGGCGTTCTCATAAACGCCTGGCTCCACGGATTTAGTGGAGCGCTTCTCGCGTTGACAGGCGCTGGGCTCGGCCTGGCTCTCTTGCTGCCGTTCTACATGATGCGAGCGATTGGCGCGGGTGACGTGAAATTACTTGCGGCGATCGGCGCGTTGATCGGACCCTCGATGCTTGTGTCCGTGGCGGTCTACGGTGCTCTGGTCGGTGGAGCGATGTCGGTGTTCGTGCTGGTGCGTCGAAGGCTGCTGCTGCGGACGCTGGGTGACATGCTCGCGGGCGAGGTGCGGGCACGGAGTGGGGCAACCGCTCCCTACGGCGTAGCCATTGCTTCCGGCATGTACCTGTCACTGCTGTTGCCAGCGGTCATCAGCTGAGGCTTCGATTGCTGGTGCTGCGCAACCGACGCCGAGGGCAATCAGTAGTTGAGTTCGGGATCATCGCGATCTTGTTCACACTGATTATGTTCGCGATCGCCGACTTCGGATTGTTGCTGAACGACTGGCTGTCGGTGTCATCAGGCGCACGACTGTTGGCCCGAGAAGCCTCGGTCGGCGTCTACACATGTCAGTCCGCAGCCGCATGTCCGCCGGGCTACACGGCTGAGTTGCTGACCGACGCGGCTCGAGTGCCGGTCCCAGGCGTTACCGGAGACCCCTACTTCAACAACAGTCCCTGTTGCTACGTTCAGGGTTCGCCAGGATACCCTAACGGTTCGGCCTTGCAAGTCTCGGTTGTGTACTGGGACGAGTGCACACCCTCGCCTTCAGGCGGCTGCTCACCGGTGGCTCCGGCAACGCTCGACAGCCGCTACAGCTCGGCCGGCGTCCAGGGCGGCTGCAACCTCTGGAAGAACGCACCACCGAACAACGTTTGTGCGCATCCAGCGTCGCCTTCTGCGCCTGGCCCGTGCGGAGCCTACTGTCCCGGTGACACTGTGACGGTGACGCTGACGGCCGCCGGGGCGCAGGTCATCACGCCCCTTGTGCGGCCGTTTTTCAAGAACTCAACGACGTGTCCCCAAACGACGCCTTACTGC
>JAFAZN010000410.1 GCA_019239775.1 Chloroflexota bacterium
TGGATGCGCGCGGGATGGCGCTACGGTTTGCGGAACCGACGTGCACGGTTGGCGAACGTGTCGGGCGCTATAGAGAGTCCCGCTGACGCGCGGCTACCGCCCGACGGCTCACGCCCCAGGCGGGATCCTGGACTTCTGGTCGAATACTGGTGGGGCCGTGCTGCGCGAAGCTCAGGCCGATGAGGGGCGAAGCCAGCAGCGCACTACACGTGAGCGCCCGAAGCGTGGTGCGCTGGCGCGATGCGGCGGTTTGCGATGGCCTTGTGACTGGCGGCGCGGCGACGGCGGCACGGGGGCTGGGGCACACTCGGGTTGGAGTTGGACAATGCCCGAATCGCGCTTGCTGCTCTCGAGCGGAGTGCCTGGTCTGGACGACCTTCTGGGTGGCGGCATCGGCGAGATGTCGCTCACGGTCATCGGTGGCGGCGCGGGTACTGGCAAGACCACACTCGCGCTGCAGCTCGCGTTTGCGAATGCAACTACCAGAGCGCCCGCGCTGTACTTCTGCAGTCCGGCTGAGCCCGCGGACGCCGTCCGCGAGCACCTGCAAGGGCTCAAGTTCTTCGACGCCAGCCGTCTTGGCAGCGACGTCCATCTAATCGACCTGGGCGCGCATTTCTCCGAGCGAGACAGCAGTCGTGTGCTCGACGCGCTCGCAGGCAACGTCGCGGCGTACCAGCCGGAGCTGGTCGTAGTGGACCTTCCGCTATCGCTCACGCCAGAAACGCTGAGAGCGGAGATTGCGGCGTTTCTGGCGGCACGCGTGGCAACCAGCGTGTTGATCGCCGATGGCTCGCAGGAAGCGTTGGCGTTGGCGGACACCGTCATGTGGCTCGATCGAAGCGAACCCAGAGCGACTCGGTCGGTCCAGGTGGTGAAGGCACGTGGCAACTCGCAGATGGCTGGCGTGCACGCCATGCGGCTTAACGACGATGGCGTTCGCGTTTTTCCGCGCTGGCCCACCCCGTGGCGCGGTCGCATCCAGCGTATCGGCGGCGAGCGGCTCTCAACCGGCGTTGAAGGACTGGATCAGCTGCTGAGCGGTGGCGCGCTGAAGCCCGGCTCTGTGCTCGTGGATGGCGCATCCGGTACGGGGAAGACCGTCCTGGCAACCCAATTCATCGCCGAATGCGGTCACCAGGGGGTGCCTGGTCTGGTGCTGTTGCTGGAGGAGCGGCCGGGCCGCTTCATCGCGAGAGCAGAGTCACTGAACCTCGAGCTCGAGCGACTGATCAGTGGCGGCCTGGTGGACTTGCTGAACTTGCGCGGCCGCGACGTCTCGGGTGGTGAGCTGCTGTACCTCGTCGAGCGGGCTGCACTCGAAATTGGTGCGCAAGCCGTGGTTGTGGATTCCGTGAGCGGGCTCGACCTGGTGGTGGACGACGTGCGCGACTGGGTCTGGCGCGCCGTCGACAGCTTGTGCGGCGCGGGTGTGAGCGTTTGGCTGAACGGCTCAGGCGCTCTTCACCTGGCTGGGTTGGTCGATGACGTGGTCTCGCTGCAGCAGATGGACGCCAGCGTTCGGCGGATGCAGGTGGTCAAGAGTAGCGGCTTGCAAACGGGTGTTGGCGCTGTGGACTACGCGATTGGGGCGCACGGCATTATTGCCTGCGGTCACGAAGAGCCGAGGCCGACCAACGGCCACCTGGTGAACTATCGATTCGCCGGCTGAGCCGAACGCCAGACCCACAGGAAGTTGGTCAGGCCGCTCCAGACGAATGCGGCGGCGCTGCCCAGGAACGTGGCGACCGGGTAAGGCACCTGAAGCTCGTGCGCTGAGCCGTTCAGGACCAGCCAGCTGACCGCGAACGAGCCGGCCGCGGCGACATGGAACCGCCAGCAACGGCCGAAGCTTGGCGTCGCATAGCCGAAGACGAAACGGTCCGTGGACAGGAAGCGGCCCAGCAGCACGATCTCGGCTGCGAGCGCTGAGGCAAGCCACAGATGCATGCCCAACCACTGGTGAAGGATCGCCAGAATGCCCAGCTCGATGGCGAACGCAAGAACGCCGAGGGCGAACCAGCCAGCAAACTGCATAAACCGAGCAGGCAGCGCCGTCTGCGCCGCCACGCGTGTGAAATTGCTGGCCAACACCCCGCGGGTACTGTACCGCGTCCACGTGCGCAGGGCGCAAGGGGCCACGAACGGTAGTGCGCTGGGCACGCAGGGTGGTGGGCTCGGCGGGTATGGTTTGTGAAGGTTATGGGCGCGGCGGCACGAATCTTCAGCCAGGTCGAGTACCGCTACCTGGTCGCCGCCGCCTTCGTGTTCGGGCTGTTCATGGACATCCTGGACACCACGATCGTTAATGTCGCGCTGCCACGCCTGGCCGAGGAGTTCCACGCCAACACCGCCACCCTGGAGTGGGTGGTGACGGGCTATGTCCTGAGCCTGGCCGTCTGGGTGCCGGCCTCAGGCTGGATTGGCGACAGGTTCGGCACCAAGAAGACGTTCCTGTTCGCCACGGCGATGTTCGTGATCGGCTCCGCGTTGTGCGGCCGGGCGTGGAGCATCGAGTCGCTGGTGGCGTTTCGGATCGTGCAGGGCGTCGGCGGCGGCATGCTGGTGCCGGTCGGCACGGCGATGCTGTACCGCGCGTTCACCCCCGCCGAGCGCGCGCGGGCGTCGGCAATCCTTTCGGTGCCAACCATGTTGGCGCCAATGCTCGGGCCGCTGTTCGGCGGTTTTCTGGTGGACGCCGTGAGCTGGCGCTGGATCTTCTACGTGAACGTGCCAGTCGGCGTGCTGTCATTCCTGTTTTCGTGGGCAGTCCTAAAAGAGCACCGCGAGCCCGGCGCGGGCAAGTTCGATCCCGCGGGCTTTCTGTTAGCCGGACTCGGCACCGCGGGCGTGCTGTTCTCACTCTCGCGTGGCCCAGACGATGGTTGGACGTCTCCGATCGTGCTCCTGACGGGCCTGGCGGGCATCGCCAGCTTTGTGCTGCTCGTGTACTTCGAGACGCACAACCCCGCGCCGATGCTCGACCTATCGCTGTACGCGTCGCGGCTGTTCCGCACCGCCAACCTGACCGGCGCGATGTTCATGTGTGCTCAGTTCGGCATGCTTTTCGTGCTGCCGCTGTTCCTGCAGCAGTTGCTGGGGCTCTCCGCGTTCGAGTCAGGTCTGACGACGTTTCCGCAGCCGGTCGGACAGATCCTCATGGTCCAGTTCACCAGCCGCATGTATCACCGCCTGGGGCCGCGGCTGAACCTGCTCATCGGGACTGGCGGGATCCTCTTCACGACGCTGCTGTTCCTGCTGGTCAACCTCGACACGGGCCTGTGGTGGATCCGCGGCCTGCTGTTCCTGCGCGGCTGCTTCATCGCGTTCAACATGGTTTCGATGCAGACGGCGCTGTTTTCGGCGGTACCGCGCGAAAAGACCGGACGGGCGTCCTCACTCTGGAACACCAGCCGGCAGCTCGCAGTGGCGGTTGGTGTGGCGGTGGCCGCAACGGTCCTGGTCGCCGCGCTGCCAGGTGGGAGCGCGGGCACTGCCGCGGGCCTGGCCGGTGTCCCACAAGCCGCGGGGCTCTTTGCGTTCCACGCGACCGTTGCGGCATTGGCCGTGGTTGGCGCCCTCGCCGTGGTATTCGCCTACCAGGTCGAGGAGCGCCAGCAGCAGCCGGTACCGCGTTTAATTCCAGTAGGCGAAGGCCATGGCGCAGCCAGTGCTCGGGCGACTGCGGTAGCCCGGGATGTAGTCGATTAACGTCATCTTCAGCGGTCCGACGGCACCATCGAGCGCCACCCAGTTCAGGATCTCCGACGTGCCGCCCTTCATTAACTCGCGCGGAATCGCGTGCAGCGCGCGCGTATCGTGCGCCTTCAGCGCGTCCAGCACCTGCAGGTCAAGCGGTTCGTCGATCACGATGTGGCTGAGGCCGCCTGACGCCAGCACGGCAACCCGTTCGCCGCCCGTCCAGGTTTTGACTGCCTCGCGCACCGCCTTGCCGAGATCATGGCAGCGCTTCGGCGTCGGCTGGTTCGGCGGATAGTACGTGTTCACCATCACCGGGACGATCGGCACGGTGCACTCGGGCCACAGGCGCTGATACAGGAAGCTGAAGGCATGGCCGATGCCGCGCTCGGCCTTCAGCTGATTGGTCCGAGTGAGGTCGAATTCCTGCTCGGTCAGGCTGTTGATCAGGTGGTTGGCAAGGCTGGCCGCGTTGGGATATTCGGTGGCGGTTGCCTCCAGGTGCAGCGTGGGGAAATTGCTGCCGAGCCGTTGTTGGCGCGGGTGCACTTCGATTTGCTCGCCGTGGTAGATGGCCACGCTGGGCATGTTGTCGTCGTTGAACTGCTCGTGCTGGTCGTCGCCGAAGATGATGATGGCGTCCAGCGGGGTTGATCGGAGCAGCTGGCTCAGCTGTTTGACGGCGCCCTGGACGCGCGCGTGCTTTTCTCTGAAGCATTCGAGCTGAAGCTGCGCTTCGAGGTCGTCCGGAATGTGGGGGCTCGGTTGCTCGGTTTTGCCGAGATTGGGCCATTGATCAGGATCCACGCTGATTTGCGGGGTGTGGGAGTGACCGATTCCGAGCACGACGTCTGCCATAAGGCCGAGTTTACGGGGTGGCTGACGTGTCGGGCGCTCGAGAGTCCCGCTGCCGCGCCGCTACCGCCCGACGGCTCACGCACCCAAGAGGGATCCTGGACCTCCGGGTTGGGCTAGCCCCAGACCTTTCTTGCGGTGGAAACGACTAGCTCCAGTTTGCGGCGCTGTTCGTCTGCGGTTAGGGGGTTGCCGGCGATGGTGCTGGCGAAGCCGCATTGGGGGCTCAGGGCTAGCTGCTCGAGGGGCAAGTAGTGAGAGGCCTCTTCGATGCGTCGCAGCAGCAGGTCCTCGCTTTCCAGCTCGCCTGATTTGGTAGTCACCAGGCCAAGGACGACAACCTTGCCAGCAGGGATGAAGCGCAGGGGTGAGAAGCCGCCGGCGCGCTCGCTGTCGTACTCCAGCAAGAAGCGGTCGACGTGAAGGCCGCCGAAGACCTGCTCGGCGATGGCGTCGTAGCCACCGGCGGTATGCCAGCCCGCTGGCTGGTCGGGGCCGCGCCCGCCGTTACCGCGGCACAGGTGCATTGCCAGAACCACGCCATCGCGATTCCCGAGCGCATCCAAAGTAAAGTTGTCCGCCTCAATGTCTTCGGCCAGTGCCCGAACCGGGTCGACGCCAACCGCGCGCCACTGCGCGTTGCGCTCCTCGACCACGTAGTCGGGGTAGTGCGGGTTATCGAGCTGGATGTAGCCGATGCCATCGGCGGCCAGGGCCTGGATCTCGGACCGAGTGATGCTTGCCACGTCATGCAGCGCGGCCGCGCGATTGCCATAGACCTTGTCAGTAATGTCGGGTCGGTAGCCCCGCGCCAGCACGTAGGAGGCGGCGGGCATCGTCATCTTGCACGGTCCGGGCGCGTGCTGCTGCAGGAAGCTTGCCTCGTATTCGGTCAGACGATGCTTCTGGCGCAATCGTTCGCCGATGATGCGCCGCGCGGGGCCGGCCGCAGCCCGCTGCCCAGGGTTGTTGCCTCTGGCGGTGTTGAACACACTCACGGCGGGATCGCCGGAGACGAAACCGTCGACGGCGTCGGCGAAGTCCCCAGACCAGCCGCCGCGGCGGAACTCGCCATCGCTGAACACGTCGACGCCGACGTCCTGCTGGAGTTGGAGCACCTCCAGGATGGCCGCATCCTCAATTGGTCGGAGCTGGTCCAACGGGAGCTCGCCGCGCGTGTAAGCGGCGTGGGCGTCTTTGACGTGCTGCGGACGGAGAAAGCTGCCGACCTGGTCGGCGCGATACGCGGATACAGCCATTTGTCTATCGATCAGATCTTGCCGAACGTCTTCACGCGGTCGACGTTGAGCACCAGGCTCACATGTGGGTTCTTGGCGATGTTGGCGGCGATGCCGGGCCCGGCTTGCGCTCCCGCATAGCGCGAGGCCAACTCGGTCAAGTCCTCCATCACGCGCGAGTCATCGAGCCGGACGGTGCCTTCGAGCGTCACGTGGCGGGCCTGTCCCGCATCTACTACGCAGACCGAGGCGCGGTTGTCGCGCTTGAGGTTGCGGACCTTCTTCGAGGTGGTGCCCGTGTTCAGCACAATCGTGTCGCCGCGCAGCGCGTACCACAGCGCGGTCAGGTGCGGCGAACCATCGCGGTTGGTCGTGGCGATGGTGGCGAAGCGGACTTCATCGAGGAAGGCGCGAACGTTATCGGCGAGCGGCGACATACGGGACTCAGGATAGGCCTTCGATACACAAATACGTGCTGAGTCGATGGTTTCTACGGATGGATAGTCGCACGACAGGTCATACGGTGGGGTCATGCGCCTGGCAGAAGTACACTCTCGTACCCGGGGCGAGTTTGGGCGCCGACGAAGGGGACAACGCCAATGTATTTCAAGCAGTTCTTGCATGACGACACGGGTTGCGCCTCCTACTTCGTTGCCTCGCGCCAATCACGTGAGGCGGCGGTGGTGGATCCGCAGCGCCGCATCCAGCCGTACCTCGACCTGGCCGAAGAGCGCGAGTATCGCATCGTCGAGGTCATCGACACACACCTGCATGCCGATCACATCTCGGGCAATCGCGCTCTGGCGGCGGCGACCGGCGCCAGGCTGTCGCTACACGAGGGCGCCGAGGTGCTGTTTGCCTTCAATCCGGTGGCAGACGGCGACGAAATTCGACTCGGCCAGATCATCATCCAGGTCATCCACACGCCTGGGCACCGGCCTGAGTCGATCTCGCTGCTGCTGACGAATCCGCTGCGGAGCCCCGAGCCTTCGATGCTGCTCAGCGGCGACACGCTGTTCGTGGGCGACGTCGGCCGACCTGATTTCGGCGGCGCAGAGGGAGCGCTGTTGCAGTACGCGAGTGTGCAGAAGTTGCTGAGCCTGCCGGACTACGTCGAGGTCTTTCCAGCGCACTTCGAAGGCTCCTGCGGCAAGGGCATGTGCGGTCGGCCGAGCACGACGGTTGGGTTCGAACGGCGTTTCAATCCGGTCCTGCAGCTCTCGCGCGAGGACTTTCTGCGCAGCACGGGAGAGGTGCCTGCGCGGCCTTTGAATATGACGGCCATTCTGGCCACGAACCAGGGGCAAGCCGACTATGCCTGGCTGGCGGGCCTTTCCGCGCACGCGGGTGATGTGCCCTGCGTCCAGCCGGAGGTCGCGCCTGCCTGGCTCGCAGAGCACGATGCATTAGTGGTGGATGTGCGAGAGCCGTCCGAGTACGCCGAGGGACACATACCCGCGGCGGTGTCCGTGCCGCAGGCGGAACTTGCGCTGCATCTTGGTGAGATTCCCAAGCAGCGTGACGTGCTGGTGGCGTGTCGGAGCGGCGGTCGATCGTTGGCATCGGCGCGGTTTCTGAAGGCGCTGGGCTACGACCGCGTTGCGAACCTCGAGGGCGGCACCATGAGGTGGATCGAGGTAGGTAATCCGGTAGATAGGTAAAGGGCGTACCATCGCGTTTCAGGAGGAGCGCGCGATGGTTGCTTTATCTTCCGAGGCGCCAACGACGGCGCCGGTGCCCGACGACGCCGAGGTCCTGAAGCGGCTGTACCGCACCATGCGCCTAATCCGTGCTTTCGAGCTGAAGGTCGAGACGCTGCGCACCTCCGGGCGACTACAAGGCAGCGCACACCTGTACGTCGGTCAGGAAGCCGTCGCCACCGGAGTCTGCGCGCGACTGGACAAGGACGACTATGTCGCGAGTACGCACCGCGGCCACGGCCACGCGATCGCTAAGGGCGTCGACGTTTCCAGAATGATGGCGGAGCTGTACGGGCGCGCGAGTGGCACCAATAAAGGTAAGGGCGGCTCGATGCACATTGCCGATACGACGGTGGGCATGCTCGGCGCAACCGGAATTGTTGGTGCTGGTACTCCGATCGCGTTGGGTGCGGCGTTGTCTGCAAAGACCCGCAAGACGCGGCAGGTTTCAGTGGCATTCTTTGGCGACGGCGCGATGGGCCAGGGGCCTATCTATGAATGTCTGAACATGGCGGCGATCTGGAAGCTGCCAATGATTTTCGTGTGCGAGAACAACGGCTACGCGGAGTCCACATCTGCGGAATACGCCTTGAGCACGCGCGACCTGGCGCGCCGTGCGGCCGCCTTCGAGGTGCCCGCGGCGGTGGTTGACGGACAGGACGTCTTCGACGTGTACCACCACATGGGCGAAGCAGTCGGGCGCGCGCGTGATGGAGGTGGACCATCCTTCCTGGAGTGCAAGACGTACCGCTACTACGGTCACTTTCTGGGAGACGACCCGCTGCGATACCGCACTGCCGAAGAGGAGGCGTACTACCGCGGGCGGGACTGCATCGAGCGCTTCGAGCAGGCCGTTGCGGACGGCCCACACCTTTCGCAGGATGACCTCCACTCCATTGGAGAAGAAGTTGTCCAGAGGATTGAGCGGGCGGTGGAATTTGCGGAAGCAAGTCCGTTGCCCGAGGTGGCAGAGCTCACCACCGAGGTGTTTGCGTGAGCCGCGAATTGTTGGCGAGCCGCGCTGAAAACGAAGCCATCCGCCAGGAAATGGAGCGCGATCCCAGCGTGATTATGCTCGGCGAGGACATCGCCGGTGGTGCCGGTCGCGCACATCTTGGCTTCGTCGATGCATGGGGCGGCCCGATGGGCTCCACCAAAGGTCTGATCCAACAATTTGGACCGGAGCGCATCCTCGACACGCCGATATGCGAGATGAGCTTCATTGGCGCGGCGGTCGGCGCGGCGATCACTGGACTCCGTCCGATCGCGGAATTGATGTTTGTGAATTTCATCGGAGTCTCGCTGGACTCGGTGATGAATGAGGGCGCATTTCTACGCTACATGCTTGGCGGCCAGGTGAACGTGCCACTGGTGATCAAGACGGCAATTGGCGCGGTCGCGACCGGGGCGGAAAATGGCGGTGGCACCGCGGCGCAACACTCCGGCAGCATGTATTCGATGTTTGCCCATATCCCGGGCTTGAAATGCGTGGCGCCATCGGACGCCTATACCGCCAAAGGACTGCTGACCGCCGCGATTCGGGACGACAATCCGGTGGTGTATTTCAGCCACCGCAAAGTCGGGTCGACCAAGATGGAGGTGCCGCAGGAGGCGTACGCGCTTCCAATCGGCAAAGCGCGCACACTGCGTACCGGCAAGGACGTCACGCTGGTTGGTGTTTCGTACATGGCAAACGTGTGTCGCGACGCGTCCGCACTCCTGGAGTCCCGCGGAGTTGATGCGGAGGTGATCGACCTGTTGAGTCTGGCGCCTATCGACGAAGAATGCCTGGTGGAATCCGTTCGTCGGACCAAGCATCTCGTCGTCGTGGACGAGGACTGGCCCGACTGTTCGATTGCGACGACTGTTGGAGCGCTGGTTGCCGATCAGGGCGTGGATTATCTCGATGGCCCCATCAAGACGGTCACCGGCGCGCGCACGCCGGTGCCATACAGTGGCGTGCTGGAGGCCGCGTACGTGCCGACCGCGGAGCGTGTTGTCACGGCTGCGCTGGCCACGCTGCGCGATTAATCGATGGACCTCACGCTGCCGTTGCTGGGCGACGTCATGACGGAGGGTACCGTTGCGCGCTGGCTGCAGCCGGACGGTGCGATTGTCGAGGCGGGCTCGCCGCTGTATGAGGTGGAGACTGACAAGGTGACGATGACCGTGGACTCACCTGTGGATGGACGTGTCCAATGGCTCGTGACGGAAGGAGACACTGTTCCTGTAGGGGCGGTTGTAGCTCGGCTGGATGAGGTGGGCGCGCCTGCGGTGGCTCGCGCGGCCGAGGGCCACACCGCCGCAGAACGGGTGGACGTGCGGGCAACACCGGCGGCCAGAGCGGCTGCGCGGCGGCTAGGAGTGGACTTGCGACAGATCGCCAACGGGCGCCGAATCCGTGAGGCGGACGTGCTCAACCATGTGCCCGCGAGCGCTAAGGTCGCCGGAGTGGCGCTGAGCGGACGCCGCAAGCTCATCGCCGAACGCATGCGCTCGAGCCTGCTGCGCACCGCGCAAGTGACGGAGTCGATGGAAGTCGACATGGTGGATGCGCTCCGCTTGCGCGAGCAGTTCAGAGCGCTTGTGGTTGAGGAACGAATACCAGGCGTTACGGACCTGGTCATTCGCGCAGTGGTGCTGGCATTGCGCGAACACCCGGTGTTCAACGCCACGTTCGCGGACGAGCGACTGCGTGTTCACGCCGAGGTCCACATGGGTGTCGCCGTTGACACGGAGGACGGACTGCTCGTGCCCGTGGTCAGAGACGTGAACGGGATGGACCTGCTGACGCTCGCGTGGCGGACCCGTGAGGCGGTCGACCGGGCGCGTACGAACAACGTCATGCCGGAGGACGTCAATGGTGGGACGTTTACGGTGACGTCGCTCGGTGCCCTGGGTGTGGATTTCTTCACGCCGATCATCAACCCCCCGCAGGTCGCGATCCTTGGCATTGGCCGCATCACGGAGCGAAAGACGATGTACCTGAGTTTGTCATTCGATCACCAGGTGGTGGACGGTGCGCCAGCCGCACGCTTCCTCCAGAGCATCAAACGTTACCTGGAGCTG
Source organism: Chloroflexota bacterium (assembly GCA_019239775.1). Classification (GTDB taxonomy): domain Bacteria; phylum Chloroflexota; class UBA6077; order UBA6077; family CF-72; genus CF-72. Next base: position 10,562 of record JAFAZN010000410.1, read on the forward strand.
CCGGTTGCGTTGGTGGCGCAGATTGATCGATGAAAGCGCTGGTGCGCGTTCCCGGTGGAGTCGAGGTGTGCGATCAGCCGGAACCGGTACCCGGGCCACAAGACGTCGTGGTGGCGGTGCATTCCTGCGGCATTTGCGGCTCGGACGTCCACGCGGCGGAATTCAGCTCCGCTCGAGTGGAGGGCATTCCGGGCCACGAGTTTTCGGGTACCGTGGCGCAAATCGGAGGAGACGTTCATGGCCTCGCGACCGGCCAGGCCGTGGCGGTCAATCCACTCGGCGGCTGCGGTGCGTGTGAATGGTGCCAGCACCAACTGTTCATTCGCTGCACGGCTCGGCCGAACCTCGGTCTCAATGCGGCTGGAGGATTCGCCGAACTGGTCAGCATGCACCAATCGCAGGTGTTTCCGCTGCCAGACGGCATGCCGCTGGAATATGGCTCGCGGGTTGAACCGCTTGCCGTGGGGCTACGCGCGGTAGTGGAGGCCGGCTCTCCAGCAGGGTTGAACGCGATCGTGTTTGGCCTCGGACCGATCGGGCTGCATCTGATCCAGGTGCTGCGCGCATGGGGAGCGAACACCATCGTGGCGGTTGGTCGCTCCTCCAGCGGAAGACGTGATGCCGCCAGCAAGATCGGCGCGGACGTTGTGCTGGATAGCCGCGAGACTGACGTCGCGGACTACGTTGTCGCGCATGGAATTGACGTGGCGCAGGCGTACGAGTGCTCGGCTGACCCTGGTGCACTGAACACATTGAGCAGAGCCGCGCGTGTAACGGGAACAATTGTTGCGGTCGCGCTGGGTCACTCGCCCTCTCAGCTGGATACGCATCGCTTTGTGGCGAAAGCGCAGCGGATGGTCTCAGCCTGTGCCTACGGCAATCGCGATTTTGGACGTGCGCTGGACCTGATCGCCACCGGTGCTGTCGACGTCGAGCCATTGATCACCGAGCGCATTCGGTTGGCGGACGGACCCGAAGCATTTGTCCGGTTGCGCAAACCAGGCAACCTTGTGTCCGTCCTGGTGCAACCCTGGTCCACGTGATGGACGTCTTCTCTGGAAAAGTGGCCGTCATCACGGGTGCGGCCAGTGGCATCGGCCGCGCACTTGCGGATCGCTGCGCCGCGGAGGGCATGCGAGTGGTGCTGGCGGACATCGAGCAGGCGCCGCTCGATGCGTCAGTCGCGGAGCTGCGCGGTGGTGGGTGCGAGGTTATTGGCGTTCTAACTGACGTTTCGGACGCGGAGTCAGTGGAGCAGCTTGCGCAACGCACGTATGACGCATTTGGCAACTCCCATCTGGTGTTCAACAACGCCGGCGTCTTTGGCACCCGTCCCGGACCAATCTGGGAGGCAACCCTCAACGACTGGCGATGGATCTTCGGCGTCAACGTGTGGGGCGTGCTCCACGGTTTGCGCAGCTTCGTGCCGCGCATGCTGGCTTCGGGCGAAGAAGGCTGGCTGGTGAACACCGCGTCGATGGGTGGGCTCGTGCCTGGCGGAAGTCCATACGGAGTTTCCAAGCACGCGGTTGTAGCGATCAGTGAAGCGCTGTACAGCCACCTCTCCGAGCGATCCACGCTGGTTGGCTGCTCGGTGCTCTGTCCCATCTACGTTCGGACGCAAATTCTGTCCGCCGCGCGCAATCGGCCTCACGAGCTGGTAGACACCGATGGTCCACGCGTCGATGGGCCAACTCGCCTGGGTGGCCGTATTGAAACCGGCCAGCCGCCGTCGGAAATTGCCGACGCCACGTTCGAAGGCATTCGGCGCAGGCAGTTTTACATCTGGCCCGGAGATGAGGTGGACCACATCGTCAAGACGCGGTTCGACCACATCCTCGCGCGCAGCAACCCCGAGGTGCGGCCCTTCAGCTAAGGGGTTGGGTTCGTTGAGGCCTTTGTGATCTTCCGCGGTGTGTAGTTCGGTTCCGGCGCGGCAAGATATTGACTCTAGGTGGCGGCGATGGAGGAGGGCGGCGACGGAGCAGAGGAACAACCAACGCCTCCGCAGCCGCCCAGGGGCAATCGCACGTGGGTGTGGGTCGTTCTGGGGCTGCTTGCCGTTGCCGCGATCGGCGTGCTGTTAGGTTCGCGGCTTGGTGGACTGACCGGACCGCTGAGCAGTCAGGCAGGTGGCAACGGGCGGCCGACCATCGTGGTTGCCACCGCGGCGGCTGCGCCTTCGGTGGCTGTGACGGCGCCCTCGCCTTCGGCGGTGCCCTCCAGCGTGGTTGCGGGTGCGACGGCTGTCGCGGCTACGCAGTACGTGGTGCAGCCCGGCGATACGCTGCGGAGCATCGCTGAAGCCCAGTACGGTGACGCGGGCCAATGGCCGCGCATCTATGACGCCAATCGCGACGCCATCGGCTCGAACCCAGACGCGCTAGTCGCCGGAACGACCTTGCAGATCCCGCCGCCTCAGTGACCGTGGGCGGCGTCGGCCAGGCGTTTGTAGGTCGCGACGGCGTCTTGATCTGAGCCGCCGCCCCAGCCGGCGCCGCGCAGCTCGTCGCGAATCTGGCTCAGCGTGCGCGCGCCGTTGGCGGTGTCGTAGGTCGTCGCCGGTGGCGCGGCAGTTGCCGGCGCGGCTGGAGCAGCCTGCGGCTCCATGCTTGCCCGAACCCGATCGATGGCACCCGTCAGCGACGTAGCATCGGGCGCTCCCGCGGAGCCGACCAGCGTCACGTTGTGGCCGGGCTGGTAGATGCTCTTCAGCACCAGGTCACGTGATGGTGAGCCGTCCTGGTTCTGCACGTGGCGTGTGATGACCACCTGGAAGCCGTCGCGCGCGGTTTCCACCGGCACAATGCGACCCCACGGTAGTTGCGGCTCGGCCTCGACGTCGGGAGTGGTGTCCGGCGAGACACGGTTGCTGATCTCCGGCGGATCGACCTGCACGTTCCAGGCGGGCTTTCGGCCGTAGAGCGAAAACGTGATGTGGTCAGCAGTGGTCGAGGATTGGATCAGCACGTAATCGTTGGTCGGGTTGATCCACTTGAAGTCGAGCCCCGCGTCTTCGTCAACGGTGGCATCCAGGCCGACGATGTCGCGCGACGTGTACGAGGGAATCCAGTACAGGTGCCAGTAGCGCTCTTCCAGCTGGTAGCCGGCCCAGAACACCGGCTGGAACAGGGTTGTGGCTACCTGGCAGATGCCGCCGGCCACGCTCGGAACGGTGTGGGCGCCACCGTTGGCGCCTGTGGTCAGGCCGAAGCCCCACTTGAAGCCGGCCTCGAGCGTAGTCGGGCCGACCTCGTCGTTGAACGAGAACGTGCCGCCTGGCGGCACGACCACGCCGTTCAGTCGCTTCGCCGCGAGCTGGATGTTGTAGGCCTTTTCAGGCACTGAGCCGACGAAGGCGGTGGTGCTCTGCTCGATGAGCTCGTGGATGCCGAGGCTGGCGCCGCCGTCATCGGAGCTGACTGCCGGTGGGACCGGGTTGACCGGGAGACTGATGGTCTTCGCGCCGGCGAGTATCTGGGAGCTGAGGACATCGCGCGCGGCGGACTGATCGAGTCCGCGACCAGGCTGGCTCGGTCGCAGAACGCTCAGGTTGGCGCCGTCCCAGGTGAAGCGGGCGTTGGTGGCGAGCTTATCGACCGCGTGCGCGGCGTCGTCGAGGATCGGTTCGAGCGCGTCCGTGTTGACGCTGACCGTGGCGGGCTGGCCGTTGGCCGGTGGGTTGAGCTCGACCAGTTTGAGGACATCGCTGGTTTGCAGCGTTCGCTGGTACTCGGCCGCAGTGATCGTGACTGGCTGCGGATTCAGGATCTGTTGCAGCTGATCGTGAGCGGCCTGGACCTGGTCGGTGAGCGTGGCTGGCTGCAGGGAGTGCGCAGTGAGACTTACCTGCGCGTCGCCGTTTGTCAGTGCCTGAGCGATCGCACTGCGTGAGGTTTGCTGATCCAGCTGGAGGCCTGGTTGCGAGGTGGTGAAGGCGAGGCTGGCATCGTCATTGATACTGAGGTCCGCGGCGCGCGGGCTTGTGTCGACCTGTTGCGCGATCCGCTTCACCAGGGCATCCAGCATGGCGCCGTCGGCCTGACCCACGACTGAGATCTGGTCGCCGTAGCGCAGCGCGCTGACTTGCTGTTCGAGCGATTGCAGTGGTGGACCTTCGCGGCCCACCGCGTATGCCTGTTGTGCGAGCGCCTGGGGATCCAGGGCTACGCCGAGCTGCCGCGGGGTGGTGGTCCAGGTGTTGGTGTCCAGCTGAATCTGGACGGGCTGGTCGAGGATCGCCAGCGCTCTTGGAGCGAGCTTTTCTTGTGCTTCCTGGACGGTAAGCCCGCCGACGGGGACGTCGAGAACGCTGACCCCCGGTTTGATGCGGTCCTGGGTGGAGAGCTCAAACGCGGCGAGACAGGAGGCGGCGAGGACGACGATGGCGGTGAGGCCGAAGGCAAGAGCGCGCAGGACCCGCATGTGCGCCGGGTAGGGTACCAGTCGATGCTCGGCTTGGTAACGGTGGTGCGCGGAGGCGCGCGGAGGGCCACTGGCGGGGTAGCCTCTGCCTTGTACGCACGGGAGGAAGAAGCGACCTATGCGCGGTGTGGATGCTCTGGCGCGAATTCTGAAGCTCGAAGGCGTGGAGGTGCTCTTCGCCTATCCCAACCATTCGTTGATCGATGCGGTCGCGAAGGTCGGCATTCGGCCGATAATCGCGCGCGGCGAGAAGACGCTGATCAACATGGCCGACGGCTACGCGCGAGCGACCAACGGCCAGAAGCCAACGGTGATCGTGGTCCAGGCGGGACCGGGTATCGAAAACGCCTTCGGCGCCTTCGCCCAGGCCTATTCCGACGGCGTGCCGCTGCTGATGATCCCCGGCGGTGGTGACCAGCGCCGCACGGGCGAGTCGCCGAACTTCGATCCGCTGCCGGTCTATCGCAACGTCACCAAGTGGGCCGGTCGCATCAACATGGCCGAGCGCATCCCAGAACTGTCGCGGCGCGCCTTCTCAGTCCTGCGCAATGGCAAGCCGGGCCCGGTGCTGCTCGAATTGCCTGCCGACGTCTCCGGCGCCCAATTCGACGACGCAAGCTTTGGCTACACGCCAGCGCGTGGCTACCGTTCGGCCGGTGACCCAGAGGATGTGGCGGCCGCCGCCAAACTGCTGATCGAAGCCAAGCGCCCGGTACTCCACGTCGGTCACGGCGTGCTCTGGGCCCAGGCCTGGGACGAGCTGCGTGAACTCGCCGAGCTTGTCTCGGCGCCAGTGATGACCACGATGGCCGCCAAGAGCGTGTTTCCTGAAAACCATCCGCTGTCATTAGGCGCCGGTGGCCACACGCTGACGCGGGCGGCGGCCGAGTTCCTGGTCAAGTCGGACCTTGTCTTTGGCATCGGTTGCAGCTTCGCCAGGGGCGGCTTTTCATCGCCAATTCCGGCCGGGAAGCGCATGGTCCAGGTAATCGTGGATGGGCGCGACCTCGACCGCGATTATCCAGTGGATCAGGCTGTGATCGGGGATGCGCGCCTGGTACTGCGCCAGCTGATCGAGGAAGTGCGACGGCAGGGTGGAGCTGGATCGCGCAACGGCGCGGTCGCGGCCGAGATCCAACAGGCGCGGGAGGCCACGCGCCAGGAATGGCAGGCGCGGCTGAGCTCAGATGAATCGCCGATCAATCCGTACCGTGTGATCGCCGAGCTCAACGCCGTACTGGACAAAACAAAGTCCGTGGTCACGCATGACTCCGGTAACCCGCGCGACCAGACCCTGACCAACTACGAGGCGACCACACCTCGTGGCTACATTGGCTGGGGCAAGTCGACACAGCTGGGTACCGGGCTGGGCATTGCGCTCGGCGCCAAGCTGGCCTTGCCGGACAGGACGTGTGTGAACATCATGGGCGACCTCGCGTTCGGGACGGTTGGCATGGAGGTGGAGACCGCGGTGCGTGAACGCCTGCCGATCATGACCGTGCTCCTCAATAACTCGGTGATGGGCGGCTACGGCCACCACATGCCAACCGCCAGCGAGCAGTTCCGCAGCAACCAGCTGTCGGGCAACTACGCCAGGGTCGCCGAAGGCCTGGGAGCGCACGCGCAACGCGTCGAGCGACCGTCGGACGTGCGGTCCGCACTCGAACGCGCGATCGCCGCTACGCGCGACGGGCGGCCTGCGGTGCTCGAAATGATCACGAAGGAGGAGCCGGTGTATCCGGTCGCCGCCCAACTCTTGAAGGAGGTCTCCACCAGCGCCGCGCTGGTCACCGCGTGAGCGCGCAGGTTTTGCTGATTTCGCCCTAATTTAAATTGCCCGGGCGCCGATGGTTAGGCCATGAGCTCGGAGCGATTGGCGCGTTTTCGGCCGCTCGTTGTCTCGGCCCTAGAACGGGCCGGAACATCGCTGTCAGAGATGGCCGGCATTCAGATCGAGGTGACATCGTCGTCACTCGATCTGGTGCCGCTGGCCCAGGTCCCAAGTTCGGCAGGCAGTGCGGAAGCTGTCGCCGTCGGGATCTATGTGGCCATGACCGGCCAGGGACAGGGCCATGTGTTGTTGTTGATGGATGAACCCGTTGCCCAGCAGCTGGCTGGTGCGTTGCTGTTCGAGGAGCCGTCGGGTGTTTGTATTACCGACGAGCTACCCGCCTCGGCACTGGCTGAAGCTGGCAACGTCTCATGCTCGGCTTTCATGAACCTGCTTGGCGACGCCACGGGCATCCTCCTGGAGGTCACGCCGCCGGCCGTCGTCCAGGACATGCGCGGCGCGATCGTGGACGCGATCGTGGCGGATGTCGCTCTGCTCGGCGACGAAGCCCTGGTCATCGGTACACGCTTCAACCTGATTTCCGAGGGCGAGAGCCAGGCGCTGGACGTCCGCTTCCTGGTTATTCCCTCACCTGAGACTCTCGAACAACTTCTCACGCGCGCCAACGCGCTCGCGGTGGCTGCCTCGGAACGCGGCCTCAAACCTGATGACATGGTCGTGAGTCGCCTGCCGCGTTCCGAGGCGAAATCTGTCACAGAAGTTCGGCCGACTGCGACTCGTGATGCGGAGGGGCTTGTCGGCCGAACTTCTAGATGACGATCGCGGCGATTCCTCAAGGACAATCAATCCCCGTCGGTCTGGGCGAAGTCGCAGTCCAGAAGGTTGACTCAGCGGAACCGCTGGTCGCACATGGGCTCGGCTCGTGCATTGCTCTGTGCCTGTTCGATCCGGTCAATAAAGTGGCCGGTCTGGCGCACGTGGTGCTGCCGGGTTCCGATCCACAAAATGCTCCGAATGGCAAGTTCGCTGGCAGTGCATTGCCGGCCTTGCTGCAGGCCATGGCACGCCTTGGAGGCGCGTCAGACCCCCGGCGGCTGCAGGCACGACTGGCCGGCGGCGCGCATGTGCTGGCAATCGGCGGCACCGGCAGCTTGCCGCGGATCGGCGACAAGAACGCCGAAGCCGTTAAGGCCGCGCTCGCCGCGGCGTCAGTACCCGTGATGGCCGAGGATTGCGGCGGCGGAAAGGGTCGCACGGTGTGGTTCCACCCACGCGACAATGGCCGCATCCGCGTGCGCACCGTGGGCGGGACCGAAGTCCAGTTCTAACCGGATAGCAGCGCGCGCAGGTCAACTCGGGCGTCGAGGATGTCCTGCCATAAATCGCCCGTCTGGGCGAGTCGCTCGGGCACGTTCACGATGGTGAACTGCGTCGGATAAGCGTGCTCGAGCTCTTCCCAGCGCAGCGGCGTTGAGACCCCTGCCCAGGCGACCGCTCGCGGCGAGTACACCGCCGCGAGTGACGCCGAGCGGCGGTTCATGTTGAAGTCCAGAAAGACCTTGCCACGCCGTGCCGCGGTAGCCCATTCAATCGTGACGGCCGAGGGATGCTCTGCGAGAATGCGGCGCGCTAGCGTTTCCGCGATCGCGCGAACGGACGCATAGTCGAGCGTGCGGGCAATCGGCACGTACAGGTGCAAGCCCGTGCGCCCAGTCGTCTTGAGGAATGGATGTAGGCCGATGCCTTCGAGCATCTCGCGATACCACAGCGCCACCTCGCACGCGCGAGCGAACCCTTCTGGGTTCAACTCCGGCTCGGCTCCGCGCGCCTCTCGACCCGAGTAGATATACGGGTCCAGGTCCGTCACCAGGAAGTCCGGGTAATTCAAGGTTGACCGTTCAACCGTCTCGACATCTGCTGTGAACTCAGTCGAGAGTTGCGGTGCGTCCGGCGTGTTGACAATCCGCGTGTGGGTGACGTGGAGCTCCAGGTCTGCGAGCTGGGCAAGCCAGATCAGCGTGGCGGCGTTGTTGCAGACGAAATACTCCACGTCAGCGTGGTTGTCATCAGAGAAGGACAGAAACCGCTCAACAAAGGTTGGCGTCGATTCGTTCGGGGACTTCTGATAGAAGAGCTTTCCCTTCACGCCGTCCGGCCACCTGGTCATCGTGACGGGACGGTCGCGCAGGTGCGGTAGGACGAAAGGGGCAATTCCGAGGAAATACCCGACGAGGTCCCGCTTTGTGAGTGCGCGCTGCGCATCGGTCGCAGGCCACAGGACCTTGTCGAGATTCGTGAGTTTAAGCGCATAACCGTCCAGTTCCAAACGGAGCGAGCCACGTGAGTCCTCCAGGGTTTGGAGCGCGAGCTTGGTTTCGGAGCTGGAAGGTGGTGGTGCAACCGCTTGAGCGTGCACGGAGGCGGCGGGTTTGTCCTCGCGCACGCGCATGAACACCGGGTGTCGAAGGCGGCCGTCGTCCGTGCGCTCCGAGTACTTGACTTCAGCAACAATCCGCGGTTCGACCCAATGACCCTGGCCGCCCGTACGACTCGAAGCACCACCACGCGGAACGGGTTCATCGAGCGGGCTCGTCTCGCGGCGCAACGGCTTCAGGCGGCGCAGCATGTCCTGCAGTCCGGCTTCATCGAAGCCAGTACCGACGTGGCCCGCGTAGCGGAGCTTCCCCGCGGCGTCGTAGCTGCCGAGAATCAGTGAGCCGAGGGTCTCGGTGCGACGGCCGGTGCCCTGCGTATAGCCGACGATCACGAACTCGTCGCTCTGGCTCGTCTTAACCTTGAGCCAGGTGCGAACGCGTTTGCCAGGTTCGTACAGACTCTGGCGAACCTTCGCGACGATGCCTTCGAGCCCCTGGCTCTCGGCTATCCGATACAGGCTCGAGCCGTCGTCGAAGACGGCGACCTCCGCGATACCACCCAGCGGCGCCAGTACCTCGTGGAGCACCACCTTTCGCTGGGAAAGTGGGACTGCACGAAGGTCGTAACCGTCGACGTAGAGGAGGTCGAACACGTAGTAGCGCAAGATCGTGTCGGGATAGCTGCCGCGTTGTTGAAGGCGCTGGAACGACATGCGACCATCGGGGCCGACTGCCACCACCTCGCCGTCGAAGACGGCGGCCTCAGCCGGCTGCGCAGCGAGCGAGCGCGCGACCTCGGGGTAGCGGCCTTCGTAGGCCTGGCCACCACGCGAAAGCAGGTGCACCGTCCCGTTCTGTAGAAAAGCCAGGGCGCGGTAGCCGTCCAGCTTGGGCTCGTACAGCCAGTCGCTGCGCTGGAACATCTCGCGCGTGAGCGTGGGCAGCATGGGCTCGTATGCCTTTGGGTAGGCGGACTTCTTCGCACCCGACACGTCTTTAGCCGTCGGCGCCAATTGACTCGCGCGACGTTCGGGCAAGGTGCCTTTGGCCAGGTCCTCGATCGTGAGGCCGCTGAACACGGACCGACCTTCCGCGACGACATCTCTGTGCGTGGATTCGAGGCCGTCGCGGCGTTTGAGGAATAGCCACTGGCTCTTTGTGCCCGTGCCGCGCGTCCGTTGAAGTGTCCAGCCACCCTTGAGCTTGCGCCCGTTCAGGAAAACGGACAGATGGCCTTTGGCGACGCCTTCTCGGGCGAGCTTTTCGGCTCGGGCGCGATCGTGGAAGTCGAGCGGGACGTCGTTGGACACCACGGTGTAGGTGCCCGCGTCCCAGACGATGACCTGGCCGCCCCCATATTCGCCGTGCGGAATGACGCCTTCGAAGGTGCCGTACTCGTACGGGTGGTCCTCAGTTTGGATGGCCAGGCGTTTTTCCGTGGGGTCGTACGAAGGGCCTTTGGGAATCGGCCAGCTGACCAGGACGCCGTCGATTTCGAGGCGGAAGTCGTAGTGGAGTCGGCGCGCGGCGTGCTTCTGGATCGTGAACGTCAGCGGACCGCCGCGCCGCACCGCTGCCGGCGGCGGCTCGGGAGTGCGCGAGAAGTCGCGCATGCGCGCGTACTGCTCGAGCGCCTCCTCTTTCAGGGTGAGAGCCTCGCGCGACGAAGTCTTCCGATCAGCGCGTTCGTGGAACTGTCATGATGCAACTCGGGCTCCGCGGCGCTCTCTAGCTCGGGCGCGATGCGCGCGGCTAGTGCCTTGCCCAGCTCCACACC
>JAFAZN010000039.1 GCA_019239775.1 Chloroflexota bacterium
CGAAGCCGCGCGCGCCATACGCTGCGCTCAACGCGTGGAGGTTGCCAATACCTTCGTGCAGCCGGATCGTGTCGGAGTAACCGAGCGCGAGCGCGGCTTCGAGTCCGCGAGCGCTTCAGCCGGACACTCGTCGTTCACGCACAGGCGCGCGGGCGGGGTGGCCAATCCGTAGTAGAGCTAAGGCGTAATGGTATCGTCGGGCGCATGTGGCTGGAGCCGCGCTTGCACCTGAGATGCACTTCCGTGCTGTTGTCCATGCACACGTATGATTGCGGGTCTCGTGATTCGGACCAAATCGAGCAACTCTTGTATGGCTAGGACCCCACGGTTTTCGGGCGCGGACTAGGAGATGGACGGCCAGTCCACACGGTTTGGCCGTGCCAAAGAGCCGCACGAGGCGCTGCCAAACTAACCCCATCCGACACGGGCACTTGGCGCGGGTCGCGGAGCGCATCGAACTCGCCGCTAGATGGTTAGCGTGAGGCCATCCTCGGCAAGCTCGGCGTCAACCTCGCCACGTCGGTCGAGCATGTCGCCGCTCATGTGGGTCAAGACAAGCCGTTTACAGCGCAGCCGCGAGCGCTGCTCCACCAGCTTTGCGTAGCTCAGGTGATATTTGACCGACCTTTCGAAGACGTACGCCTCACAGATGAACAGGTCGGCACCGTCGGTCAGCTCAATCAACGCATCGGTCCATTCGGTGTCGCCCGAGTACGCGATGATCATGTTGTCGCAGACCACCCGTAATCCGTAGGACGGAGCGCCACTTGCGTGGGCCACCGGATAGGCTATGACCTCGAGTGGGCCCACAGCTGTGCTTACGCGCGCGTTGAGCTCGGTAATCTGCAGCTCGAAGCGGCGCTCGACCTGGGACGATCCAGGAAAGAGCACCTCCATGGCCTCCATGACGCGGTTGCGCAAGCCTGGGGGACCAACCAGCAGCAACGGTCGCTCACGGCGCGCGAACTGCTGGTGAAGTACCAGGAACGGGATGCCGCCAAAATGGTCGCCGTGCAAGTGTGACACCAGCACTGCATCGATCGATGTCGGTGCGAGTCCGAATCGCGCGAGTCCGATCAGTGTCGATGTTCCGCAGTCAAGCAGCACGTGCGTGCTCGCATTGCGCAACGAGATAGCTGCCTGGAGACGCCCTGCGCTGCCGAAAGCGTCACCCGAGCCGACGAATTGCACAGTAACCATGCGTGGTTAGCGTCGAGCATAAATGGGTTGCACTAGCGCATGCGCGTAAGGGAGATTCCAATTGGGAGCGCGCCAACGATTCGCCTTTTTGCCAGCGAGCGCGTTAGGCATTCGCAGTGGCCACAACGAGCGAGTCGCGCCGTACAGCTGCATAATTGTCGTCTAGGGCGTCATCTGCTGAAGCCCCGAGTTACGCTACTCGATATGGTGAGCACGACATCCTGGCTAGCCGAGATGACCGCTTCACGCGTTCTGCACCACGTTGCCCGTTGGTATGGCTATGCAGTCTGGTTAGACGAAGCGCTGCCAGACGAACCGAAGGCACGCTACGTCGAGGCGAACCAACGTTTCCTGAGCTGCGTTGCGCAGCTGCAACACAGCCCGCCACCTGCGGATCACGGCTTCTACCGCAACACAGGCCGTCAGTTCAGTTTGGAGGAGATGATCGACGATGTGCTCGCGTGTTGCGCGCCGATTATCGAAGCCGCGGCGTAAGCAGCTCCGCGCTGATTCTGGGCGCAGTAGCAGCGATGGGCAGGGCGAGCGCAGCATGGACGGGCTCGGCATGAGCATGCCGCGCATGGCACGCGCCATGGCGTCCAGTCCGCGCGACGTGGCAAACGCCGTCGTGCGGGCAATCAAGCGTGACCGAGCCGTGGTCGTGGTGATGCCGGGTCCGGGCGCCGTCATGACGAGCCTGATGGATGCATTCCCGGACCTCGGCCCGAAAATGAACGAGATGGGCGGAGTGACCGCCATGGTCAAACAGCTCGCGTCGTTGCGCGAACAAACGTCAGTCGTCGAATCAGCAGCGTAGCCACCGTCGTCGCGCACTGCTCAGCCAGGTTGCCCAGCAGAACGTTCAATTCGAGCTGCTCGGCGCAAGACCCAACTCCAAGGCGCGCGCCGCGAGCTCGCTCCGTGAGTGAACGTCCAGCTTATCGAGCGCGTTCTGGAGGTGATTTGCCGCGGTTTTCTCCGCGATCACCAGCATGTCGCCGATCCGACGATTTGATAGACCTCGAGCCGCCAGCTCAGCCACCTGGCGTTCTCGCGGAGTAAGCTCGTCAACCCGAGACTGCGAGCCCGTGGTAACCGTTGCAACCCCCTCCGAAGGCATGCGCAGCAAATCGTCGACCAGCCTATCGATGCCAAGTGTTCCGCCAGAGGTCCAGGCGTCTTGCCACGCACGTGCTCCAGCACCCGCCTTTGCGATCCTCTCCCAATGCTGATAGTCGGCACGATTGGAGGGCCACACCTCGGTCCCAAGCAGGTCCAGCGCTCCATCAGCCGCGCCAAATAGTCGCGCGGCGTCGACCGGTCGTCGCTCCGCGGATCGCACGCAACCCAAGCCGATTACGCTTTCGGCGACTCCCCGCTGATCACCAGCACGCCGAAACCCACGCAGAGCTTCCACAAAGAGCTCAAATGCACGCCCGACGCGATCTTCGGCGAGTGCAACGTACGCCAGATTGTGGATGCGACTCGGATCCTCCCGCAAACCCAACTCCTGGAACAGCCGAATGCTTTCCTGATACAGCGGTGCTGCGCGCGGGTGAGTGCCGCGCATGCGCTCCACATCCCCGAGCTGGCCGAGAAGCATGGCGACATTCCAGGTATCCCCGGCGACATGCGCGTGTCTGAGGGCACGCTCCAGCTCGGCGGCAGCTGATGAAAGGTCGCCATGACGCAACGCGCGGGTAGCCACGAACTCGGCTGCGCGAGCCTCATACCAGGGGCGGCCGAGCCGCCGCGCAAGCTCGAGCATCGCCTGTACGTGCGGCTGCGCGGCTTCGCTGTTGCCTTGTTGCTGGAACAGCAGCGCCTGTGCGCTGTGGCTCTCCAGCAACAACCTCTCATCCTCGAACTTGCGCGCGATCGCGAGACATTCATCGATGTGCGCCTGCGCCAGTGCATACTGGCCGCGAAGTCCGGCGGTTGCCGCGGCGCCGTGCAATGCTCGCCCACGAGACAGGCTCCGCGGCTCCGCGGCAGGCATATTCAGGGCGCGCTCCAGCCAGTCATGCCCCTCCGTCCAGCGGCCATGCAGGAGCCACGACCACCATAGCGCGCCTGCGATCCGGAGCGCCGTATCGGCATCACCTGTCGAGATGCACCAGTCCAGGGCCGAGCGGATGTTGTCGTGCTCTCGTTCCGCCCAGCGCAGCCACTCGGCCTGGTTGGGACCGCGCAGTGCCGCCCCGGCCTTCTCCGATTCCGTAAGTACCCATGCTGCCAGTCGGTTGTGCATCAGCGCGAGCTCGCCTGACCGCTGAAGTCGATCCCGGCCATACGTTCGCAAGGTTTCGAGGAGTTTGTAGCGCCGGTCTCCCGCATCGTCGGAGGTCGCCAGTACCAGCGATTGATCGATCAAACGCGCAAGGCTGTCGACAATACTGCCGAGCCCACACACTTGTTCCGCGGCGCCGAGTGAAAAACTACCGGCAAAGACTGATAGCCGGTCGAACACCCTCTGATCATCGGCATGGAGCAAGTCGTAACTCCACGTAACCGCGGACTCCAGCGTCTGGTGGCGAGGCGGTGCAGTTCGGCTGCCGCGTACCAGCAACGTGAAGCGGTCGTCGAGGCGCCCTACCAGCTGTTGTGGCGAGAGGACCTTCATCGTTGCCGCGGCGAGCTCCAGCGCCAGTGGTAGCCCGTCCAGCCCACGGCAGACCTGCGCGACAGCCGCTGCATTGGTATCTGACAAGTCGAAACCGGGCACTGCTGCCTGTGCGCGCTCGATAAACAACCGGACCGCGTCGACCTTCAGCAGCTGGTCAATTGAGACCTCGGTCTGGGCCGGCGTGGCCAGCGGAGCGACCTGCCAGGTGGCTTCGCCAGGTATTCCGAGAGGTTCTCGACTGGTAGCCAGGACCTGCACGTGTGGACAGCTCCGTACCACGCGTTCGACCAGCTCGGCACACGTTTCCGCAAGGTGCTCGCAGTTGTCAAGGACAAGCAGAACGCGACTTACTCCAAATGCCGCGACCAGCGCATCAATCGTCGTTTGACGGGCCGTCAATGCCAAACCAGCCGACGCCGCGACCGTCGCGGGTACCAGTCGACCATCGGCAACTGCTCCGAGCTCCACGAGCCACACACCGTCTGGAAAATCTCGAACCGCGCCCCGTGCGGCCGTCAGCGCCAGGCGCGTTTTGCCAGCGCCGCCAACCCCCACAAGTGACACGACTCGGTGCGCAGTCATCAGCCTATCGACCTGGAGCAAGTCGTTTTCGCGTCCGATCAGCGACGTTAGGTCCTCGGGCAGATTGTGCTGGCCAACGCTGCCGGTCGCTCGGCTAGTCGTCACCTTTCCAACTTACGCCACATCTGGGTAGTAACCGGGTAATTTTGCCCAGGCCGGTGGTGGGACCGTGTCCCAGAGTGGACGTCATGAGCCCACCAACAGTCCTGGCGACGGCAGATACGTCTGCGTTCGCTGCCGTCGCAAGTCACAAACAGATCGACCGCGCCGCGCGAGCGCTTGCGGCCCATGGCTTCGGCGTCGAAGTCGTCGACGACACGCTGGCCGCCCGAGCTCGAGTTGCCGCCCTGCTGCCAGATGGCGCAGCCGTGTTCACGGCGGCGAGCGAAACGCTTCGTCTGAGCCGAATTGAATCCGACATCAATGAGTCTGATCGGTTCGTTGCGGTCAAGCCGCGCATCTGGACACTCGATCGAGCTATCCAAGCTGACGAGATCCGCCGCCTCAGAACGACACCTGACTACGTCCTCGGCAGCGTCTCGGCCGTGACCGAGGATGGCGCGCTGATCGCCGTGTCCGCCAGCGGCAGTCAGCTGCCCGCGTATGCCGGAGGTGCCGCCAGGATGATCCTGGTCGTCGGTGCGCAAAAGATCGTGCCGGACCTGGCAACCGCACTCCAGCGCATTGAGAGTTACGCGCTGCCGCTGGAGGATGCGCGCGCCCGTGCGGCATACGGCCAATCCAGTGCCGTCAACAAGCTGCTCATTATCAACGCCGAGCCCTTTCCTGGCCGGACCACTGTTCTGTTGGTCCGCCAGGCCATCGGCTACTAACCCCGAATGGAGAACCAAATCATGTCTCGAATTCCAACGCACACCCTCGAGTCAGCGCCGCTTGCGACTCGTCCAGTGCTCGAACAGCTCATAGCTCGCTCACCACGCCCCGGTACGCCGATCAACATGCACGCGGAGATGGCGCATGCACCGTCGGTGCTCACTGGCTACATGTCCATGCGCAATGCGCTCGACGAATACGGCACGTTCGACCGAAAGACGCGAACCGCTCTTTTGCTGACGGTCGCCGTAGCGGACAGATGCGCGTACAGCATAGCGCTCAATTCATTGATCGCCCGCCAGTCCGGCTGGAGCGAGGACGAAGTCGCTGCGCTCCGCAACGATCGAGTTGAGGATGGCCACCTTGCCGCCCTGCTGGCGGTCGCACGCCAGAGTGCGACGAGCCACGGCCACGTCGAGTCGCGAATATGGCAAGCCGCTGTCGATGCAGGGTGGACAGATGCGCAACTCGCCGAGGCGTTCGGATTCATCGGGCTGACGCAGTATGTGGATTCGTTCATCAACTACGCGCAGACGGAAATCGATCCGCCGTTTGCTGGGCAATCGTCGAACGGTGCCGCTTCAACGGACCAGGACACGCGACTCACGTTCCTCCTGATCGTCGAAGACCAGGACCGGACGCGTGCGTTCTACGAGCATGTACTGGGGGCCGCCGTCCTGCGCGAGCGCGATCCAGTCATTCTCCAGTTTCACAACAGCTGGATCGTTGCCAACGTTGGCGGCGGGCCAACAGATGACAAGCCGAATGTATCCATGGCACCGCCGAGCGAGCCAGAGGTTTCCAGTTACGCGCTGAATGTACGCGTTGCCGACGCGCGCACGACGTATGCGGAGTGGAAGTCGCGCGGCGCGCATTTTCTGACATCACCCATTCAGCGCGATGGCGAGATCCGTTGCTACCTGCGCGATCCCGATGGCCACCTGATCGAGGTCGGCCAGAGCCTGCAGTCATAGGTCAGTTCTCACGAACAGGAGTTTTTCAAAAAAGACCGACATGTCCAACTTGCGCGTTCTCACTTCTGAAGAAGGCCCCAGCCGGCCCGAATGGCTCAGATCGGAACTCTTCCCTTTCACGAGTCGATTCGTCCAGGTCGACGACGCCCGCGTGCATTACGTCGATGACGGAAAAGGACCAACCCTGCTGTTTCCGAATGGAGCTCCAAACTGGTCCTTTTCTATCGCGCCTTCATCAGCAGTCTGCCCGACGAGTTCCGCTGCATCGCGCTGGATTTCCCGGACCCTCGGCCTCTCACCAGCGGACCCAAGGTATCCAGCAACCATGCCAGCGCTGGCTGGTCTGGTGGAGCAATTCATCCAGGTGCTGGACCTGCGCGACATCATCCTTGTCGTCGGTGATGCCGGCGGGCCGATTGGCCTGGGTGTCGCGGCACGCCATCCGGACTGGTTCGCCGGCCTGGTGCTCGCCGGAACGTTCGGCTGGTCATTGAAGGACTATCCGAAGGTCAGGCGCATGCTCGGCATCGTCAGCAGCGCGCCCTTTGCCTTCGTGCAGGAGCACACGAATTTTCTCATGAAGTACACCGCCGGCACGTTCAATATGTCGGCGGAAGAGCGAAAGGCGTTTCTCGCGCCGTACGTCGATGCGACCGCCCGACGAAATCCTGGCGTTCTCCTCGGCGACCTGGCGTTCAACGAAGGCTACATGAATGACATTGAGCATGCGTTACGCACCAATCTCAACGACCTGCCGGCGTTGTCAATTTGGGGCGACAAAGACCCGGTTTTTGAGTTCCTGGCACGATTCCAGGAGATCAATCCGCACGCGCGGACTCTCGTCCTCCCTGATGCGCATCACTTCCCGTTCGCCGAGGCACCGAACGAGATGATCGCCGCGATCCGAAGCTGGTGGGCCGATGCCTCCAGCACCACTTCAGAACGAAAGGTTTCCTGATGTCTATCTTGGTTGCGCAGCTGCTCCTGGCTGCTCTGTTTTTGCTTCATGGTCTCACGCTGCTGGCCTTGCCCGCGCCGGTGCGTCGGCAGATGGCCAGTCTGCCGGGCGGACCGCCATTCTTCCGCTTCATCGGTTTCGCCGAGGTGATGGCAGCAGCTGGTCTGACGCTGCCTACATCGACCGGAATCTTGCCATGGCTGACGCCGCTCGCGGCGGCGGGACTGGTGGTGATCATGCTGGGCGCCGCGGTGCTGCATTTGCGCCGCGTGGCGTACGCACAGGCGGTCGGCGATTCTCTTGTTCTGGCTTTCGCCGCGTTCGTCGGTTATCTGACCATCTGATTCTCTGGAGAGGAGGAAATCTGATGCAATTCATGGCTTCTATTACGCTCGACACTGCGCGCCGGCGGTCCGAAGTTGAGCAGGCACTGCCCGCCGAGCAGGTGCGCGTCCGCGAGCTCATGCAGCAAGGCGTGCTGGGCGCGCTGTACGTGCCCGATGGATCCGGTGCGCCGGCTGGCCTGTGGGCGATATTCAACGGTGATTCGCGGGATGCGGTCCAGCGCGTCGTGGAAAGTCTGCCGCTCTATCCGTACATGCAGCTGGAGTTGACTCCGCTGCGCGATCTACAGGCAAGTCGCTAATGTCTACGCTTGCAATTTCAGGCGACCGGGCGCTCCGCGCCCGGCGCGCATTCTTCGCACCGTTAACGCGGCTTCTCAATCCAGCGATCCGTCGCATCGCCGGTGGGTCGGGTGTTCCCCTACTGGGTATTATCTCACACCGAGGGCGCCGCTCCGGTCGCACGTACTCGACCCCCGTCGGCATCGGATCGACCGGCGAGGCCTTCCTAATCCCGCTGACATTCGGGTCCACCGCAGACTGGTGTCGCAACGTGCTGGCGGCCGGCGGCTGCACGGTCACATGGAAAGGACACGAGTACGCGACGGATGAGGCCATGATCGACAACGATGTTTCTGCTCGGGAGGAGCTGAACGCCGCCTTCACTCCGCTTACGCGAGTTTTCCTGCGAGCACAGGGCACCCGCGAGTTCCTGCGCCTCCGCATATCGCGCCAACACACTGCGGTAGCGATCTCTCAGACAGCGGCAGGGCGGCGTTGATCTAACGCAGCGACGACGTGATAAGTGCCCTGCATGAGGGGTGGTGCCAGCAACGGCTCAGTGAAATCAGCTCCGGTGAGGGCCTCGAGCCGCGCCCGGTCCTTGGCGAGCAGCGTGTCGAGGGCATCAGCCGTAAGCGGCACCACCGTAGGCGGTCCGTGGTCAACGCGAGAGGCGGCGCGGCGTCTGCTGGAAGAACTCTGGAATGGAGAGACCTCCAGTATGTGAGCCCCGCTGTAGCCGCGCCACCGAAGGCCGGATCCCGGTCACTTGAACGCGGTCAAAAAAGGTTTGTTCCAGTTCCGCAGCACGTCCCAGGCTTTGCGGTTGGCATCCGTAAAAGACCTCGCCAGGCGGATTGTCGGAGCGCCCGAACCCGATCAAATCAGGGGCGAGGGCGCAATGCCGGCGGCACCGAAAACGGGAATCATCTTGCGATACAGGTCGGATCGAAGAACGCTGTCAATTCTTCCGCGCATTGCTGTGGCATTTCTTCTGGGAAAAAGTGCCCCGCATCGAGCGGTTGGCCACGAACATCGTCTGCCCAGAGCCTCCACACCGCAAGCGGTCCGCCGATCTCTTCATACCAGGTATGGAGTCCACCTCGGCTACTCCAGAGCGCCAGAACCGGGCATGTTATCCGCCGCTCCATGCGGCGATCCTCCAGATCGTGCGCCTCGTCGAGGGTCGCCGCGGCGCGGTATTCCTCGCAGATAGCGTGGACGTGAGCTGGATCGCGCAATGCCTGGATATACGCCGCCCGTACTTCAGGGCGGAAGACGGCTGCGTCAGAACCCCACGCGCCGAGGGCATTGTCAACAAGCGCATCGGGAGCAGCTGAGAGGAGCCGCTCTGGGAGTGGTGGGGGCTGTGCCAGTACGGACCATGGCCAGAACGCCAATGCAAGCTTCCTATCGGCACGCTCCCAGACAGCAGCGGTGGGAACAATGTCCAGTACGGCGAGATGCTGCACAACCTCCGGGTGATCCAGCGCCAAACGATACGCAACTCGGCCGCCGCGATCATGCCCCGCAACTGAGAAGTGGTCGAACCCGAGCTTGCCCATGACGGAGATCATGTCTATTGCCATTGCACGCTTCGTATATGGCGCATGATCTGGTTGAGACTCAGGACAACCGCTGCGGCCGTACCCGCGAAGATCGGGGCACACTACGGTGAAATGACGAGACAGGGCCGGCGCGACATCGCGCCACATCAGGTGCGTCTGCGGAAATCCGTGCAGCAATAGCACGGCTGGCCCGGACCCCGCGTGACGGAGAAAAATAGTCGTCTCGTCGGTCTGCACCTCGAGTGTTTCAAATTGCTCGAATGTCATACGTTTGGCGACCACTCCGGACGGCGTTCATGCACGTAGCTCACGCACTGGCGCATGGTTATAGGTACGAGAATAGCGCCAAAGACAGCCGATCGAGTCATCGCGGGCGCGACGGGCATCGGCCAGACTAGCATCGAGCGACATGTTCCCCCTCACGTACTCCACGTGGGGCCGATCCTCACGCGCGCAATCGACGCGGTTCGCCGCTTCGAAGCACGGCAGCGGGTCACGTACGGACCGATGTATGGCGACGGCCTCCGGCACGTCCGTTGCGTCCACCCACTGATTGACCGAGCCGATGCGCGGTGGAAGGCCACGCAGGACCGGGGTGACGACTTCATATGCATGGGCGAGTTGCCGTTCGCGGCTCTGCCAGCCGGTAGCCGCGAGCGCTCCCAGCAGGTGCGGCGACAGGTCCGCGAAGCAGCGGAGCCGCTGGAACGCGGTGCCGAACCACTTGGCGTACGGCACGTAGCGGCGCTCCAGCAGAAACGCAAGCCGCATGCGGGTAATAGGCCAGGGCCGTACAAGCCCGGGTCAACTCGCCGATGTTGGCACGGAACACCGCAGCAAGCTGTGAGCATCAGCAGGCTCTGCTCG
>JAFAZN010000103.1 GCA_019239775.1 Chloroflexota bacterium
AAGATCGCTCTGCCAAGTGGCCGGACCTTGCGCCTGCAGGGCGCCGCACGGGACCGAACAACGCCGCAACTCTTGATGCTTGCGATGGGCGGTACGTGGGTGCTGATAGCTGTCGTCTTCCTGCTTGCCAGGAGCGGCCTGTCGGACGTTCGGAGCGCGGCCCAGACGATCGGTCATGATTCCGAACCGAGCGTGCTCTACGCTCGTCAGATCGGTCTTTCACTGGCGGATATGCATGCCAGTGTGGCCAACGCGTTCCTGCTCGGCCCCGGCCACGACGCCGACGCATGGAATACCTACCAACAGGAGCGGCAGACGGTGGCCGATAACCTGGTCAATGCCGCGCAGAACATCACGTACGCTGGTGAAAAAGACCAGATCAACATTTTGAGCGAAAACTTCGTCGGTTACCAGGACTTGATTTCGCAGGCGGAGGCGGCGGAATCGCAGAATCCGGCAACGGGGATTAGCGTGTTCAATCGGGCCGATGACCTCGTGCACAACACGCTCTCTCCGGCCGCCAACGAACTGGCCCGCATCAACAACGATGCGCTCGATCAAAGCTACCAGTCCCATCGCTCAACCGGCATCGTCATGGCCATTGTCGTCGGCTTTGCCGGGCTCCTGTTGGTGTTAGTGCTGCTGGCGACGCAAGTATTCCTGAGCCGACGGACGCGACGCACATTCAACGTCTGGCTGATTGGCGCCACGGTGCTCAGCGTCGCGATAGTGGCAATTGTGGCGGGTACGCTCGGCGCCGCCAGCGAACATTTGCGCAGCGCCAAGCAGGACGCATATGACTCGCTCTACGCGTTGACTAGCGCGCGCACCGTCAGCTACGACGCGAATGCCGACGAAAGCCTGTGGCTGCTGGCCCAGGAGAACGCGCGCTATGAAACGAGCTTCATGTCGAAGACGCGCCAGATTTCCGACCCGTGGCTGACAGACTCCAGCGTCCAGGGCCTGCCTCAGTACGTTGACGATCACAAGCCGGTACCGTTCAGCGGATACCTGGCCAACGAGCTGAACAACATCACCTTCGCCGGCGAGCGCGAGGCGGCGCTCTCGGCCGCCACGTACTGGGCGAAGTACCTCGCCATCGACAGCCAGATTCGGAGCCTCGATCGCGGCGGCGACCATGCCGGTGCGGTTGCCCTGGACATTGGCACCAACGACGGCCAATCGAACTGGGCATTCGATGCCTACGATCAGTATCTTGCGCAAACCATCGACATCAACCAGAAAGAGTTCGACCGCAGTATTCAGCAGATCTTCAACGATCTCGGCGGTGCCACCAGCTTCGGCGCGGACACCATCTTGCCAATACTGACGCTGGCCGCCGCCGTCCTGGTGTGGTTTGGACTCCAGCCGCGGATTGCGGAGTACCGCTGACATTGATGAAATGTCAATACGCCGGATGCACCGGCACGATCGATGAAGGATTTTGCGACGCGTGTGGTCGTCCGCCGGCCGGTGCAGGCTCGCAGATCAGCGCGACTACGGGTACGGCCTACGCCTCCACGGGACCAATTAGCAGCGGCACCACTGGCCAGATCATGTCGAGCCGCAGTAGCAGCTCGCGCAGCCGGTCGGCGCGCGCCCGAAGCACCACCAGCCGCCGCCGCGCCGGGCTTGGCGCTGGACTGCTGGAACTGCCGCAACTGCCTACCGTTGATCCGCTGCAGTCGGTCTTGTCCGATCCGCGCGTCCCTGAACGGCGGCGCGTCTGTCCGGCGCTGGTGTACCGCGCGCCCGGTGGTGACGTGCTCCAGCAGTCAGAGGCGCGCGAACGGGGCATCGACAGCGAAGCGCTCGACGAGTGTGCGACGAAACTGGCTTACGACGAGGGCTTCTGCCCCAACTGTGGTCAGGCGTACTCCTTCAAACCCAGCCTGACGGCCGGCACCGTCGTTGACCGCAAGTACGAGGTCAAAGGACCGATTGCATTTGGTGGCCTGGGCTGGATCTACCTGGCGTGGGCCAAACACCTGGCGCGTTGGGTGGTGATCAAAGGCCTGCTCAATATCAAAGACGAGACGCAGCGCGAGCTGGCGCGCGCCGAAGCCCGCTCGCTTTCGGCGGTCAAACACTCCAACATCGTCCAGGTCTACGACCTTATTGAAGGCGATCCTTCGAAGAACGAGCCGGACTACATCGTCATGGAGTACGTCGGCGGCAAAACGTTGATGACGCTCCGCAAGGAACGTGGTAAGCCGCTGCCAGTCAACGAAGCATGCGCATACATCCTGGGCATCCTGCCGGCGTTTGGCTACCTCCACCAGATGGGCCGCGTCTACATGGACTTCAAACCTGAGAATGTCATGCTCGAACCGGCTGCTGCCAACACCGTTGAGAGTGGCCGAGTGGTGCTCATTGATATGGGAGCGGTCCACACCGCATTCGACGATACCGGTTCGCTGTACGCCACAACCGGCTACAGCTCGCCGGAGAGCGCCCCCACGCCGCAACACGACCTGTACACTGTCGGACGGACGCTGGCGGTATTGACCGCAGATTTCAAGTACGGCAGTACGCATCAGCAGCGTCTGCCCTCCGCTCGAGAAGTCCCCGAATGGGCCGCCCATCCATCCTTCTACCGGTTTCTGGAGAAAGCAACCCGCCACGATCCGGATGAGCGATTCCAGACGGCTGGCGAGGCGGAGGAGCAACTGCGCGGCGTTCTCAGGTTGCTGGTGGCCGAAACAGCAAGTGTGCCGCCCGCCGAAAGCACCATCTATTCCGGCGATGTGCAGGAGCTCGTCGGAAGCGGCACCGATCATGCCACCGGGCGAAGCCTACCTGTCACGCGTGCTGACGCAAACGATCCGGCGGCAGGCCTTATTGAAGCCGCCAACCGCGAGCGCGACCTGGCGCGACGCCTGGCGATGCTGCGCGGTGGTCTTGCGCAGTCACAATTCGCGCAGTCGGTAGACCTGCCGCTCCAGTGCGCCGCAAGCCTCATCGATGCAGGCGACTATGCCGGTGCCGAGCAGCAGCTTGCGGAAGTAGAGCGCGAAGATCCGTTTGAGTGGCGCGTGCAATGGTTCCGCGGCCGCATCCGACTGGCCCAGGGTAAGCCGTCTGAGGCGCGGAGTCTGTTCGAGCAGGTGGATGCCGAAGTACCGGGCGAGCTTGCGCCGAAGCTGGCCATAGCGGTGGCCGCCGAAGCCGACGGTGACCTGCACAGCGCGTGTGCGCTGTACGACACCGTCTCGCGCACGGATCCCACCTTCACCACGGCGACGTTCGGTCTCGCTCGCTGCCGCGCGCAGCTGAACGATCGACAGGGTGCCGTTAGCGCGTATGCTCGCGTACCGTCGACCTCGAGCCGCTACGTTGCGGCCCAACTGGCGATGGCGCGCGTACTATGCGATCCGCTGCATGGAGGAGTCGACCTGAACGACATCTCGCGCGCCTCCGAAATCCTCGCCACCCTGGAGCGCAGCGCCGATGGACGCGAGTTGCACATGGTGGCCGCGGACGTGTTTCTGTCGGTGGTGGACGAGGTGGAGTCCGGTCGACTGTCGCCGAATGGCACGCGGGTGCTGGGAAGGACGTGTCACCCGAATGATTTGCGGCGTGGTGCGGAGGAAAGCTTGCGTCGTTGCGCACGCTATGCCACCACCGATGCTGAGCGCATCGCCCTCGTCGACCGGGCCAATGCCGTACGACCGCGCACGCTGTTCTGAATGCGATGAAATGTCCGATCTGCGGCGTTATCTCACCACCAGCGAGCCGCTTCTGCGAGCGCGACGGCACGCGGCTGATCGCCAACAGCGGTGTCGTCATGCAACTCTTGAGGCCGGTCTGCGCGTGCGGCTCCACCACGTTCGACGACGGTTTCTGTACAACCTGTGGGCGAAGCACCCCCCGAGCGAGCCGCGCCTTTGACCACGTAGAGCAGGCGCCGCTGGCGGAGCTCGGTGGGGTAACGGACCGTGGTCAGCGCCACTTGTGGAACGAGGATGCGCTCTCGCTCGCCGCCGAGACCTTGCCGGACCCCGTTTACGTCCTGGTCGTCTGTGACGGCGTTTCGCAAGCACGCAACGCACAGCACGCCGCGCAGGTAGCTGGCGAAGTCGCGCGCGCATCGCTTCTGGAGTCCACGCGCACTGCACTCGAACCCGCGTTCGCTATGCGGCAGGCCGTACAGGCCGCGCACCTGGCGGTGTGCGCGCTGCCAGACGATGGACCGGACAGCGACAATCCGATAAAGGATCAGCCGCCCGGTTGCACGCTTGTCGCGGCACTCGTGCGCAATGGCCATGCCACAATCGGTTGGGTTGGCGATAGCCGCGCGTATCGCTTCGGTCCGGACGTTTGCCAGCTGCTGACTCACGATCATTCCTGGTTCAACGCGGTTGTGGATTCGGGAGAGCTGTCGCCGGGCGAGGCTGCGGCATCGCCGCACGCGAACGCGATCCTGCGCGCCGTCGGACCGCTCAACTTCGACGACGGCGCACCGCCGGAGGCTCCCGCGGCCGAGGTCGTGACCTGCGACTTGCTCCCCGGCCATCTGCTGCTGCTGTGCACGGACGGACTCTGGAAATATGTGCCGGAGCCGCGCGATTTGATCGGCTTACTCCGCGAGGCCCCCTCTACGGCTACACCGCTGGAGCTCAGCCGTGCGCTGGTCGACTACGCCAACGCGCGGGGTGGAAACGACAACATCACTGCTGCGATTTTGCGCCAGAGTTCTGCGAAGTGAGGAACACGCCATGACCGTGCTCGATTCCACGCAGCCACCATTCAGCGTGGAGGCCTATTACACGCCAACATTACCGGAGGATGGCGATCATCTGACCGCCATCGTCGCCGTCGAAGCTGCGCACTCCAGTACGACGAGCACCGCTCAACAGCGTGTTCTGCTGTTCATCATCGACAAGTCCGGCTCGATGCAGGGCACGTCCATTGACGCGGTGCGCCAGGCTGTACTGCGCGGCATTGATCTGTGCGACGAGGAGATGATCGTCGGCGTCGTTGCCTTCGACGACTCCGCCAGCGTGCTTGTGCGCCCGCAGAAGGCCGACACCCG
The DNA here is from genome assembly GCA_019239775.1 of Chloroflexota bacterium. Classification (GTDB taxonomy): domain Bacteria; phylum Chloroflexota; class UBA6077; order UBA6077; family CF-72; genus CF-72. Next base: position 5,036 of record JAFAZN010000103.1, read on the forward strand.
AAGCAAACAGGACGCGGGGCGTTTGCTCCAGATGCTGCACGCGAGCGGCGGCACCGCGTTCTCGACTGGCCTGGACGTGGCTCGCGGGTTGTTTCGGGAATATCCCGAGGCGATCCGGCGCGCAATCTTTCTCACCGACGGAGTGAACGAATCGGAACGGCCCGGTCGGTTCGAGCCAGTGTTGCGCAACTGCGTTGGCACGTTCGAATGCGATTGCTGGGGTCTTGGCAGCAAATGGCGCGTCGGCGAAGTCCAGGAGATCGCTCGAGCACTGAACGGTAAGGCGTCGCTGATTCCGAGCGCGGGTGAAATCGAAGCGACATTCAGCGCCGCGATTCAGAAAGCAGCCTCCAAAACCGTCGCCGACGTGCGCCTCAGACTCTGGACTCCACAAACGTCAACTATCACGCTGGTCAAGCAAATGAATCCTACGATCGAGGACCTGACGTCCAGCGGCACCCGTTCCAGTCCACAGGTGCTGGAGCTGGCCATCGGCTCGTGGGCGCCGGGCGAGACGCGCGACTACCAGGTGGACCTGCAAGTAACGTCGGGATCGATTGGCGAAGAACTGCTCGCACTGCGTCCGTCCATCGTGTTTCGGCAGGATGGTCAAGAGCGCGAGATCCGTTCATCCTCCGGTCGGGTGGTCGTCACGTGGACAACTGATGAAGCCCTCAGCTCGCGCATCAATCCGCGCGTCGCGCATTACACCGGACAGGACGAGCTGGCGCAGGCGATCCAGGGCGGGTTGCAGGCACGCGAGCGCGGCGACGATGAAGCGGCCACGCACCTGCTCGGCAAAGCGGTCAAACTGGCGGCGGCATCCGGCAACGACGAAATGACCGCGCGCCTGCACAGGGTGGTCGACATCGACGACCCGGCAACGGGCACAGTCCGCCTGAAGCGCGGCGTCTCTCAGACGGCAACGATGGACCTCGAACTCGAGAGCACTACGACAAAACGCGCGGCGC
>JAFAZN010000141.1 GCA_019239775.1 Chloroflexota bacterium
GGCAGCGCACGGATCGATTGTGGCGCGGGAATACGGAATCCCAGCGGTCATGGGCACTGGCAACGCCACCCAGAGAATCGTCAGCGGACAAATCGTCACGGTCGACGGCGACGCGGGATAGTGACGCTTGCCACCCGCAGAGCATGAACGTCATTGACGTTGGGGCTCCACCAGGAGAGCGATGGCATGGCTTGCCCGCTGCGGGTTTTGATTGCGGAGGATCAGTATCGAGAAACGATGCCTGGTCGCTGAAACGAGAGAATTTCGGGACCCAGCGGCAGCGTCGCGATGATCCACCTACCGGCGCCGTGCTCACTCTGCACGCCAAGCAGGTGCAGCAGGTAGCGACCATCCACCTCCATTCGCAGCCAGACTGAGGTCCACTCGACGCCCACGGCGCTGATCCTCCTGCTTGCTGGCGCATTCCCGAACGTCGGTGTATTGGACACCCTGCTGAGTGTGGCAGCCCCGGCTTTGTGCCTGATGTGAACTTCCTGTTGATCGTCGTCTGGTTGGTGGTACTAGGTGGCTCGTCTGTCGCGTGGAGCCCGTGTAGCATCACCCTAACCTTTATGCAACAATGAGCACGCATCGTGGTGCATGCTTACTTGGAGCGCGCGAAGACTCATGGCATTTAGCGAGACCCTGCGACGTCTGCGGCTGGAGCACTTCTTCTCGCAGGCCGAGCTCGCACGGCGATCCGGCGTGCACGCGCTCACAATTACTCGCCTCGAGAGCGGGCGTACGGCTCCATCCACGCGCACCGTCCGCGCGCTCGCCGAGGCGCTTGGGGTGCAACCGCTCGAGCTTGCGAGTCCACAAGAGGTCGCCGAAGCCGATCGACGCGAACGCAATCGCGAGCTGAAGCGCTAACCTCCCTGCGCCTGTTGGAGTTGGCCCGACAAGACGGTCTGGAGACGTTCAAGAATGGTGTGCGCCTTGCGGCGACGTTCGCGCATGCGCTCGGGCGCGGTCGGCCGGTCGGCGAGCGCCTGAAGCATCCAGGGCAGCGTGACGCGCAAGTGTTCGGCTTCAATCCAGCTCAGGGTGAGCTGCACATCGGGGTGCTGTGTGTCGGTGTTCTCAGATGTGTTTGCGAGCGTCATGCGCAGTCCTCCTCTGGACGTGTCGGCGTGGGTCCACGGGGCTTGGAAGCGGCACTGCCTCAGCAGAGCCGGGGGCGAAGCCCTTGCTAGCGATAGCGGTAACTTACGCGGCCGCGCGTCAGGTCGTATGGACTCATTTCAACGCGCACGCGGTCGCCGAGAAGAATTCTGATGCGGAACCTGCGCATTTTGCCGCCGGTGTACGCGAGCAGTTCATGGCCGTTGTCGAGCCGAACGGTGAATTGGGAGTTCCGCATCGTATCTATCACGGTCCCGTCCATCTCGAGCGCGTCACCTTTTGGCATCAGCGGTGCAACGCCTCCACCTAGTAGCGGCTCCGACTGTATCCGCCCGATCGGTTGCCGCCACCGCGCTGCTGGAAGCAGCTCGAGCAGTACACCGGCTTGTCGCCACTCGGCTGGAACGGCACCTGCGCCTCCTGCCCGCAACTCGAACAGGTCGCGCTGAACATCTCCCGCTGGACGCGACCGCCGCCATAGGACGAAGACGAGCCATACGAGTCGTAAGACGATCCGCCGCCGTCGCGTTGCGCCTTGCGCGCGGCGCGACAATCAGCGCAGCGGCTCGGCTCGCTGAAGCCGCGGCTGGCGTAAAAATCCTGCTCGCCGCTCGTAAACGTAAATGCCTGACCGCAGTCGCGGCAGGTAATAGTGGTATCGGCCGACATCGTTGACGGCTCCCTTCAAGGTCTTGGAAAGCCGTTCGGCGAACTGGCATCCCGAACGGTACAGAAACAAGGGCTCCGTCAACGCGTGATCAGAAGAACGAAACGGAACAAACTACAACCAGTCCTCGAGCAGTATACGCGAAGCGGAAGAGTCAGCGAAACAGTTCCGCTTGAACATCCGAATCATGTTGTAGGCTGCGCTGATCATGCTGTTGATGCCTCTCGTGCGCGTGCGTATGCGGCTGTGCACGGCTCGCACAGGCATTCCGGATCCGCTGGCCGGACTTCGGCATAGGTCTCGGAAAGCGGCCTCGTGCTGTTTGCGATCGGTGGCGGCAGCTTTCTGGTCCGGGCAATCCTTGGGGTGCGTGTGATTGGTCATCCGCCAGCCTGCCTGCTATCGGTCGTCGCCGTCCGCGTGGGCGTTGAACACGTCCGGTCCGAACGGGACCAGGCCGGGTGCGGCCGCGAAGCCGATGTGGCCGGCACCGTCGGCGCCGCCGGCATCGATGCCAAGCAGGTCCTCGTAGGTGCGCAGCGCCGAATAGTGGTTGTACTGACCGGCGGTGTTGTCGGTTCCCGGTTTGATGAACCGTCGATTGAGTACCACCGCGCCAACCTGGCCGCCGCCCGGTGAAGTATTGGTCGTGGCGCGGCCGAAAACATCACCAGGTGCAACCGTGTTGGGCCCGGCCTGTTCGTAGCAGCAAGAGCGCACGTCGCTCTGGCCGGTCAGAGTTACTCCGCCTTCGTCGAAGGTGACCACCACGAGCATATGACCGTCGCGATAGGCCGGCGACTCCATGATCAGCGGCATCCAGTGTTTGAGCCACAAATCCGCTCCGACCAGTCCGCCGGTGTGTCCGCCCTCGCTGTTCACGCCAGTGCAGGTGCCATCATGTCCATCGTTGCAGACATTCGGCGTGATGAACGCAAACCGTGGTGTGGTTTCAATTTCACTGAGATCCCGTGCAAGGTGACCGCTGGGATCCGGCTTACCGTCAGGTCCCAACTTGCCGAGAGGCACCACGTTGGCGTTGCACTCGGCGGTGTTGTCGATGATGGAGTGGAAATACACAAACGGGTTGTGTCGAGTCGCGTACTGGTCGGTCGCCGTGCCGATCTCGGCGTGGTCGACTCCCCCGATTGGCGGATGCGCGCAATCGGTGCCCCCGGTTGGATCCGGAGTACCACCATCACGGGCAGGATCGTTGCCCATGTCTTCGTCATAGTCACGCCAGGCGGCCACATGCGTCCGCGGATCCGAATGGAATCTCGCATCGACCTGGTCGACGATTGTCGGTGCGCCGTGTGCTCCGGTTCCCGCGTTGGGCGCCGGATACACGCATCCCTGTCCGTCGACCTGGCCAGGATTGGTGGCCGGAAACGGATCATCATTCCCAGGCTGGACATCCTCGAAGAAGAATTGAATGCCCGTGAACGGCGGACTCAACGAAGCCAGGTTCGAGCAATCCGCCTTGGTGGTGTTGGTTGGCGACTGGCCCGAGATCTGCGAAATGTAGTTATCCAGGCTGGCGTGGCCGGTGGCATAGTAGCCTTCCACCAGCTCGCCCTCATTGCGCAGGGTGCCGTTCAGATAGGTTGCTGGAGAGCTCGGGCCAAAGGTGCTGGCGAAAGACTCGTTTTCGAGCTCCACGATGAGGATCTGGTGGATGCTGCCTGGCGGAAGCGCGGCGCGCAGTCGAGGTTGATCATCTACGGCGCCGCGCCACTCTGAATCACGGGCGGAGGCGAACGTTGCAATTGAGACCGGAAGCAATGCCAGCGTCGCGGCGAGCAGAAGCCGCCGCGTAAGAGCAGGCCGAAAGCGCACGAACATGCAGCAAGGCTAATTCGAGCACTTGCGCACCAACGTTAAGCGCGTGCGAACTCTTGGGAAACATATGCTCGCAAATCTTTGGTGACACCGCCGGGAGCGCCGGTGCGGTCACTCCCAGCTGGTGTTCATGGAGGGTATTTTAGTTCGTGGAGGCCTCTCTTCCTGAAACTAACACATACAACGTGTCGCGGCGACGCTGTTGGGTATCAGCTAACAAAGGACTCATGCGCAATTAACCTGCGTACGCACACACGTCCGTGGCTGATACCTCCGTGGGAGACAACATCGGTTGGGCATCACTCCGTGGTGAGGTACGTCCATGCGAAGACAACCTTAAACGGGCGGGACGGATACGGCGGAAGCGGCCAGCGGGGTGCGGCGTCAGGCGGCGAACGTGTGGGATCGACTCGGTTGCGCAAGCTGCCAGGCGTACGCTGGCTGCGGGCGACCTAGCGCGTAGCCCTGGGCCATATCGCAGCCCAACTCCGTGAGGTGTCGCAGCGTGCTCTCATCCTCGACGCCTTCGGCAACCACCACGAATCCCAGGCTTCGACCCATCTGGATCGTCCAGCGCACCACTTCGGCCTCGCGCGTTTCCGGTTTCAGACCGCGGATGAACGAGCGGTCAATCTTCAATTCATGCGCCGGCAGCGTTGTGAGATAGCTCAAGGAGCTGTAGCCGGTGCCGAAGTCGTCGATCGCGATGTGTAGGCCTAACGCCTCGAGTGCGCGGAGCGTTTCCAAACCGCGTTCGCGGTCGGTCATCACCGCGGTTTCGGTGAGCTCCAGAGTTACGCTTTCGGCGGCAACGTTGGATTCCGCCAGCAACACTGCGACTCGGTCCGGAAGTGTGGAATCCTGGAGGTCATAGGCTGACAGGTTGACGGCGATGTGCAGGTCCACTCCGTCAGATTGCCACATGCGCAGCTGGCGCAGCGCAGTGCGCAGCACCCACCGGGTCAACGCGCCGATCAGACCGGTTTCTTCGGCGAGTGGGATGAAGCGGTCGGGTGGAATGAGCCCGTGGATTGGATGGTGCCAGCGCACCAGGGCCTCCATCGTTGCAATCCGACCGGTCTCGCAATCGATAATAGGTTGGTAGTGAAGCGTCAACTCGTCGTTGTCGATCGCACAACGCAGCGAACTCACCAGCATTAGTCGCTCGGTTGCTGGTTGTTCGTCCTGGGACGCAAGACGATACCCGGAGTGGTTCCGCTTAGCAGCGTACATGGCCATGTCCGCGCGACGCATAAGTGTATCGGCGTCGTCTCCGTGAACGGGGTACACCGCAATTCCCATGGTGGCACCAACTCCGACCTCGCGGCCGTCCAAGGCGTACGGGAGTTCGAGCGCTTCGAGCAACCGAGCGGCAATCGCGGGAGCCGCCACATCGTCCACATCGGGAAGCACCACAGCGAATTCGTCACCACCGAGTCGTGCGATTGTGTCGCACCCACGTAATTCGACGATCAATCTGCGTGAGACGGCCTGCAGCAGTCGGTCACCTGCTTGATGGCCGAGCGTGTCGTTGACTTCTTTGAAGCGGTCCAAATCCATCAGCAGCAATGCAAAGCTACTGTCTGTGCCCTCGGACGTCTCGATGTAGTGCTGCAGACGTTCCGCCAGCAAGGTCCGATTGGATAGGCCCGTCAGGCTGTCGTGCAGCGCCTGGTACTGCGCTTCGTCTCGCGCTTGCCGGAGCTCGGTATTGGCGGAGGCGAGTTCAGCCGATCGGTCGAGACTGGCCAGGAGGCCTGACGCAACGCCCGCAAGGAGCTCGAGACATTCGGCGTCTTCAGCGGTGAACTGCTTGCTTGCATCATAACTGTTGACGGAGAGCGCACCCATCAGTCGACCCTGGTGAATCAGCGGAGCCGCCACCGCGGCTCTAATCCCGAGGCGTCCCGCCGAGGTGTGGCCAAACTGACGTTGATATTCGTTCGTCCAATAGGTCGACCGGTGCTGTACTGCGCTGCCGCTCACACCGGAACCGGCTTCGATGAGGATTGCGTCTGCGTCGACAGGCATCGTGTTGCGAACGGCAACGAGTCCGCCGCGATCGGGATCCCAGCGTGTGATGAGGCCATCCTGGCCGCCCAACACGCTAATCGCTTCGGCCAGGAGCTCGGTCAGGACGTGCTCGGCATCAGATTCGGCGACCATGCGGTGCGTCAGTTGCAGGAGCGACTGGCGGCGCGCCACTTGAGCTTGCGCCGCGAGGCGTCGCTGGCGCGGCGTCATGTCGCGAAACAGCAGCACCGCGCCTCCGTGCTCCAGCGACGTGAGCCAGTACATGACGGGCAGCATGGAGCCGTCTTTTCGACGGAAGTGCTCATCCTCTTCGTGGTAAGTCCCGCCCGAAGTTGATGGCATATCAGCGTCGATCGCCTCGAACAGCTTCGCGCCCGCCAGCTCCTGGAGCGGCCAGCCCAACAGCAGCTCCGCCTGCGGGTTCATGAACACCAGGCGACCCTCGGCACCAAGGACGCAGAGCCCATCGCCGAGGGAGTCGAAGACAGCCGCATACGTCTGGCCCACGTCGGCGAGCAGCCGTTGCAGCTGCGGCGCGAGCGAGTCGACGTCGCAGATGCCGACGCCAGTCAGCTGGTGCGCGAGGAGAGCCTGTACGTCCAAGGCTGATCGTGCCTTCTTGCAGCGACTATCGACCGACGGCGAGGCAAACTTTAAAAGAACATAATGATCTGGACGTGCTTAGCACCGCTGGATTGCGCGAACGTCGCGGAGACTATGGCGTTGACGCGCCGCTGACGGGGCTCTTGCCGCCGGGGGCAGCAGGCCTCGCGTTCACGTTATTGGCGGCATTTTTCGGCAGACGCGGGCAGCCGACGGCGGCTAAACTCGCGCTCGCCGCGAGCTTGCCCGCGTCGCTGACCTTCGGCATCTACCTGCACACCACCCGCCGAGGCAAGTTCCTGGTTTGGGCCGAGATCCTGGAGCGGCTCGAGCTGCGCGGCGACGAGCAGGTGCTCGACCTCGGCTGTGGCCGCGGCGCCGTTACGGCAATGGTGGCGAAGGTCGTGCCCCGCGGCAAGGTCGTCGGACTCGATCTATGGCGCACCGAGGATCAATCCGGCAATAGCCCCGAGGTGACCGAGGCCAATCTGCGCGCCGAGGGCGTGGTCGATCGCTGTGAGCTGAGGACCGGCGACATGCTCAATGTGCCGGTAGCAGATGGTAGCTTCGATCTCGTGGTGAGCAGCCTTGCAATTCACAATATTGACGAACGCGACGTGCGGCATCACGAGCGCCGGCTACACGCGATCGATGAAGCCGTGCGCGTGCTCAAGCCCGGTGGTCGCCTGGCCATCGCCGACCTGCTGTGGACGCGTCGCTACGCGCATCGATTGCGCGAGCTGGGGATGCAAGATGTCCACCAGAAGTCGCTGGGCTGGCGCTTCTGGTACGCGCCGGGCCTCGGCGCTGGTCTCGTCCTTGCGCGTAAGCCGGCATGACGAGCGAACCTGTCGCGGAGCTGCATGGTCAGTTCAGTAGCCCTGGTGCCACGCCGACGCCGTGGCGAGACGTGCTTGCCGTGCTCGAGCGGGCGGAGATCTTCTGGATCTCGACAGTCCGCGCCGATGGCCGTCCGCACGTGACCCCACTGCCAGCCATGTGGCTCGATGGCGCGCTGCATTTCGGTACCGGACTCGACGAGCAGAAAGGCCGCAACCTGACGCGGAACCCCAACTGCGTCCTGACCACCGGCGAGAACACGTATCGGTCAGGGCTCGACGTGGTGGTCGAGGGACGCGCCGAACGCGTCACCGACCGCAAAACGCTGGAACGCCTCGCCGAGTTGTGGCAGTCGAAGATCGGGTGGCCCTACGACGTAGTCGAAGGCGGCTTCCGCCACCGGCCGGAGGGACCACAGCCGGAGACCGCGGACCTCACCGCGGTTGTTCCGGTGTTCGCAGTGAGACCGTCGAAAGTCCTGTCGTTCGGACGCGGCGAGCAGTTCGCCCAGACGCGCTACCGATTCTGAGCAACGCGTTCTCGCAGTTCCGAGACTGACCGCGCCCTGAGGGGACGAAACCCGCTAAGCTCGGCCTCGTGGACGTGGCACGGCGGCTGAGCGCGGCGGATGTGCGGCGGCTGGCGGTGGAGGCCGCCGCACGTTGCAGCGCCAACGGCGGGCTCGCGGATGCTCAGCTGGCGCAGGAGTTGAGTGCGCTGGAGACCGAGGCGGAGTTCGGGCCGGGTGCGGCGGGGCTGTTTCAGCAATTGCTGGGGCGGCTCGGAGTTGCGTCGCGGCGAGAGCTCAGGCTGCCGCTGGATGCGCAGCCGTTCTGGCTGCGCGGACACCAGCCGCTGGCCAACTATCAGTCACATCCGGAGCTTCCAACTACCGCCGATGTCGTGATTATTGGCGCCGGACTCACCGGCGCCTCAGCCGCCTATCACCTGGCAGAAGTCGGGGCGAGCGGCCAACTTCACGTGGTCGTACTCGACCAGGGTGATCCAGCGGGAGAAGCCAGTGGGCGGAATGGTGGCAACTTCGAGCTGATTCCCGAGAATTGCGTTGGACTCTACGAAGGACTCGCGCGCGAGCGGTTGCGCTTCTTGCGGCGCTGCTATCCGCACGTTCCGCAACCGGTGCTCCAGGCAGAGAGCGAACGCCAGGCGTCCGCTGTCATCGGGCTGGCGCTGCGCAATCGCGATCGGATGAAGAGCATCATCAAACACGAGGGCATCGCGTGCGATTTCAGTCCACGCGGATGGCTGTATCTGGCGCACACCGAGCGCGAGGAGCAAGGCTTGTGCGAAGAGGTCAGCCTCGCGGCCCAACACGGCCAGCGGATCGAGCTCTGGTCGCGACGGCGGATCCGCCGGGAACTGGGCTTCTCCACCCCGTATCTTGGCCGATTTATCCCTGGCGATGGCACCTATCACCCATTCAAGTACGTTTGCGGACTGCTGCATTGCGCGCTCCGGGCTGGCGTGGAGCTGCATACGCGCCGGCGTGTGTGCGCCCTCGTTCACGACGTGCAAGATCACGTGACCGTCGTGACGGAATACGGTGCGATCACATCGCGACGGGTGATACTGGCAACCAACGCCTTCACGTCGCAACTCATTCCGGACCTGCTGGCAATCCGGCCATTCCAGAGCCAGGTCATGGTGACGGAGCACGCGCCCGATCGCGCGCGCGGTCGCGCCATCACTAGCGATTTCGGTCCAGTGTTTCTCAATCAGCCGCGTGCGGGGTCCGCTCATGGTCGTGCTCCGCTGGTTCTGGGTGGCGGAGCGGACCGACCAATGCGCAACCCAGCATCGCGACGTCGTTCCAGTCGCGTCCACGCGCGCCTGGTTCAATTGCGTGACGCGTTTTATCCGGAGCTCAAGGGACAGCCACCGACCGCCGAATGGATCGGGCCGATGGGGTTCACGCCCGATCAGCTGCCAGCGATCGGCTTCTTAACGCCACGCGTGATTGTCGCGGCCGGATTCAACGGATACGGTGGGAGCTACACCACCGCCGCGGGTCAGGCGGCAGCGCGAATGGCGGTTGAAGGCGTGGCGCCAGAATGGGTGCCGGAGGACGTCTTTTCGCCACGTCGATTTGTGAGCCACGAACCGCTGTTTATGCGCGACCACGACAGTCTGTGGCGCATCGCGGCGTCACTGTGCACGCAATTGCGAAACGTCGAGGCCCAGGCCGCGGAAAGCGTTGGCGATTCAAACGGTCCGGCGCGCGCGAGGCGGTTGCTGTTGCGGACCCCGCAGGTAGAGGTGCGCCCGACCGCACCATGTCCGGAGTTGGATGCAAAGCGCCTCCACCAGTTTTCTTTGTTCAAGCCGTTCTCTGCTGAGGAGCTTCTGGAGCTGGTGAAGTTGACGCGGAGGTGGGAAGCGCCGCGTGGAGCTGTGCTCGTGCCGGAGGGCAGTCCTGGTGGGAGCTGCTTCATCATCGTCTCGGGCTCTGTCGACGTCAGCGCAGCGCGATCGGACCGTCAACAGTGGTTGACGACCATGCTGCCGGGCAGCATTTTCGGGCAGGTCAGCCTGATCGATCGCGAGCCGCGGTCCGCAAGCTGCGCGATGCGAGAACCTGGAGTGGTGCTCGAGATGGAGCAGGAGCCATGCGCAGCCCTGTTCGCAAGCAGGTCAGCGATGGCGCTGAAGTTCCTTGCGGCGCTCAATCATGGACTGATCACCGCGCTGCGCGGCGCTGACCGCCGCTTGTTGCGCCTGGCACCGCCGAGCGAGGCGTTGCCAGAAGTCGGCTCATTCGCGGAGGGCGAAACGATACCCGTGTAACGGCTCACGTGCGGTGGTGCATCTCTCAGGGGAGGCTATCGCCGGGGAAGCCGCGCGCGGCGTGGACTTCGTATTTCAGCACGCCCGCGGCGACGGCCGGGTCGCCCTGCATGATGCGCTCCACCGCCTGCGCGTCCGCGCCGAAGACACCAATGCCCGCCACGTCCGAACTATCACGGATCGGGCAGACAACTGACAGCAGTCCAGCAGCCCGCAACGCGAAGTTGCGGCGGCCATGCTCCCAGATGATCGGGTTGGAATTGGGCGGATCATAGGCGGGACCGTGCTTGAGGATGACGACGGTGTATTCGCGCGTGCCGGTGAGGCGCTGGCGCATGGTGTCATCGGAGATTTCGGGGAGCTGCAGATCGGCGTGTGCATCAGTCATGCGCGAATCCTCTCATGTGACCGTATGGTCACCTATTGTGCCGAGTAGCACGCGCGATGTCAAGCATGCGGTAGAGTTCGGCGGCCGCCGATGAAGCGACTGACGATGAAGCAGGTTGGCGAGCTCGTTGGAGTCTCGCAGAGCACCGTCTCGCGTGTACTGAGCGGCGCGCCGTCGAATGTGCCGGTGGCGCCCGAAACGCGCGACCGGATCCTGAAGGTCGTCGCTGACCTTGGCTACAGTCCCAATCCGGTTGCGCGGGCGTTGCGCAGCGCCCGCACCGGCTTGTTGGGACTCATCGTGCGCGACATCAACGATCCGTTTTTCAGCATGGCCGTCGCCGCGATTACCGCCGAGGCACATCGACACCGGTACAGCGTCGTGCTCGGCCACGCTGACAGCAGCGCGCACGAAGCGCTGGCATTGAGCGAAACGCTGGTGATGGGGCACTGCGAAGGCGCCATCCTGCTCGGTGACCTGCGTGACCAGGCCGCATTCTGGATGCGCGCCAGAGCAGCGCGGCGAATGCCCCTGGTGGGGCTCTGGCAAGGCAGCCGCGCGCCGCATATTCCGGTGGTCAATGTTGATAACGCGGTCGGGATCCGGCTGGCAATTGAACATCTGGTTGGGCTCGGCCATCGACGCATCGCTTTTATTCAAGGTGGCCAGACCGGCGATGGACTGGAACGTCGCGACGCATTCCGGGCGGTCTTGCACGACCTGGGCATTCCGACACCGGAGCGGAATGTGCTGGTGGTTCCCAACGCATACGAGGCCGCCGAAGCCGGCGTAGAGCGCATGCTGCGGGGCCGAGCGCGACCCACCGCACTGGTAGCCTCGACGGACCTGGTGGCGGTGGCTGCATTGAAGGCAGCATCACAGGTTGGGCTGAGTGTTCCGCGCGAGGTGTCGGTGGTTGGTTTCGACGATATTCCGCTGGTGAGAATCACCATTCCGTCGCTAACGACGATCCGGCAACCGATGCAGGAGCTGAGTCGACGTGCGCTGGCGCGCTTGATGTCAGCAATGGGCGATGGACAGGATACGATCGGCCATGTGGAGGTCATCCCGCCAACCCTGGTGGTGCGCGACTCGACGGCTCAGGCGCCGGCCGACAACCGATAAATCGTCGTACTGCGGAACTGCTTCCCGGGGCGGAGGACAGTCGACGGGAACGTTGGCTGGTTCGGCGCGTCCGGATAATGCTGGGTCTCCAGCGTGAAGCCGGCGCCGCGCTGCTCCAGGAGATTGCCAGTATAGAACTGGATGCCCGGCTCGGTGGTCCACACTTCGAGCGCGCGTCCGCTCGTTGGTTCCGTCACGCGGGCTTGCAAAAGCGGTGTTGAGGTGGAGGAGGTCCAGCCGTCGAGCACCCAGTTGTGATCGTATCCACCGGGCGGCATGTGGGCGCCGATGGCGGTTGGCTGGCGAAAGTCGAACGGCGTGCCGTCGACGGGGGCGACCAGGCCGGTCGGGATTTGTGTCGTGTCGACTGGGAGGTAGTGACTGGCATTCAGCCACACCACATGGTTGTAGATGTCGCCCTTGCCGGCAAGATTGAAGTAGGCGTGGTTGGTGAGGTTCACCACGGTTGGCGCATCGGCAGTAGCGAGATAGTCCAAGCGGAGGCTGTCGACGTCCTGGATGGAATAGGTGACGGTTACGTGCACCGTGCCGGGGTAGCCCTCTTCGCCGTCGGGACTCACATACTGCAGTGCAACACGTGTCTCAGAAACCTGGGTCGGTTGCCATATTCGGTTGTGAAACCCGCCGGGCCCACCATGCAGCGAATTCTGACCGTTGTTCACAGGCACTTTGTAGCTGCGGCCGTCCAGGCTGAAGGTGCCTCCGGCGATGCGGTTGGCGAAACGACCGATGGTCGCGCCGAAGTACGCGGGATTGGCGCGCCTGTACTGATCGGGGTCTGCGAAGCCGAGCGTGACGTTGTGCCACCGACCGTCGGGGTCCGGGACCTCGAGGGCTTGAAGGATGCCGCCGTAGGCCAGGACGCGTGCGCGCAGGCGTGCGCCCGCGAGCCTAAAAACGGTGCCGCCGGGGCTTGACGTAGCCACTGCAATCGTATGCTAGCATGCGCTTTCATTCATTTCGGGGACGGAAAGGGACTGGCACACATGTTCGGACAACGACTCCTCCCGCGTGGTCGGCTCGGTGCCATCGGCGGGGCCGCGGTGCTGCTGCTCGGGGCCACGTTCGCGGCCCCTACGACGCAGGCGCAGCAGGCCGGTTGGTGCAGTAGCGTGCACATCGTCTTCTTCCCCGGCGGACCCGCCGGTGGTGTCTTTGCCAACAACGTCTACAACGGCGCCAAGCAGGCGCAGGCGGACCTCGGCCCGCGCGTCGACTACGTCTTCTCGAACTGGGATCCGCAGACGATGATCCAGCAGTTCAACGAAGCGATGGCCACCAAACCCGACGGCATCGCCGTGATGGGCCATCCGGGTGATGACGCGTTTGACACGCTGATCGATAGCGCCGAAAAATCGGGCATCATCGTGACCAGTCAGAACACGTCGCTGCCGAATGCGGAGGCCAAATACGCAAGCGCTGGATTTGGCTACGTCGGGCAGGACCTGTACGGCAGTGGCATGAAGCTTGGGGCTGAAGCTGTCAACCGCTTCGGACTGAAGTCCGGTGATCGCGCGATGGTGTGGGGCCTGCTCTCACAGCCAACGCGCGGCTTGCGCACCAAGGGTGCTATCGATGCGCTCCAGCAGGCCGGTCTGACAGTGGATTACCTGGAGATTGACTCCGCTACGAATGCCGATCCCGCGGCTGGGACGCCAACATTTACGGGATACGTGGCCTCGCACCCGGATGTGAAGTTGATCGTCACCGATCACGGCGGGTTGACGGCCACCGCCCAGACCTACTTGACGGCGGCTGGCAAGAATCCAGGGGATGTGCATCTCATTGGCTTCGACCTGTCACCGGCTACCGTCACCGCGATTCGCGGCGGCTGGACGGACCTCGTATTGGATCAACAGCCCTGGTTGCAGGGGTATCTGCCGATTCTGCAGATCTGCTTGACCAAGACATACGGGTTCTCCGGGCTGCACGTGGATACGGGTGGCGGGTTTGCGGATAAGTCCAACATCGACTTTTTGGCGCCGCTGGCGGAGAAAGAAATTCGGTGATTCCTTCGGCGGGTGCTACATTCGCCGGTGATAGTCCCGTGGTGGCGGAGCACGGACGGAGAACACCACCGTCGTGACCACGGCGCAGCCGCTCATTCGGATGGCCTCCGTCTCCAAGACCTTTGGCGAGGTCCACTCGCTGCGAGAGGTCAACTTCGAGATCGGCCAGAACGAGATCGTCGGTTTGCTTGGCGACAATGGCGCCGGCAAATCGACGCTCGTGAAGATCATCACCGGCTATCACCAGCCTGATCCGGGCGGCACCGTCTACTGGAAGGGCCAGCCAATAACCGACCTGGACGTCGTCAAAGCGAGAAAGCTCGGCGTCCAGGCGGTCTATCAGGAGCGTGCGCTGGCCGATCAGCAATCGCTCTGGCGCAACATTTTCATGGGTCGCGAGCGCACGACATTTCTCGGCTTGCTCGACGTCAACCGTATGCAACACGAGACGCGCCAGCTGATGACCCAGCTGATGGGGTTCACGTCGACGGCGGTAACTCCGGATACCAGCGTCAAACATATGTCGGGCGGCGAACGCCAGGGCGTTGCGATTACCCGGGCGCTGCACTTCGAGGCCGAATTGCTCATCCTGGACGAGCCAACCATGGGCCTGTCGCTCTCAGAGACGGCCAAGGTGCTGGACTTCGTCGGCGACATCAAGAAAGCCGGCAAGGCTTGCCTGTTTATTGATCACAATATCTTTCACGTGCACCCGGTTGCCGACCGCATTGTGGTGCTGGATCGCGGGCGGGTGGCGGGGCAGTTCCTGAAGGGCGAGCTCGGCCTGGAAGAGCTGGTGCTGGAGCTGCGGCACGTCGCGGAAACCGGCTCCCTGCGGTCGGGTGCTCCCTCCGCGTGAGCACACTGACGGCGCAAGCTCCGACGGTTCGGCGCGAGTCCGGCTGGTTCAGCGCGTACGTCCGCAGTCATGCGCTCCAGATTGGTATTGTCGGCGTGGCGCTGCTGATCTGGCTGGCATTCGTCATCGGCGCACCGAAGGCGTTTCTGTCACCACAGATTTACACGGCGTACATGTCGACCACGCCGTTTTTCGCACTCGTCGCATTGCCACTCACGCTGGTCGTCATCGCCGGCGAAATCGACCTTTCGTTCGGGTCGATCATGACGTTCGGAATGCTGGCGTTTTCACTGGTGTACAACGCAACGCACAGCGGCCCGCTGGCTGTCGTGGCGTGTTTGGCCGCCGGCACCGCGGCGGGACTCATCAATGGCGCGGTGGTCGTCCGATTTGGCATTCCATCGCTGGTAGCGACGCTGGGTACGCAGTTCTTCTGGCGCGGTCTTGTAAACGTCGTGACCGGAGGGAACGGCACCGCGTTGACGCCGTTCAACGGCAGCGTGCTGCACGAGGGGCTTGTCGGGCGTGTGCTGACGGACTTCCTGCCGGCGCAGATGGTGTGGACGGTCGTCGTCGGCGTGGTGATGTGGGTGTTACTGAACCGCCACCGGTTTGGCGCACACGTGTACCTGGTGGGAGACAACGTGGAGAGCGCACGCTTGATGGGCGTGAACGTGGGACGAACCAAGATCATTGTCTTTGGACTCGTCGGGCTCGCGTCCGCGTTTGCGGGACTGGTCGTCAGTCTGCAATTGCTGTACTACTGGCCAACCCTGGGCGATGGGTACTTGTTGAATACGCTGGCGTCGGTGTTCCTGGGTGGCACCTCCGTCTTTGGCGGTTCTGGGACGATCTTCGGCACGTTCGTGGGCGCCTTTATCATTGGCGCGATCAACGCGGGAATCGTGGCGGTTGGACTGGCCGGCTTCTGGACCCAGCTTATCTACGGACTGATTATCGTACTCTCAGTCGCGATGCAGACGTACATTTCGCGTAAGCTCGCATGACGTACGCCATCGGTGTAGATTTCGGCACCGAATCCGGCCGCACGGTGCTCGTCGACGTGCGCGACGGGCGTGAGGTCGCAACGGCCGTGTATGCCTATGCCAACGGAGTGATCGACAACGTTCTGCCATCGACGGGTGGGAGTCTGCCGCCGGAGTGGGCGCTGCAGGACCCAGACGATTACATCGGGACGTTTACGCACACGATTCCACAGGTGCTGGCCCAGGCGAATATCAAGGCAGACGACGTCATCGGCATTGGCATCGACTTCACCGCGTGCACCATGGTGGCGGCCGATGCACAGGGAAGGGCGCTCTGTCAACTGCCGGAGTGGCGGAGCGAGCCGCACGCGTGGGTGAAGCTCTGGAAGCACCACGCGGCCCAGCCTGAGGCCGATGACGTGAACCGTGTTGCGCGCGAGCGTGGAGAAAACTTCCTGGAGCGTTACGGCGGCAAGATCTCGTCGGAGTGGATGTTCCCGAAAATCTTGCAGACGCTTCGCGAGGCGCCCCAGGTCTACGCGGCGGCTGCGCGGTTCATGGAGGCTGCCGACTGGGTGATCTTGCAGCTCACCGGTCAGGAGCGACGCAATGCTTGCACGGCGGGATACAAGGCCTTGTGGCACAAGGCTGAGGGCTATCCACCACCGGAGTATTTCGCGGCGCTGGACCCGCGACTCCGAGACGTAGTCACCGACAAACTCAGCACGACTATTTACCCACCTGGAGTGCGGGCGGGTGGGCTCGTCGCGGAGATGGCGGAGCAACTGGGGCTGAACGCTGGAACGGCGGTCGCGGTTGCGAACGTGGATGCGCACGTGTCAGTGCCTGCCTGTACGGTGGTGGAGCCGGCCAAGATGGTGATGGTGATGGGGACCTCCATCTGCCACATGGTCCTCGGCACCGAGCAACGCATTGTGCCGGGCATGTGCGGTGTGGTCGAAGACGGTATTCTGCCAGGCTATTTCGGCTACGAGGCCGGGCAATCGGCAGTAGGTGACATTTTTGCCTGGTTCGTGGACAACGCCGTGCCATCGGAGTATCGCGACAACGGGGACGTCCACAGCGAATTGGCGGAGCGCGCTGCGCGCTTGCGGCCCGGCGAGAGCGGACTGCTGGCATTGGACTGGTGGAATGGCAACCGCTCGGTCCTGGTCGACGTGGACCTCAGCGGACTGCTAATTGGCATGACGTTGCGCACGCGCGCCGAGGAGATCTATCGCGCGCTGATCGAGGCCACTGCGTTTGGCACCAACGTCATCGTGCGCAACTTTCGCGATCACGGCGTACCAATTGAGGAGCTCTACGCGTGCGGCGGGCTGCCTGAACGCAGTCCGCTGCTGATGCAGATTTATGCCGACGTGTGCGACATGCCAATACGCGTTTCAGCCTCTGGCCAGACGCCCGCGCTTGGATCGGCGATGTTCGCAGCGGTGGCCGCGGGTGCACACGCCACAATCGTGGAGGCTGCGCGAGCAATGGCGCGCGTCAAGGCGGAGGTCTACCGGCCTGATCCACGTGCCCACGAAGTCTACGAACGGTTGTACTCCGAGTATGTGCGGCTGCATGACTTCTTCGGACGTGAGGTTGGAGAAAGCGCTGTTATGAAGCGCCTTCTTGCGATTCGCGACGACGTGCGTCTGTGATGCTCTGCGAGGCGCTGCGGCGCGAAGTCTGCAAGATGAACCTGGAGCTGCCGCGGTGGGGTCTGGTGACGTGGACCAGCGGTAATGTCAGCGGGCGGGACGCGGAAACGGGCTACGTCGTCATCAAACCGAGCGGCGTGCTGTACGACGAGTTAACGCCTGAGAACATGGTTGTGGTTAACCTGGATGGACAGGTGGTGGAGGGGCCATTTCGACCGTCCGTAGATACGGCCACGCACCTGTACGTCTACCGCCATCGTCCGGATGTCGGTGGCGTGGTGCACACCCATTCAGCCTATGCCACCAGCTTCGCCGCGTTGGGTGAATCCATCCCCGTCTACCTGACCGCCATGGGGGATGAGTTCGGGACTGAGATTCCGATCTCCGACTACTGCGAGATCGGCGGCGAACAGATCGGTCGTGAGATCCTGCGCTGCATCGGTGCCTCACCGGCCATCTTGATCAAAAGCCACGGCGTCTTTACCGTCGGTCCTGACGCCCGCTCGGCTGTGAAAGCCGCGGTCATGACGGAGGATGTGGCGCGGACCGTCCACCTGGCATTGCTGCGCGGCCGACTGGAGCCCCTACCAGCGGACGAAGTGGCCCGGCTGCGGCGAGTCTATCTTGAAAATTACGGACAACGGAGCAAATAGCGGCGATGCAGGATCTGTCAACACTCGAGGCATGGTTCGTGACGGGCAGCCAACACCTGTACGGTCCACAAGCGTTGCAGGAGGTTGCCGATCACTCGCAGCGGATCGCACAAGCATTATCCGCTTCACCGCGCATCGCGGTGCGCGTGGTGTTCAAGCCAGTGCTGACCACGCCAGAAGATATTCGCCGATTGTGTCTGGAGGCGAACGCCGACGATCGCTGCATCGGTCTTATCGCCTGGATGCACACATTTTCGCCGGCCAAAATGTGGATCGCTGGACTCCAGTCGCTGAATAAACCGTTGGTGCACTTGCACACCCAGTTCAATCAGGCGATCCCGTGGTCCACGATCGACATGGACTTCATGAACCTGAACCAGTCCGCGCACGGTGATCGCGAGTTCGGGTACATGGTCAGTCGCCTGCGGATCAATCGCAAAGTCGTCGTTGGCCACTGGGAAGCCACGGAGGTCCAGCAAAAGCTGGATACGTGGGCGCGCGCCGCCTGTGGCTGGCGCGAGGCGCAACAACTCAAGATCGCCCGGTTTGGCGACAACATGCGCCAGGTGGGTGTGACCGAGGGCGACAAGGTCGAGGTCCAGGCACGCCTGGGCGTCTCCGTTAATACCCATGGCGTGGGCGACCTTGCGAAGGCCGTCGACAGCGTAAGTGACTCTGACGTCGATCACCTCATGGAGGAGTACGAGTCGGAGTACATGGTGGTGGACTCACTACAGCGTGATGGGGCACGGCGTGAGTCGCTGCGCGTGGCGGCACGCATTGAAGTGGGGCTGCGCACGTTTCTCACAGAAGGCGGATTCGGTGCCTTCACGGATACGTTTGAAGACCTGCACGGCCTTCGGCAACTGCCAGGTATTTCCGCGCAGCGACTGATGGCGGAGGGCTACGGCTTCGGCGCCGAGGGTGACTGGAAGACCGCGGCCATGGTCCGAATCATGAAAACGATGGCGGCGGGGCTGCCTGGCGGGACCTCGTTCATGGAGGACTACACCTACCACATGGACGGCGAATCAGGCTCGCTGGTGCTCGGCGCGCACATGCTGGAAGTCTGCCCTTCCATCGCGGCCGACCGGCCATCGTGTGAGATCCATCCATTGGCAATCGGCGGGAAAGAGGACCCGGTGCGGCTGGTCTTCACCGCTCCTCCAGGTCCAGGCATCGTTGCCGGGCTACTGGACTTCGGCGACCGCTTACGTATCGTGGCGAACGTCATTGACGTGGTCGCACCAGCGGAACCGCTGCCGAAATTGCCGGTTGCGCGCGCGGTTTGGAAGCCGAAGCCTGACCTTGCGACGGCTGCCGAGGCATGGATCCTGGCAGGTGCGCCGCACCACACCAGTTTTTCTCAAGCGCTCGGTGCACAGTCTCTGCGGGATTTTGCGGATATGGCGGGCGTGGAGCTCCTGGTAATTGACGGTGATACGAAGGTCGCGGACTTCCAGAAAGAGCTGCGTTGGAACCAGGTGGCATATCACCTGGCGCAGATCTAAACGGGGACCCAGACGCGCATCGGGTTTGGAGCCCGATTGGCCCAGGCGAAATACGGTATGGCAGTTAGGTTCGTGGGGACACCACTCGCGTGCAGATTGGACTCGCGTGGTCTGAACGTGGTCGGGCCCCACTCGGTGGTGTCGGATACGGTGCCGCGCGCGGCGATGGTAGTGATGCCGCCGAGGACATCGGCTTGCCACACCTCGGCGAGTTCCGAGTCTGGGTCCAAACGAGCGTCGAGGACGTTGGCATTGTCAGAGCCTTCCAGGCAATAGACCAGTGGGCCACGTTCGATGGCTACACAACCTCGGGTTGATTCCACACGTGGATGCGACACTGTTAGCCTTGGAGCAATTGGCAGGGTTAGCTCCACGACCTCGCCCACGTGCCATTCACGTTCGAGGGTGATGTACCCCTGGGAGGACGGTGGTTCTTCAACTTCCGCGGAATTGAGGCGCACCACACATTTTGAGACCCACGCGGGTTGCCGCAGTTGGAGCGCCCACGGGCTCGAGGCGGTGGTGGCCTCCACACCGATGGTGATGCTGCCACTCCAGGGGTAGTCCGTGGTGATGCGGACTGTCGCCAATGGTGTGCGGACCGTGCTGCTGATGTACTGGTGGATCTGCACGCCAGCGTCGTCATGCGAAGCGATGTACTCGCCGAGGGAGCCGAGCAGACGCATCACGTTCGGCGGGCAGCATGCGACCGTGAACCAGGGCTGGCGCTGAACCACACCGCGGCCAACCACCTCCGGTTGACCGCGCGACATGAGCGGGTTCACGTAGAAGAACGTGTCCCCGGCCAGCGAGACGCCCGAGAGAAAGCCGTTGTACAGCGTGCGTTCGATGAGGTCCGCGAAACGGGCCTCGCCGGTTGCCAGCAGCAATCGCCAGTTCCACATGATGCTGCCGATCGCCGCGCATGTTTCGCAGTAGGCGCGTTCGGTCGGAAGCTCGTAGGCATGACCAAAGGCCTCGCCGGTGTGGCGCGATCCGGCGCCACCCGTCAGGTACAGCTTGTGGCTGACCATATCGGTCCACTGGCGGAGCATCGCATCAAGCAGTGCCTGTTCGCCGCACTCCAGAAAAAGGTCCGTCACGCCGGCCGTCAGGTACAGCGCACGTACAGCATGGCCTTCGATTTCTGTTGCTTCGCGCACCGGGACGCGATCCTGGTAATAGGCCGAGCCGCCGAATCGCGGGTTCGGCCCCAACAGGCCACTACCGCGGTGGTCAACAAAGAACTGCGCAAGGTCCAGATAGGCCCGCTCACGTGTCGCGCGGTACAGCTCCACCAGCGCGGTCTCCACCTCCGGGTGGCCCGGCACGCCAATGCGTCTCGTTGGCCCGAACATGGAGGTGACGTGCTCGATGACCCTTTGCGAGACGTGCAGGAGGCGGTCGTCGCCGACATAGGTATGCCAGGCAACGGCGGCCTGGATGAGATGGCCGAGGCAATACAGCTCGTGGCCAGTATTGAGCTCGTGCCATTTCCGGTCGGGTGCAACGACCTGGTAGTAGGAGTCGAGGTAGCCGTCGGGTTGTTGAGCAGCTTGTACGAGGGCGATGGCCTGTTCGGCGGCTTCGCGGACCTCAGCTCCAATGGTGTCGACGGATACGTATGCTACTGCTTCGAGCCACTTGTAGACGTCAGAGTCCATGAACACTGGACCACGGTAGTCACCATCCGTGGCGTGCGCAGCCAGGCGGAGGTCCTGCAGGTTCCCCGCTTCACTCAGCATGCGGAATCCGTGCATGAGACTGATGTCGCGGTTGATCTCGCGGCGGGAGTACCAGAATCCCGAGGCAATCTGCACGTCGGTGAGGCGTACGCTGCGCCAGCGCGCAAACGGGCTCGAGGCGGTGTCCACCATCACGTGCCACGTGGCGGAGCGCAGGATTGCCGCAGCACTACGTGACCGATCAGCACGATTTTCGCCGCGGGCGTGGAGTTCGGCGAGTCCAACAATGCGTGCAGTGTGTTGACGGCGGCTTCGCCTAGCGAGCGCTTCGGCACATGAAACGTGGTGAGTGGGGGAGATGCATAGGGACTTTCGTACACGTCATCCACCGCGGCGATGGAGACGTCATCCGGAATGCGCAAGCCGGCGTCCTTGATGGCCTCCATGGCGCCAAAAGCGGTCTTGTCGCTGACGGCAAAGACCGCTGTAGGTGGCTCGGGCAGCGCAAGCAGTTGCTGCATTTGCACATAGCCCTTGCGCGGGTGGCCCGCGCGCGGAGCCGGCTGCAGGCCGAGGTCCGGCTCGATGCCGTTCTCCAGCAGAGCGATGGTATAGCCGCGCATGCGGTCGACCAGGCTCTTGTACTTGACGGGTCCGGGCAAGGCGCCGATGCGGCGGTGGCCCAATCGAATCAAGTGCTCGGTGACCTGCAAGCCGGCCGTGAAGTTATCGGCGATCACCGCGTGCACGTTTTCCGACACGTAGTTTTCGACCAGCACCAGCGGCATGCGTCCGTCGGCGATACGGGCAATCAGCTCGTCGGTCACGTCGCCGCCGTTAGCGATGATGAGCCCCTCGATATCGCGGCCCATCAGTGCGCGGATGTCGTCGATGGGGTCGACGCCCGGTCGATACAGGTGGAGCAGCAGACGATAGCCGAGCCGCTGGGCCGCATCCTCGATGCCCGTCACGATTTCCGCGTAGAAGCGGTCGTGCGCGGATGGAATCGAGAGCGACTCCATCAACACCCCGAGGACCCGCGTACCCGCCGACGAGCCGCTCGAGCCATTGCGGACATAGCCCAGCTCCTGCACGGTTTGCAGAACACGGGCGCGTTTGGTGGCCGAAACACCCGGTTTGCCGTTCAGCGCCAGCGAGGCTGCCGAAATGGACACGCCGGCCACCGCCGCCACTTCGCGGATGTTGGGTCGACCGCCCTTCATGGGTCCGTTCACTCTACCCGAGGGACTGGGCGGGGTCAATTTCCGGCGGCCAGTGTTCTTGTCTGAAAACGAACAAATCCTTGCGCGTTCTTGTACTTGACACCAGAACTGTTCCGTGCCAACCTGAACGCCGGTACTCACGTCTGTTCTTCCGGAATTTGGAAGGAGGCTCTCAGGCCATGGCTGTTGAGCGTGTACCTGGCCCGCATTCGCGGCGCGTGTTCTTGCGTTTGGCGTTCGCCGCGGTCGGCGGCGCGAGCGCTGCCACACTCCTGGCCGCGTGCGGCCCAACTCAGGCTCCAGCCGGCGGTGCGGCTCCGTCAGGCGCGACAGCGCCCACTTCAGCCGCTGCCGCTGCTCCAACCACCGCGGCGGCCAACCCCACCACCGCACCGGCTGCCGCCGCGGCAACCGCGACACCTGGTACGTCGTCCATCGCAGCACCGACGCCCACGCCGTATCCCGTCGCCAACTACGGTTCCAACTCGGCCAAGGTGTCTATCCGCTACTGGACGATTCTTGGCAGCGTCGACGGCATCGTCATGAACGAGCTGGTCCGCAGTTTCGCCGATGCCAATCCCGACATACGCGTCGAATCGCTCCAGGGCGTGACGGACTACATCACCAAGATGGAGGCCGCCGCTATCTCCGGCACGGCGCCGGATGTGGCGATCGTGCGGCATACGTATATCGCCGCGTTCGCATCGAAGAACGTCCTGTCGCCGCTGACACCGGATGAGCTCAATCAGGTCGGTATTAAACAGGAAGATTTCGATCAGACGGTGTGGAAGTTCACCCAGTACCAGGGCCAGCAGTACACTGTGCCGTTGGACATCCACCTCCATGCGATGGTGCACAACAAAGCGCTGCTGACTCAGGCTGGGTACTCCAAACCGCCCACCACCCATGACGAGTGGATGGACGTCGTCAAGAAGACCACAAATGGTGACACGCTTGGTTACAACACCTTTGCCATCGGTGGCGGCGCCCAGGAACCGCTGACGTGGTACTGGTACGGCATCCTGCGCCAGTATGGTGGCGAGATGCTGACGCCTGATGCGTCGAAGGCTGCATTCAATAGTCCGGAGGGCATCGCCGCCGTCAAGTGGATGCACGACATGCAGCAGACTGGTAATCCCAGGTCGGTGCCCTCAGGTGACTTGCAGCGCACAGGCAAGGTTGCAACGTGGGCGGACGGTCCATGGATCAGCACGCTGTACTTCGACAAAACCAAGGCCGAGGCCGCCGATGACCTCGACGTAGCGCCGATACCCCAACACGATCCGAGTAAGCCAGCGACGTGGGCGCAAAGCCATCAATTCGCGCTGCCGCGCCAGAAGAATCCGGAGCCAGCCAAGCGCGAAGCCACACTCCGCTTCGTCAAGTGGATGGGCGAGCACAGCGTTGACTGGGCAAAGGCCGGCCAGGTGCCCGCGCGCAACTCCGCGCGCGACGAGGCGCTCAATAGCGACAATGTCTTCCTGCAGAAGCTGAAGACGTGGGCCTCTGAGATTCCGTACGGTGCGTTCATGCCAAGCTCGCCGAAGCTGCTGGAGATCATGCCCCGCATCGCCGCCGATGTTGAAGGGGCATTGCTCAATCAGTGGAGTGTGGAAGACGGACTCAAGAAGGCCGAAGACGAGGTCAATCAGATCATCGCGCAGGGCTAATCTTCTCTTGAAAGACAAGCAGAACAGGTGATGGAACGTGGCGTCACCGCAGGTCGAACGCGGGTGGAGGCTGCGCCTCGCCCGCTCCTATCTGCGCGGGTTTGGAGCGAACGCAGTCCGCTCTACGCACTGGTGTACCTGCTGCCTTTCCTGGTGGTATTCGTGGGTTTCCACGTCTACCCCATCTTCTACGGCTTGTACGTCAGCCTGACGGCGTGGGATTTGCTCACGCCGCCGCGTTTCGTGGGGCTCTCGAACTACGCAGCCTTAGCAGGTGACCGATTATTCTTGACGTCGCTGCGCAATACGGCCTTGTTCGTGGTGCTCGATGCGCCCATGGCCATCTGCATCCCGCTCGGTCTCGCACTGCTGGTCAACGAGCGCATTCCACTGCGTACGATTTTCCGGAGTGCGTTCGTGACTCCGCTCATGATCTCCGCCTCCAGCGTGGGCGTGTTATGGCAGTGGATTTACAACCCGGCGCTTGGTCTGGTGAATTACTACGCCCAGGCGCTGGGCCTTCCCGGCCAGAGCTGGATGTCGCAAGCCGGCTGGGCCACATTCGCGATCGTGATAACCACAGTGTGGGCGACTTCAGGATTCAACCTGGTCCTGTTTCTGGCAGGGCTGCAGAACATTCCGGAGCACCTGTACGACGCCGCAAAGGTTGATGGCGCGGGCGCCTGGGCGCTGTTCCGCAACATCACCCTGCCCGGCTTGCGTCCAACCACCCTGTTCGTCACGGTCACAACGATCATTGGGGCATTCCGCGTCTTCGTCCAGGTGTTGGTGATGACCAACAATTCCGGCGGCCCGTTCGACTCAACGCGCACCGTGGTCATGCACCTGTATCAGACCGGGTTTCAGTTCTTCCGAATGGGTGGCGCCGCCGCCGTCGCCTGGGTCCTGTTCCTGATCATCCTGGTGTTCACGATTGCCCAATTCCAGATGCAACGGGGTGCTGCCGACTGATGAGCATGGCTTTCCCTCGCCCGTCGCGGCGCACGCTGGACCTCATGCCTCGTTTTGTGATCGCGTTGGTGCTTGCGGTCGTGTGGGCCCTGCCGATTGCCTGGATGCTGATGACGTCGATCAAACCCGAGAACCAGATCGTGACCATCCCAATCCGCTGGTTGCCCGAGCACCTGAGCGATCTCACGTTCCAGAATTACATCAACGTGCTCGCGATCCCACGCGGTGTGGACCTGATACGGTCATTCCTCAATAGTCTGACCGTTGCCAGCATTGGAACGCTCTGCGTCGTGGTGGTGGATACGCTGGCTGCCTATGCGCTGGCGAGATTGCGTTTTCCGGGCCGCGACATCCTTTTCTACGCAATCGTCGCCTCGTTGATCGTACCGCCAGAGATTCTGCTGATTCCCAACTACATTAGCGTGTGGCGCCTCGACTGGCTCAACACGCTGCTGCCGCTGATCGTGCCGCCGGTGGGCAGCGGGTTTGGTGTGTTCCTGTTGCGGCAGTTCTTCCTGAGCATTCCCTCAGAGCTGGAGGACGCGGCCAGGATCGATGGCTGCGGCAGACTCCGTATTTTGTGGTCCATTGTCGTGCCGCTGTCGGGAGGCGCGATCGCCACGCTTGCGATCTTCACCTTCCTGTACTACTGGAATGACTTCACCTGGCCGTACATCACCATCAACGCGGCCGACGTGATGACACTACCAATCGCATTGATCCAATTCCGCGGCGACTACTTCAGTGAGTACGGTCAGCTCATGGCTGGCACGGTCATTACCGCGCTGCCAACCATCATCGTGTTCCTGGTTGCACAACGTCTGATCATCCGCTCCATCACCCTGACGGGCCTGAAGGGTTGATAGAAAGATGGACAGGATCGTCGTTCGTGCGGACGAACCAATCGGGCGCATCAGCCCGCGAGTGTACGGCCACTTCGCGGAGCACCTGGGGCGCTGCTGCTACGACGGCCTCTGGGACGGAACTGCCTTTCGCCAGGATGTTGTGGCGGCCCTTCGCAGGTTACCGGTGCCATTATTGCGGTGGCCTGGTGGCTGTTATGCTGACCACTACCACTGGCGAGACGGGATTGGTCCGCCGGAAGACCGGCCGAGAAGACTTGGCATGTCCTGCGGACTCCAGGTGGAGGATGACAACAGCCTCGGCACACACGAGTTTCTCGAGTTGTGTCGCGACCTCGGCGCGGAGGCCTATGTGGCGGGCAACGTCGGCAGCGGCACGCCGCAGGAGCTGGCCGACTGGCTGGAGTACTGCAACAGCGATCTCGATACACAGCTCACACGCGAACGCAAAGCCAATGGCCGGGCGCGTCCGTTCGGCGTCCGACTGTGGGGCGTCGGAAACGAGAACTGGGGCTGTGGCGGCAACTTCGATCCCGTCGGTTATGCGCGCGAGTACAGTCGCTTTGCGACGATGCTGCACCACGTGGATCCCTCGGCGGAGCTGGTCGTGTGCGGTCATGATGACGCCTGGAACGCCTTGTTGCTAGAGACCTTGTCGAAGCGCGCGCACCTCGCGGATCACCTGTCGATCCACCGCTACTGGAGCGGAGGAGGTCCAGAGACCGCGTTTTCAGACGATCAGTACTACGCACTGCTGGACGAAGCAGCCCAGACCGAGGCATTCATCGAGCGAACGGCGCAAATCATCTCGGAGACGTTGCCGGTCGGGCGACGCGTTGGAATCGCGCTCGACGAATGGGGCGTCTGGCATCCGGAGGCGCGTACCTGGCCGCCACGAGCCGGCGTCAAGCCACGCCTCCCTGTCACGTACGAGCAGGCCGGCACCTTGCGAGATGCTCTGGCGGCAGGCATCGCGCTGGAGGGCTTCCACCGCCAGGCTCGCGTGTTGACAATGGCGAACCTGGCGCAGACCGTCAACGTGCTGCACGCGGTGGTGATGACAGACGGTGCGCGAATGTGGTGCACGCCCACCTACTGGACGTTGCATCTGCACAAGCCACATATGGGCGCCACGGCGTTGGCCGTCGAAGCGAGTGATTCCGTTACTGCAACCGCCTCTCGGACTGATGGTGGCATGGCCGTTACGGTTATTAACCGTGACCTCCATCGGGATGCTGAGGTCTGTGTTGAGACACACGCTCCATCCCTCACTTCGGTGCGTGCGCGGCTGCTTACGGCGCCAGAGGCGAACGCGAGCAACTCCGGTGATGAACCTGAGTGTGTGCGACCGACCGAGCTGGCGGCGGTCTCCGACGGTGGCGGGGTCTGGCGGCTGGATCTGCCGCG
The DNA here is from genome assembly GCA_019239775.1 of Chloroflexota bacterium. Taxonomy (GTDB): domain Bacteria; phylum Chloroflexota; class UBA6077; order UBA6077; family CF-72; genus CF-72. The sequence goes on from JAFAZN010000141.1 coordinate 26,950, forward strand.
GCATTCACTGGCGACGCTGGTACTGAGCCCGTAGCACCGTCACCGAGTGGGCGGCGAACGTGAACTCCACCAATGGCTCCGTCAGCTCGCGTTGGTGGACCCTCACCGTCTCAGGCGCGTCAAACGAATTGCACGCGTAAAGGTCTGGCCCATTGACCTGATAGACGGTGACATTCTGGATCGTGTGGCCGTCCACCCCGATGGAGGTTGCGAGGTCCTGGTCTGGCGACCGGTTCACGACAGATATGCAGAGCGTTCCGTCTGGCGGGTTGCAGGTTGCGGTCACGTCCAGTAACGGGAACGGTCCGAGGTCGGCGACCTTCCAGTCGCGCCCCGTCGGACTGGTATCACGCGATTCTTCTTCGGGCGTGAGCTCCCGTGTAGGGCTGTCCACGAACACGTCTAGGGCGACCGGCTGATGGTGTGCCGCGTACAGCCGCAACGGGTGATAAACGGTCTGGAGGAACATCCCGTCTGGCCGGGTAAAGATCGGCGCGATGGCATTGACCATCTGCGCGTAATTCGCGATCTCCAGTGATTTGCAGTGGCGAATGAAGATGTTCAAATACGTGGCGACCGCAAGGGCGTCCGAGAGGTCGTATTGTTCCTCCAGGCCGATGCGCCGCTGCTCGTCGGCACGCGTGCGGTACCAGACGTTCCATTCGTCAAACGCGATGCCGATTGGATGTTGGAGACGCTGTTGGTGGCGAGCGCGCTCGATCAGCCCTTCGCAGATGCGCAGTGCGCGATCGGCCTGCTGGACCATCAGCACGTTGCGCCAGTAGTCGCCGCTGCCGGTATAGATGTGAATGCTGTGATAACGCACGTACGGCGCCAGACCGTCGATCACCGTCCGGTCCCAGTCGGTCCAGCCCCACTGGCCACAGCTCACCAGTTCGATGTTCGGGTCAGTCATCTTCATAATCGACGCGAACTGACGCGCCTTGCGGACGTACTCCTCAGCGGTGCTCGCGCCGATCTGCCAGGTGCCATACATCTCGTTGCCGAGGCCCCAGTACTTCACGTTGTGTGGCTCTGGATGGCCATTGGCGCGACGCAGGTTGGCCCAATGCGTGTTGCCTGTCCCGTTGCAGTATTCGACCCAGGCTTGCGCTTCATCCATCGTGCCGGAGCCCATGTTTACGCAGATATATGGCCCGGCTCCCAGCGCACGGCAATACTCGATGAATTCGTCCGTGCCAAACCGGTTCGATTCTTCCGCTCGCCAGGCAAGCTCGATCCGGCGTGGCCGATCTTCGCGTGGACCGATGCCGTCTGTCCAGTGATAACCGCTGACGAAGTTGCCGCCCGGCCAACGGAGAACAGGCACCTGGAGTCCGTGCGCCGCGTCGAGCACGTCGCGGCGAAATCCACGTTCATCTGAAAGGGGCGAACCTTCGTCGAATACGCCCCCGTAGATGCATCGGCCAAGGTGTTCGATGAACTGGCCAAATATCCTGCGGTCGACTCGGCCGAGCTGGCGGTCCAGGTCCAGTTTGATGCGGGCCGTGCTCACGCTGGAGGGACTGCCGTCTTGAAGTCGCGCACCAGCGGGTCCACTTCGCGCCAGAACTCCTCAGGAATCTTTTCCAACACGGCCTCCACGCTTGCGGCGGGTTGGTCTGGACTGCGAAACCCCGGCACGGTTGTGGTCACCAGCGGGTTTCGGAGCACGTATTGCAACGCGGCCGCCAACAAGCTGACACCAAACTCAGCGCAAACCGCCTCTATTCGCCCGACATGCTGCAACACCTCGGGGGTAAAGGCGCGGTTGATATGGTCTTCAGGTCGTAGCCCGTGCGTGCCGGTGGCGAGCAGACCACGCTCGAGCGGAGTCGCGATGACGATGCCCATGCCGAAGCGTTCGGCCGCCGGAAAGATCCGCTCGAACGCAACCTGACTGATCAGGCTGAATGCGTCCGGTACCACGGCTGCCTCGAATTCACCGGTTTCCACGTAGGGTGCGTTGTCCCACGGGTTGTTGGACGCGATACCGACGTGCCCTACGACACCTTCGGCCTGCAGCTGTCTCAGTGCAGAGAGCGCACCGTCTTTGCCAACAACGCGGTCCAGGATGGCCGCCGGCGGATCGTGGATGAAAACCATCGGAATGCTGTTCAGCCCGAGCCGTTCCAGGCTTGTTTCCACGCTGCGTCGGGTTTCCGCGGCGGTATAGGTGAAGTCCCGAACATCGCGGACCTTTGTTTCCACGACAATTGGAAGTTCCGGCCGCCGCCGCAGCGCTTCGCCGACCATCTCCTCCGCCTGGCCTTGCGAATACATCGAGGCGACATCGATCAGGCGGATGCCGGCATCGACTGCCGCCAACACGGCTTCGACTCCCATTTCACGGTCGATGGACCCGTCGGCGCGGCGCCCGAGCCAGGCGCAGCCCGCGCCCAGCACAGTGACCTCGAGGCCTGTCTTACCCAGAACGCGCGAGGGCAACTCCGCCATTGCCCCCACTTTACATCCTTATGAGGTCCAGGATCCTTCCTGGGTTGCCCTGCCACTGCGTATGGCGCTCATGCCTTCAGCATCATGCGCTCCAGCGCAGTAGCGACAAACCTTCTCTTGGAAGAGAAGCAGAACTGCTCTTGCACGAGAGGCACAACCATGATGGAGCAGGCGAGCGTAGGTGGGCCATACCATCGGGCCGAAAGGGGCTTTTTCAACTGGCATATGTCTCGTGGAGTTTCTCGGCGCGCGGTCCTGGCAGCAGCGGCGGTGGGTGGCGCCGCGCTGGCTGGAGTGGCCGCGGCGCAGCAAGCGCCGGCAGATCCATCAAAAGTCGTGGGCGCTCGCGCCACGCCGCTGGGGAGTCGCTCACCGTTCGAGCAACCCATGCGTCTGGCGTCAGGTCTACAGAATTCCTCAGCGCGCGCACCAATCGACTCGCTGCGCGGCGTCATCACGCCTTCAGATCTGCACTACATCGTTAATCACGACACCACGCCGACCATCGATCCAACGCACTACACGTTGACCGTCCATGGCATGGTGGATCGGCCAACGGTTTTCAATCTGGCTGACCTTCAGCGATTTCCGAGCATCAGCCGGATGCTGTTTCTGGAGTGCGGCGGGAACAGCGCCTGGGGCAAGCAGCCCGATACCGCTACGGCCCAGGCCATCCACGGCCTCACCAGCAACAGCAACTGGGAAGGCGTCCCGGTGAAGACGCTGTTGAACGAAGTGGGCGTGCAATCAACCGCGGCCTGGGCGCTGGTGGTGGGTTGGGGCAACGAGTCCGTTGCGCGCAGCATTCCGCTGCAGAAGCTGATGGATGATGCATTCATCGCGTACGGGCAGAACGGCGAGGCGTTGCGACCCGAGCAGGGCTACCCGGCACGACTGTTATTGCCTGGCTGGCTCGGCAACTCAAATATCAAGTGGGTGCGACGGATCGAGCTTGGCGACCAGCCGTGGGACACGAAGTTCGAGACCACGAGTTACACGATGCCAATGCCGGACGGGACGGTCCGCCAATACACCTTTATCTGGGAAGCCAAGTCGCTCATCACGTGGCCGACGCCGGCGATAGGCGCAATGCCGGCGATGGGTCCGTGGGAGATTCGCGGACTGGCATGGAGTGGTCGCGGCAAGATCACGAAGGTTGAAGTGAGCACAAATGGCGGGCAAACCTGGGACGAAGCCATGTTGGATCAACCGGTGCTCCCGCAATCCCACACTCGCTTCCACTTCCCGTGGACCTGGGATGGTTCCGAAGCGGTGCTCACCAGCCGAGCAACGGATGAAACCGGTTACGTGCAGCCAACACGCGAGCAGTTGGTTGCAGTGCGTGGCACCAATTCGCGGTATCTCAACAACAGTCAGCAGAACTGGAAGGTGGCGGCGAGCAGTGGCGCAGTCACGAATTACTATCTTGCGTAGGACTTTTGTTCTGGCATGCTGCGCGGTTCTCGCCGCCGCGTGCACGGCTGCGCCATCGACGCCGACTCCTACGCCGCTGGGATCTGCACCGTCGCCAACGGCGGTTGTCGCGCCCAAACCGGTCGTAAGTCCAGCCGCAAGTCCGGTGGGGGTTGCGAGTCCGATCCTCTCGCCAGTGGTGAAACCAGCCGCCAGCCCCGGGGCGAGTCCGGCGGCGAGCCCCGCGGCGGCAGCGGCCTCACCAAGTCCGCGGCCGCTCAACACGCCGGCGCCCGCGCCAAAGCCGCTGGCCGCGGGCATCGAAGGCTTGGGTCGGCCTGCCACGTCTCAGGACATCGTTGCCTTCGCGATACGAGGCGATGGCCAGGGCTTGCCGCCCGGCAGCGGCAGCGCGGCTGAAGGTACTCCGATCTACGCGGGTAAGTGTGCCAGCTGCCATGGCGATGCTGGCCAGGGAACGCCTAACGGACCCCAGCTCGTGGCGCCGGTGCCGTGGCAGGTCGGCGGTCCTATCACGATGGGCAACTTTGCGCCGTACGCGGCACCGATTTTCGGCTACATCTGGGGTTCGATGCCGTACGACAATCCCCAGACGTTGAGTCCGAACGAGGCGTATGCGCTGACCGCCTGGATCCTGTGGCAACACAAGATCATTGGTGAAAACGACCGCATGGATGCAACGTCGTTGCCGCAAGTGAAGATGCCGAATCACGACAACTTCCGCCAGGGAGATCCGAGGCCCGACGTGCCATAACGCGATATCGTGGAAAGGCGATGGCTCAAATGGTTCGCGCCGCGGTCCAGACTGGGCCGCGGCAGATTGAAGTTCGCGAGTTTCCGCGACCGACAATCGGCGCGGACGACGGCTTACTCCGCGTCGAGCGGTGTGGCATCTGTGGCAGCGACGTGGAGACCTACCTCGGCCATATGGGCGGTGGTGATCGGCCGCCCTCGATACCTGGCCACGAGCCCCTGGGCATCATCGAAGAAGTCGGAGATGAAGCGGCGAAGCGCTGGGGCGTTCGAGTGGGTGACCGCGTCGCAGTCGAGATCCTGATCCCTTGTCGCAGTTGCGACCTATGCCTCACCGGCAACTATCAGGCGTGCCGCAACAAGTCGGGCGCCTATAGCGGCCGTACCCCGCTGGACAAGCCACCAACCGCACTGTGGGGCGGCTATGCGGAGTACCTCTACCTGCATCCCAACGCGATTCTCCACAAGGTCCGCAACAACGTCCCGGCGGATGTCGCGGTGATGTTCAATCCGCTCGGTGCCGGTGTGCGCTGGGCACTGCACCTGGGCGGAGTGAAGCTCGGTGATTCCGTCGTCATTCTCGGTCCGGGCCAGCGCGGCTTATGCGCGGTCATTGCCGCTCGCATCGCCGGAGCCGGAACCATCATCGTGACCGGTCTTGCCAAGGACCAGTTCAAGCTGGACCTCGCGCGCGGGTTCGGTGCCCACTACACCATCAACGTGGACGCAGAAAATACGGTCGAGCGCGTGCGCGAGATTACTCGTGGCATTGGCGCGGACGTCATTCTCGATGTCACACCGATGGCGGCACAGCCCATTCTGGACGCGCTCGAGTGCGTACGTCACGGCGGCCGGATCGTGCTTGCCGGGCTGAAGGGGCGCAAGCCGGTCTCGCTGGTGACCGACGCAATCATTTCCAAAGGCGCCACCGTCGTTGGAGCATACAGCGTGGACGCGCAGGCATATCTCGACGCCATCCGCATCATCGAGAGTGGCGAGGTGCCACTCGAGCGGATGCACACGCATACGTTCGGACTGGACGACGCGGGCAAGGCCGTCGAAACGCTGGCTGGTGAAGTTCCTGGAGAACACGCAGTACACGTAACGATTGCACCTGGAGGATTGGGCGACTGATGCAGGCAGCAGTACTGTACGAAGCCAAGCAACCGCTGGTCGTTGAAGACGTGGACCTCGATTCGCCGGGTCCAGGCGAAGTGAAGATCCGTCTCGGGGCAACCGCGATCTGCCACAGCGATATCCATTTCTTCGACGGCGACGTGCCTATGCGGAGCGCAGGCATCGCCGGCCACGAGTGCGCCGGCATCGTGGAGGAGGTTGGTGCTGATGTGACGTCCGTCAAGCGGGGCGATCACGTGGTCATGGCGCCGATCACCGGCGGCTGCGGTCGGTGTATGAACTGTATGGTCGGCCTGCGGCATCTTTGCCAGGGCGTCACCCGAAGCGGACCTCACCATCGCAACAAGCGCGGAGAACCGCTGGCGCCGCTGGCGGGTCCGGTGGGTGGTCTGGCGGAGTACACCATCGTGCACGAGTTTCAAACCGCAAAGGTGCCGGATGATCTGCCCATGCACGTTGCCTGCCTCCTGGGATGCGGCGTTCTCACTGGCTTTGGCGCGGTGGTCAATCGTGCGCAGGTGAAGCCCTTTCAGAGCGTGGCAGTGATCGGGACGGGAGGCGTCGGCCTGAACGCGATCCAGGGCGCGGCCTTCAGCGGTGCGCATCCGGTAATTGCGGTTGATCTCCTGGACAACAAGCTGGAAGCAGCCCGGAAGTTTGGTGCAACACACACGGTCAATGCGTCTCAGGGCGATCCGGTTCAGGGAGTCAAGAATCTGACGGGTGGTCGAGGCGTGGACTTCTCGTTCATCATGGCGGCAAGCTCAAAGGCGGTGCGGCAGGCGTTCGAAATGCTCGGGCCACGTGGTACCGCGGTGATGGTCCAGATCACCTCCGGAGATATGTCCGACTTCGCGCCGCGCGAATTCATCGGCGAGCGCATGTTCACCGGCAGCATGCTTGGTTCGACTCGGCTCCAGTTGGATGTCCCACGCTACGTCGACATTTACAAGGCCGGCCGCTTGAAATTGGATGAGCTGGTTACCGAGTGTTACTCGCTGGACCGGGTGAACGAGGCGGTCGCATCGTCGAAGAGCGGTGCCGCGCTCCGCAACGTCATCGTCTTCTGAAGGAGCGCGTACATGGACGTTTCGCTGGAGGGTAAGGTTGCGCTCGTAACCGGCGCTGGTCCCAACATCGGCAGCGGTGTCGCCCTGATGCTTTCAAGATATGGCGCACGCGTTGCATGTAACGACGTGCGCCGGGAGGCGGCCGAAGCCACGCAGAAGCGCATCGAACGCAACGACGGCACGGCGATGTCGGTCGTGGGCGACGTCACCAATGAAGCTGACGTGAAGCGCTACGTGAACGAGGTGCTGGATGCCTACGGCAAGATCGACATCCTGGTCAACAACGCCGGGTTGTTGGGCGGAAGGCCGCTGCTGCTCGAGAGCCTCGAAGGCTTCAATCGGCATGTGGAAGTCACGGCGGCGGGCCATTTTCTCAACAGCAAGTACGTCGCGACCTCGATGATCGAACGCGGTGTGAAGGGCTGCATCTGGAGCGTAGTGTCGTCGACCGGTTTTCAGGGTCTGCCGGGCGTCATTGCGTATTCGTTCCACAAGAGTGGGCTCTACAATTTTGTGCGGGCGGCGGCGATCGAGCTGGCACCGTACGGTATTCGCGTCAACAGCATTACTCCGGCTGCGCCCGCGCCCGATAATCCGGAGTTCATCGCCGCACGGCAAGCCGCGCGTCCAAGAGGTGCCGGCCTCGGCCGAGTCGACCCGAACGACCTTCCCAAATGGTGGCGCAAGTGGGGCAAAACCAACGTACGCGACAACGTCCCAATGGGCGAGTCACCCACTCCGACAGACATCGGCCACCTGGTCGCGTGGATCTCGTCCGACTACGCGCGCCTGATAACCGGTCAGGATTTCACCGTAGACGGCGGTGTGCGCGCCAAGTCCTGGGCCTACTCACCCGAGGGTTCCGACTTCGCCGGCCCCCTGCCGCTCATTCCAATGGACGCCTCCTGAGGTATGGTGGTTCTGCGATGAGTCATGCGCATACTGAAAGACTGGTATCCACTGTCACTGAAGATGGATTAGTGCTGGAAGGGGCGCAGTTTACGCCTACTCAGGACACGCCTGGCGGAACTGTCGTCGTTTGGATGCACGGGTTCACGGGGCGATTTTATGAAGCGCATACAGTGGCCATTGGCCGGGGGCTGGCCGATCGCGGCTATACGTTTATTACGGGGAATAACCGAGGGCATGACCTCGGGGCGTTTATTCAACGCCAGGACCGGAGTCCGGGGCTCATGGCTGGCGCCTGGTGGGAGGACATCGGCGAGTGCAAATTTGATCTCGCGGCCTGGATCGGCTTCGGCTGCCAGGCTGGCGCCTCGCGCGTGGTGCTCGCCGGACACAGTCTGGGTGCGATGAAGGCAGTCTGGTACATGGGCACGTGCCAGGATGATCGGGTGAGTGGGCTCATCTCGGCGTCCGGGCCGCTGCGCATCTGGCAGCGTCTGGGTGCGGCCCCGGAGCGGCTCGCCACCGCGCGCGCTCTGGTCGCGGAGGGGCGTGGTGGCGAGTTGCTGCCACCTGACGCGGGTGGGCGCATCACCAGCGCGGCAACCCTCGTATACCGCGCCGACCTGGATACCGATGTCTACGGCTTCCAACAGCCAGGTGCCGAAGCGCCACTTTGCAACATCCGTTGCCCAATCTTGTTCGTCCTGGGGTCCGAGGAGCCGGAGATCGGCCGCAAAGAAGATCTGCCAACGCTCAAGAGCAATGCGCGCGCGGCGGCAAGCACCGAGACGGTGTACGTCGACGGTGCGGACCACGTCTACCACGACCGCGAGCACGTCGTGGTTGACGCAATTGCCAACTGGCTGCCAATTGTTGCGGCCGTACCTGCGGACCGATAACGTAGCCGCCATGCAAGATGGCGCAAGCGCGGTCAGCAGGCGCGCATTCATCCAGGTAGCAGTTGGCTCGGGGGCAGGACTTCTTCTGGCGGCGTGCGGGGCGCCAGCTCAGGCCCCATCGAATGCGCCGCCGCCAACGACCGCGGCCGCGCCGACGAGCCCGCCAGCGACGTCCATCTCGGCCGCTCCAACCGCAGCCGCGGCGAAACCCACCGCCGCAGCCGGCGCTGCCACGCCCGCGCCCACTGTCATCGGTGCAGCCGCGACCGGCAAGAACAGCAGCGCGCTGCCCAACTACATTGCACCCAATCTGCTCGCAAAACCCGACTACGACCCGCACGATCCACGGGTTACGCTCGGCTGGGACAATTATCCAAAGAGTCCGCCCCAGTCGTGGAACAAACCCGCCCCAGGCACGGGTAGTTCCATCACGGCATTTGCGGTCGACTACTATCCGCCACCGACGCCGAAAGACAGCAATCCGACCTGGCAGGCAGTCGATAAAGCGCTCAACGTCGATTTCAACATGACGCAGGTGACGGGACCGGACTATCCGCTGCGCATGGCCACCATGATGGCCGGCAACGACGTCCCCGACATCATCCACCTGTTCGCCGGTATTACCGGCGCATTCGTGCCACCTGGCACCGCGGAATTCGTCAAAGCCAAATGCCAGGACCTGACGGAGTTTCTCGCCGGCGACAACATCAAAGACTACCCTAACCTGGCGGCCATCCCAACGTACGCCTGGTCCAATTCCTCGTGCGTCATTGACGGCGCACTGTATAGCTGGCCGATCCATCGGTATCTCCCAGGCCTCAGCTACATGTTCAAGAACACTGACATGTGGAACGAGAAGGTGGGCGCCAACACTACGCCAAAAGACGCCAACGATTTCAAAAGGATCATCACGGAGTTGAATGATCCCAACAACGGCGTGTGGGGCCTGGGCGCGGTTGTCAACGGAATCGGATCACCCAACATGGGAATCAGCGGCTGGGCGTCGCTGTTCGGCGCGCCAAACTTCTGGGGATTAGATTCCTCCGGCAAAGTCGTGCGCGACCGCGAAACCGACCAGTACAAGGCCGCGGTGAGCTTCGTACGCGACCTGTGGTCTGCCGGACTGATCTGGCCTGATGCGCCTTCCAGCAACGACGCACGAGGCAACTTCGTCGGCAAGAAGTTCGCCGTCTGCGTCGAGGGCTTCGGCAACTCCTGGAACGACTTCTGGCTGCGCGGGCTGAATCAAAATCCGCCTACGAATTTCGACATGATTCTGCCGTTCAGCGCGGACGCCAACACGAAGGTCCAGAGCTACATTACCGGCGGCTACATTTCGACCAACGTCATGAAAAAGGCCAGTCCGGATCGCGTCAAAGAACTGCTCCGCGTCCTGGATTTTCTGGCCAAACCGTTCGGAACACAGGAAGACCTGCTGATCACCTACGGCCTGGCCCCGGCTGACTACACAATCGGCGCGGACGGCAATCCGATGCTCACGTCCGATGGTAAGAGCCGCTCGCAATACGTGCCATGGCAATACATGTCGGATCGTCCGTATGCCACGTACTACGCCGGCATTCCGAACTATGCGAAGCACGTCAACGAGGTCGAAAAGGTCCTGGTGGATCCGAAGATCGCGGTTGCCGACGTCACGCTCGGCTATTACTCGGCGACCGGTGCTGCATCGGCCGGTAAGCAGGCGGAGCAGGCCTTTACGGACGGACTGAACAACATCATTCTGGGTCGCAATCCGATGAGCGACTATGACGACCTGGTGAAGGCCTGGCAGAGCTCAGCCGGCAACAAGATCAAGCAGGAGTACAACGACGCGATAGCAGCCGCACACTGACGCGTATGCGAGTAGGCTTGATCGGCTTCGGGGCCATCGCCCGGGGCCTGCTTCGCCTTGTTGAGCCTCAGGATGGGCTTGACTTCGTCAGTGCGTTGGTGCGTCAGCCTGCGAAAGCGCGCGGTGATCCGGTGTTGCCGGTGTGTTCGACTGTGCAGGAACTGCTGGGGTATGCGCCCGACGTGGTGGTGGAGGCCGGTGGACATAACGCGCTCCGAAGCGTTGGGCCGGCTGTACTCCGTGGGGGAGTGGACCTCATCCTGGTGAGTGTTGGCGCGCTTGCGGATCCCACCTTTGAGACTGAGGTGGTGACGGCTGCGAAGGAAGGTCGCAGTCGCGCGATCGTGGCCTCTGGCGCCATTGGCGCACTGGATGCGCTGGCGTCGGCCGCGGTGGGTGGCCTCACGCGTGTGACGCACATCACGCGCAAACCGGCGTCGGCGCTCCTACCGCTTGATGAGGCGAACGCTTTGACAGCGCCGCGCGAACTGTTTCGCGGTTCTGCGCGGCAGGGAGTGCTGCTCTTTCCCGAGAGCGTGAACGTCGCCGCGGCGGTCAGCCTCGCTGGCATCGGCCTCGATCGCACCGAGTTGTGCGTGATCGCCGATCCGCAGCTAGAGCGCAACACACACGAAGTGATCGCAGAAGGCGCCTTTGGAGAGCTGCGCTTCTCCATTCGCAACGTGCCGACGCAAGAAAATCCGCGCACCGGCAAGCTGGTGGCGATGAGCATCCTGCACCTCCTACGCCGCCGCACGGCGCCACTGGCCATCGGTTAGCGTTCTGCTTCTGTCCTGAGAGGCAACTTCCACCCGGTCGGCGCGATATTCACTCCGTGGGCGCGGCATTCACTCCGTGAGGAGACTTCCACTCCGTGGAGACATCACACCGTGGGGAGACATCACTCCGTTGGGAGACATCACTCCGTGAGGAGACATCACTCCGTGTGAAGACATCACTCCATGGTGAGACATCACTCCGTGGGGAGACATCACTCCGTGGGGAGACATCACTTCGTGAGGACATCACTCCGTGGGTGACATTGACTCCCTGGATGGCATTCACACCGTGAGGAGACATCACTCCGTCGTTGACATCACTCCGTGGGAGACATCACTTCGTGAGGACATCACTCCGTGGGTGACATTGAC
>JAFAZN010000146.1 GCA_019239775.1 Chloroflexota bacterium
AGCTTCATCCCACGCCACAGCTCAAACCTGGCGCCGGTTCGCGGCTCGGCGAACTCCGCGCACCCACCCTGCTGCTCATCGGGGACCACGAGGTCCCGTTCGTGAAGTCGGTTGCGGATCACATCGTGCAGTCAATTCCGGGCGCGCGGCGTTACGAGTTTTCGAATGCGGCGCACTGGCTGAACATGGAGCATCCGACCGAGTTCAACAGCGTGGTGCTCGAGTTCCTGACGGCCCATCCGTTCGACTGAACATCCGCCTTCAACCCGAACCTCTCGCGCGAGCCGTGGCATGCGCTCTGCGGCACGTTTCGTAACTGGGCAGTTTCTCTCCCTTGACCAAATCGGAGGTAGCCAGGACTCGCATGCCTGATTTGCGGAGCGGCGGCGGCGCGGTAGTACATGGCGCCCGCGGCGAGATCGGCGGCTTCAAGAAATTCCTATTGCGCGGCAACGTGGTGGACCTCGCCGTTGGCGTGGTGATCGGCGCCGCGTTTGGCAGCGTGGTTCAGGCGATCGTCAAAGACATTCTGAACCCAATCATCAGTGCGTTCGGCGGCGTGGCTGACGTGTCTGCGCTCAGCGTGACGTTGGGGCGAATAACGTTTCCGATTGGTGACCTGCTGAACGCGATTATCACGTTTTTCCTGATCGCGCTCGTGGTGTATCTGGTGGTGGTGCTGCCAATCAACAAGTTGATGGACAAGTACAAGCCTGCGCCGCAGCCGGCGCCCACCAAAGATTGCCCCGAGTGCACGAACAAAATTCCGGAAGCTGCGCGGCGTTGTCCTGAATGCTCGGCCCAGCTGCTGCCGCCCTCAGATGAGGTGGCGGCGGCGATGCGTCAGGTCGCCGCGCCGAGTGGCGCCGACATTGCCGACCACGCCGCCCGGGTGCTGGCCCAACGCCTGCAAGGCGACACCGACGGCACGCGCCAGTAGCCACCAGCAGGCCTGAGCCTGAACTCGGGGTGACAGATGTCATAGCCAATCGCGGATCGACGTCACTACCTGAGCCGTCGCGGCCGGGCCGAGACTGGCGGTGTGCAGACATCGATTCCGCGGTCAGGCCCGTTGCTTGGTGCAGCGGTATTCACACTCACTTCTGGTCTTATCTACGTTGTCGGGGCTGCGCGGGCTGACAGTTCCGTCGACAGGCTCATCGCCATGCTGCTCGCCGGGTGCGGCCTGGTGCAGGTGTCCATGGCAAGTGGATTGGTTGTGCGGCCCACACGCCGGCTGCTCTACGGTGCGGCTGGCTCCAATCTTCTGCTGATCGCACTCTGGGCAGTATCTCGCGGCGTTGGGCTGCCGCTCGGGCCTGCTCCATGGTCGCCGTGGCAGCTTGGCACGACCGACCTCATCTGTTCCAGTTTCGAAGTATTGGCCGCGTTTTTCGTCCTTTGGTTGCTGGTGCGACCAGTGCTCCGTCCAACGCGCTGGGCCGCGCTGCGCGCAACCTTCACCACGTTGCTTGCATTGTTCTCCGCGACCTACCTGGGATTTGCCGCAACCGTGACAGCCGATGTCGACGTGCCGGCGCAGCCGCTTTCCGATGTACACGTGATGCCCGGCCAAATGACGACCTTCACGTACTGCACACCGGATCACTATGGCCTCGCCATGGACTTCTATGAACCATCGGACGCAGCACAACATCCGGTGCCGGTAGTGCTGCAAATCCACGGCGGAGTCGGCATTTATGGCGATCGGAAAGACGTGCTTATCCCGTCGGTGGCGTCGTTGACTGAGGCGGGTTTCGCGGTGGCGTCGATCGATTACCGGCGGGCGCCAATTGTGGTCATGTCCAATCAGGTGCAAGACGCGAAGTGCGCCGTACGCTTCTTACGCGCCAACGCGGCAGCGCTGGGCATCGATCCCGATCGGATTGGCGCTTTTGGTCACAGCGAGGGAGGCTGGCTCTCGGCAATGCTGGGCCTTGCCGCTCCGGACGCAGGCTTCGATGTTGGCGAATATTCCAGCTACTCCAGCCAGGTCCAGGCGGTTGTTGACGAGGCGGGCCCGGCTGATGTGCCGCGGCTCCTGGCGGAGGGACCGGCCTGGATGCCGCAGGCGGCTTTCGTCCTTTACCATGGTCAGCCAGTCACAGCTCTGCCGGATAACAGCTCCGTGGACTATGCGCGACCTGACGCACCGCCATTTCTGATCGTGCAGGGCACTGATGGCGAAGTCATCCCGTTCCACCAGTCGGCTGAGCTTACCGAGCGGCTCCAGTTAGCAGGCGACTCAGTTCAATTCATCGCAGTTCAGCACGGTCCACACGACCTGAAGTCCGAGTCCGAAACGCCTGACGCGGGACAGTTGGGCCAGATGGTCCGTAGGTTCTTTCAAGCGACGCTGCAGGCGAGCTTCGACACGCTCTCAAGGTGATGAGTTCGTTCCCTCGAAACGAGTACAGCCGCGGCGAGCTTTTGGGCAAGCGCATCATGCAAGCGGTGGCGGTGCTTTGGCTGGGAATGCTGTATGCACCGGTCCAGGAGTTGACGCGCACCAGCGCCGGCATGGCGGTAGCGGGCGCAGTTGGAGTCGTCGGATTTCTGGCCATCTACCTTTGGATCTGGCTGCGCGCGTTTGCACAGACCAATCGCGATCTCGACGCGCTCCGCCAGTGGATCCCTCCGGTGGCGCTACTTCTCCTGAGTATCGTGCTGAATCTTGTCTACGGGCCGGATTGGTACCCGTTTTTCATTTTCGTTGGCGTCGGCGCCAGCATTACTCTGCCGACATGGACCGCAATCGTGTACATCGCCGGCACGATCGTTGTCGCCGCCCTGGTTGGAGTTGCTCAGCACACGTCGCTTCAGGGGATCGGCTTGAGCGCGCTCACGGTTGGCAGTGTTGGAGCCGGTACGCTGATGGTCAGTTATGTCCTGCATACCGCGCGCGAATTGCGAACAACGCGTGCGGAACTGGCACAAATGGCAGTTGCCAATGAACGCCTGCGCTTCGCTCGGGATTTGCACGATTTGTTGGGTCACAGTCTCTCGCTTATTGCGTTGAAGGCTGACCTGGTCGAGCAACTGATCGCTCGTAAGCCGGAGCAGGCGGTCCAGGAAGTCCGCGACGTGCAGCGCGTAACCCGCGCCGCGCTAAAAGAGGTCCGCGAAGCGGTGGTCGGCTACCGCGAGCAGACGCTGGCAGCGGAATTGGTGAGCGCGCGGGAAATGCTTGCCGCCGCGGGCATCGGCTATCACCTGGACGGTGACCCGGCCGCACTCCCACCTATCGCCGACGCGACCCTGGCCTGGGTGCTGCGCGAAGCGATCACCAATGTGATTCGCCACAGTCAAGCGCGCCGTTGCGTTGTGCGACTGGTGCCTGATGCGACCGGTGTGCGTCTGGAAGTGATCGACGACGGCGCAGGCCTAGGATCCAACGCGAAACACGCGGCCGGTAGCGGCCTGGCCGGACTCACCGAACGTGTAACTGCTGCCGGCGGATCATGTCATGCTGGTCCCGGCGCCGAGGGCGGCTTTCAAGTGATCGCCTGGGTGCCACTGGCCGGCGCTCCTCAGGAGATCCAGGGTCGATGATCCGCGTGTTATTGGCGGAGGACCAGGGCATGACGCGTGGAGCGCTAGCGGCGTTGCTGGGACTGACCGGCGACATCGAAGTCGTTGCGCAGGTCGGACGCGGAGATGAAGTATTGCCGGCGGCATTGCAATCGCAGCCTGACGTGGCGCTGCTCGACATCGAAATGCCGGGGCTGCACGGCCTGGCCGCTGCAGCCGAGCTCCATCGCGAGCTGCCGTCCTGCAAAGTGCTGATGCTGACGACGTTCGGTCGGCCGGGGTATTTGCGGCGGGCGATGGAAAGCGGTGCGGTTGGCTTCCTGGTGAAGGATGCGCCAGCTAGCGAGCTTGCCGCGGCGGTGCGTCGGGCAATGGCGGGTGAGCGGGTGGTTGATCCTGAGCTTGCCGCGGCCGCGCTCAGCGAAGGCGCGAATCCCCTGACCGAGCGCGAGCGCGACGTGTTGGCAGCGTCTGCCGATGGCGCTTCGATTTCCGATATTGCGCACAAGCTGCACCTCTCGGAGGGAACCGTGCGCAATTACCTCTCAGAAGCGATTCAGAAGGTTGCAGCGCACAATCGCATCGAAGCCGCCAGATTGGCGCAGCAGAAAGGTTGGCTCTGAACCGAGAAGCGGGAGCGGGAGACGGGGCTCGAACCCGCGACCTCCTACTTGGAAGGCAGGCGCTCTGCCAGACTGAGCTACTCCCGCGTTTGTGGCAGTTCGGAGCATACGATAGCGCATTTCTGCCGGCGTTTACACTCGGGTGGCATGCCGCTGGACAACAATCCTCTCGCGCTTCATACATGGACTCTGGATAGCACGCCGCTGGCGAAAGTCCTCCAGATTGCACGTGCGGTGGGCTGGGACGCCGTCGAGCTGCGACGGATCGACTTCGACCGCGCCGAGGCGGCGGGGCAGAGTGAAGCGGACGTCCTGCGGCTCGTTCGCGATAGCGGGCTCGCAGTTTCCGCGGTTGGCGTCACCTTCGGTTGGATGCTGGCTGAGGGGCCCGCCCGCGAGCAGTTGCTGGCGACCATTGAGAAGAGTTGCGCGGCCGCCGCTGCTCTCGGGTGCGCAACGGTCATGAGCCCCGTCGATCGGGAGCGGGGTGATCTGGCTCAGGCAGCTGCCAGTATCCGCCAGGTAGGTGACATTGCAGCGCGGCACGGAGTGCGGCTTGCCCTGGAGTTCAACTCACAGGCGAGTCAATTCAATACGCTCGAATCTGTGCGTGAAGTCCTGGCACTGGCGGGGCATTCGTCGGTCGGATTACTGCTGGACACCTACCACTTGCAGCGCAGCGGACGCGTGGGGCGCTCGTTTGCCGAAGTCGCGCCAGACGAGATCTTCTACGTTCAGTACAGCGATGCGCCGCGTGGTGGCTCACAACCTGGCAATACGCTCGATCGGCTGCCGCCCGGCGATGGCTCCGTTGATTTTCACGGAATCTTTGGCCTGCTCGGCGAAAAGGGATATGCCGGTCCACTTAGTTACGAGGCGCCGAATCCCGCGGCGTGGGAGCGCGAGCCTGAGGTGGTTGCGCGGGAGGCGCTGCAGGCAACACGCGCGGCACTCGGGGGCGTTCCTGCCTAGCGCGACATCTCTTCGGCACACCACCTGTAAGCCTTGCGGCATTCGCCTAAAGGCCAGACGCAGTGACAGGTCAAACCAGGAGGAATCCTGGGACCTCTTTAACCAGAGGAATCCTGGGGCCTCTCCACAGAGAATCAACTGGCGGCAGCCTCACAGGTAACTTGACAAATTACCTGAGAATGATTCTCAATTAGAGGTTGACTCGACCTGGGTCATTCGCGCTCACCAACTCACCGAGAAGGACACACGCATGCCCCCAACGAACCAGGACTGGTGGCCGAATCAGCTCAATCTGAGGCCGCTACGCCAGAACTCACCTCAATCAGACCCGATGGGTGGCGCTTACAAGTACGCCGAGGAATTCAAATCG
>JAFAZN010000197.1 GCA_019239775.1 Chloroflexota bacterium
CACCCTCGCGCAAACCGCGAAATGCGGCGGCGCCTGCCTCCTCCGGCGAAAGGCCGTTGCGCGAATAGAGGTGCGGTGAGACGGCGACGTAGCCATGGTGAGCGAGCTTTCGCACCACCTCCGTCGTCCATTCATCCCATCCAGGCAGGTGGTGAATTACCACCACACCGGGGAACGGGCCCGGACCTTCTGGCCGGGCAACGTATGCATCGATCTGGTCACCGTTGTGGCCAGCGAACTTCACCGTCTCAGTGGTCATGCCGCGGTACACCACGCAAAACCTCCCTTGTCGCTATTCGCGAATCACGCATCGGAACCCGATGTGGGACATCGAACTGTCCTCCATCTGAGGTTGACGCGCCGCCGGACGGAACCGAAGACAATAGTTGGGCGCGCACAGATGCGAGCCACCTTTGATCACCCGACGCGGCATGCGGTCCGCTCGCATGTCCGCCGGATCGTAACTTCGCTCGACTGATTCGACGCGTGGATTGGCGGGCGCACAACATGCGTGCTCCATTTCGTTGCTAGCGTGGTCCGGAGCGTAGTAATCCGTTGTCCACTCCCAGACATTGCCCGCCATGTCGAATAGACCAAATCCATTCGGCGGGAACGAGCCCACCGGTGCGGTTCGCTCCCAGCCATCAGGAGCGGCATTCTTCCAGGGGAACTCACCCTGCCACGTCTTGGCCATGATGCGTCCGTCGGGGTTCATGTCGTCGCCCCAGGTGAACATGGCACCTTCGAGCCCGCCGCGCGCTGCGAATTCCCATTCCGCTTCAGTCGGAATCGCTTTGCCGGCCCAGTCCGCGTAGGCGCACACGTCTTCCCACGCCACGTGCACTACAGGATGCTGCGCTCGATTGCCGACGTGGCTGCCCGGCCCTTCTGGGCGTCGCCACTCAGCACCCGCAACGTAGCTCCACCATGGCAGCGTTGGACGCTGCAAGGCGGCCTTGAGGTCCACGGGACCTTTGGTCTTGTTGAACACGAGCGAGCCCGGCACGAGTCGCGAACGATCCACTCCAGGAAAGGCCGCGGGATCGGGCGCGCGCGAAGCCACCGTGGTGTAGCCAGTATCGAGGATGAACTCGCGGAACTCGGCCACCGTGACAGGGTGTTCGTCCATCCAGAAACCGTCGACGCTGACGGTCCTGAGGGGGCTTTCCTCGGGGTAGCCGGGCAGCTCCGAGCCTATGGTGCAGTTGCCGCCTGGGATCCAGACCATGCCTGGCCTGGGTGGCGCGCCAGGTTGGGTTGGGGAGTTTGTAGCCAAGAGTGCCTGGCTAGTGTATCCGGGTCGCGGCACTGAAGCAGGCTAGAACGAAAGGCGAAACCCCTCATAGTTGTTTGCCGCAATCTCGTCACACTTCTGACGGTACGCGCCCACGCCGCCCACGTAGGGCATGAAGATTCGCGGCTTGCCGGGAATGTTGGCGCCCATGTACCACGAGTTCGCGCGCGGATAGAGCGTCAGATTGGCAACCTCATTCACGTGCTCCACCCACGCGTCCTCCGCTTCCTGGCTGGGCTCGATGCGCGCATAGCGATGGCCTTCCAGAAAGCGCAGGCAGTCGGTGATCCACTCGACGTGCTGCTCGATTGAGACAACCATGTTGCTGAGTACTGACGGGCTGCCAGGACCGGTGATCATGAACATGTTAGGGAACCCGGCCGTAGCCACCCCCAGATAGGTGCGCGGCCCCGCGGTCCACTTGGTCTTCAACGCCAGACCATCGCAGCCGCGAATATCGATTGCTAACAGTGGGCCGGTCATCGCATCGTAGCCCGTCGCGAATACGATTGCGTCGAGCGTGTATGTGGCGTTCGTCGTCCGTAAGCCATCCGGAGTGATCTCCTGGATTGGCGCGCTGCGCACGTCCACCAGCGTGACATTCGGACGGTTGTACGTCTCGAAATAATCGATATCGACGCACAGCCGCTTGGTGCCGAATGGATAATCGCGCGGCGTGAGCAGTTCCGCGGTGGCCGGGTCGTGCACGATCTGGCGGATCTTGTCACGCACGAACTGGGCGACGGTTTCGTTGGCCTCGGGATTGGTCGCCAGGTCCTTGAACGTCCCATTCAGGCTGCCGACGCCGCCGCGCTGCCAACCGGCCTCGAACACCTGAACGCGCTCCTCGGGCGTGACTTCGAGTGCGGAGCGCTGCGGCGGATCGAGCGGAATGCCCGCGCGCGACAGACGCGCTTGTTGGCGCCGCGCTGGATAGGTTGCTTTGACCTGCCGCTGGCGTTCGGAATCGAGCGGCGCGTTGTGCGCGGGCACGCTGTAGTTTGGCGTTCGCTGAAACACGTACACGTGCTCGGCTTGCTTGGCGATCTGTGGGATGGCCTGAATCGCAGACGAGCCTGTACCAATGACTCCGACGCGGAGTCCGCTGAAATCGACGCCTTCGTGGGGCCAGAGACCGGTGTGATACCAGCAGCCGTCGAAGCTATCGAGGCCTTTGAAGTCCGGTCGATTTGGGGCGGACAGGCAGCCGACAGCCATGATGCAGTAGCGCGTGGTGTATTGCTGCCCGTCATCGGTCAGGACGTCCCACCGATTGCTAGATTCGTCGTAGTGCGCGTGCTGTACGCGGGTGTTGAACTGGATATCGCGTCGCAGGTCGAAGCGGTCGGCGACGTGATTCAGGTAGCGCAAGATTTCAGGCTGCGTCGGATAGCGCTCGGTCCATTCCCACTCTTGTTCGAGCTCGGGCGAGAAGGAGTAGGAGTAGTCGAGGCTCTCGACGTCGCAGCGTGCGCCCGGGTAACGGTTCCAATACCACGTGCCGCCGACACCACTGCCCGCCTCGAATACGCGCGCCGCGAGCCCCAACTCACGCAGACGGTGCAGCATGTACATCCCAGAAAGGCCAGCGCCGACGACAATCGCGTCGAAGCTTGCGAGCGGCGGTGTGGTGGAACCGGGCAAGGTGAGATCGCTCCTTCGAGTGTTCAGTCTAGGCGGAGAAGGATCCTGTGTGCTGCGCGACGGCGCCAATCACGATCGGCGGACTGCCCGCTGCGCGCAAAGCCTGGGCAATGCACGCCGCGGCGGCGCGGCGCTCGGGGGTGTCTGCTTTGTTCAGCAGGACCAACACGCGCGCACCAGGCGGCGCATCACGCAGCGGACCGAGCGGATGCACCAGCACGCGCGCAATCGACTCAGCGCTCAGCGGCTGGCCGAGCACGGCGCCGCTCAGTTCGGCGACGCGCTGTGGGCGGTGAATGTGCTCGGCGTCCAGTGGCATACCCAGCGCGTCGACGCCGATCACAGCGAGCAGCAATGTGGTGGAGGAGGGCACCACCGGCTCATGCTCGAGCGGAGCCTTGAACGGCTTGTGTGCCGAGCCATCGGCCTCGATGACGAGGTACGCGAGGTCCGGCTGGTGCGCAAGATGGTCCGCAGCCTCCGGAGTAATGCCACCGAGCCGCCCATCGGGTTTGAGTTCTGTTCCAACAACTGGCAGACGTCCGCGTTTCAGTGCGGTACGCACAGCAGTCAGGCTCCGAGTCGAATCCGGCTCGACGACCAGTTCAAGGTCCGCCGTTGGCGCGGGCGCAAAGATGTGCGTGGTGGTGCTCAACACCACTGCTGCACCACGTGTGTGCAGATCACGTCCGAGGCGATACAGGGTGGTCGTCTTTCCTCCGCCACCCACAATCGTGACGACCTCGCGGTCAGCGATGCCGAGCGCGCGTACGAGGCCACCACTCATGGGTTAATAGACAAAATGGGCACCTCCAGCGCGCGGGCTGATTGGTTCAACTCTGCCAGGCTCGTCGAGACAATCTGGTGATACTGCGCAAGCAGTGCGTCCAACCGCGCAGAGAGATTGGCGAACACCTCACGCGACGACTGGGTGGGAGCGCTGTCAGCCGAGCCCACGACTGCCGCGAGCGCAGCCAGTTTGGCGTTGAGCTGGATCGGGTGAGCGTACGTCAGACCCGGAGCGCGCTGGATAAGCTGCGCATCGACCGCCGATAGCATCGCGTCCAGTGAATCAACGTCGTCCTGCAGGTCGGCAGCATCCGGTCTGGCGCGCCAGGCCGCGAGCTGCTCGCGCAGAGCAGCGATCCGATTGGCGGTGTCGTGCGTCTGCGAGAGTCGATCGCGGATCGCCAGCAGGAGATCAAACTGCTGCCGCAGATCCGCATCGGTCGCTTCAATTCGTGGATCTGCGCGCAACTGGAATGTTCGGGTGTACTCTTCATCCGCGACCCGAAGGCGGACCGCGTACGTGCCGGGTGGCGCCAGAGGTCCGGTGGCGCCGGCGTCTTCCCAGAAGGTGGCGCCTGCCACAGAGCTTGGAGGTGGATAGCGCATGCCCCACACCGCGCGGTGGACGCCCGGTTCACCTGAGAGGCTCTGGAGCGTGGCCGCTACACTGCCGCTGGCATCGAGAATATCAAGAGAGACTTGCGAGGATTCGCGCAGGTAATAGGTGATTGGGACGCCGTCCACCGGGTTGGAGCCGGCATCCAGAAGCGTCTCGCCGTCAGCACCTGGGGCGTATGTGATGTGAAGAGGCCCGATCAAACGGGAGTTCTTGCCACGTGCCTGTGGCAGGCTGAAGCCGTGAAAGCTGCGGAAACGGATGGCGGTGCGCGGCGCGAAAAGGTGCGCCGCGGCGTCATCTGGAACCGCCTCGTGAAGCGGCGTGATGTCGTCCACGATCCAGAACGAGCGGCCGTGCGTCGCGAGGACCAGGTCACCGTCTTTGACGACGAGGTCGTGGATCGGCGTGACCGGCACGCCAGACTGGAAGGGTTGCCAGCTGTCGCCTGAATTCGTTGAGACGTAGAGGCCTGTTTCGGTTCCGGCGAACAACACGCCGGGGGCCGCGGGGTCCTCACGGATGACGCGGGTGAAATCGTCCGACCGGATGCCGCTCGTGATCGGTGCCCACGTTGCGCCGAAGTCCGTCGTGCGAAACAGGTAGGGCGAGAAATCGTCCAGCTTGTAGCGCGTGGCGGCAACATAGGCGGTGGCTGCGTGGTGTGGAGATGCGTCGATGATGCTGATCAGCGACCATTCGGGCAGCGCCGGTGGAGTGGCGTTTTGCCAGGTTGCGCCAGCGTCTCGCGAGACGTGCACCAGGCCGTCATCGGAGCCAGCCCAGAGCACGTTCGGATCCAGCGGCGATTCGGCCAACGCAAAAACAGTTGCGTAATACTCGGTGCTGACGTTGTCCTTGTGGATGGGCCCGCCGGAGGGTTCCAATGTGGCTAGATCAGCACGAGTGAGGTCAGGACTGATCGTTTCCCAGTGCATGCCGCGATCGCGCGATCGATGCACGTGCTGCGAGCAGGCATACAGAACGTCCGCGTCGTGCTGCGACGCGAGCAACGGGAAAGTCCACTGGAAGCGGTATTTCAGATCGCCCGCGCCCCAGCCCATCGGATCATCCGGCCAGACGGAGATGTCCTGGATCTGGCCCGTCCTGTGATCGTAGCGGGTCAGGTGACCACCGAAACTTCCGGCGTAGACCGTGTTCGGATCAGCTTTTCGAACGGCAACGTACCCACTTTCGCCACCTCCGACTGAGTACCAGTCGGCCGGAGTGATCGCCGCATTGCTGGAGCGAGACGGCAGGCTCAGCGTGTTGATGTCTTGCTGGGCGCCGTACATGCGGTAGGGGACCTGGTCGTCAGTCACGACGTGATACAACTGCGCCGTTGGCTGGTTGTATTGCGACGACCAGCTCGCACCGCCGTTGAAGCTGACGCATGCACCGCCGTCGTTGCCCTCGATCACGCGGCGCGTGTCGCGCGGATCGATCCACAGATCGTGCTGGTCCTCGAACGGCGTCGGTATTGCCTCGAAGAGGCTGCCGCCATCCGTTGACTTCCAGGCCTGCACGTTCAAGCACCAGACGGTCTGAGCATCCCGAGGATCAGCAAAGACGTGCATGAAATACCACGAGCGCTGCGAGATGCGCGTTTCGGTGGTGGTGCGCACCCACGTCTGGCCGCGATCGTCGGAGCGGAATAGGCCGCTTCCATCCGCTTCGGCTTCGACGAGCGCCCACACGCGATCTGGATTGGCCGGGGAAACGGCCACGCCCGGCCGACCCCACAATCCCGGCGGGAGACCCTGGTTGCGGGTGAGCTCAGTCCAGGAGTTGCCCCCGTCGCTGGAGCGGAAAAGGCCACTACCCGGACCTCCGCTGGAGAGACTGTATGGCGTACGCCAACCTTCCCACAGCGCCGCATACAGGATGCGCGGATTGGTGACATCAATTGAGAGGTCAATCGCAGCCGTTCGGTCGTCGCGGAACAGAATCCGATCCCAGTTCTTGCCACCGTCCAGCGTGCGATAAACGCCGCGCTCCGGATTTGGGCCGTAGACGTGCCCGAAGGCCGCTACGTAGGCGATGTCAGGATCGCGCGGATCGATCCGGATACGCGCAATGTGCCGCGTCTGGCGCAGACCGACGTTCTGCCAGCTACGGCCGCCGTCAGTCGAGCGATACACGCCGTCGCCGTGTGACACGTTGCCGCGAATGTTGGTCTCGCCCATGCCTGCATACAGCACGTTTGGATCGGACTCGGAAATTGCCAGGGCGCCGACTGCGCCCGTGGCGAAGTACCCATCGGAGATGCTGGTCCAGAAGCGACCGCCGTCACTGGTTTGCCACACGCCACCGGCGCAGTGGCCGAAGTAGAACATCTGCGGATTTGTGGGATGTCCGACAACGGCTGTGACTCGGCCGCCGCGATGAGGCCCAACCAGCCGCGCGCGGAGTGCGCTGTTGAAGTCAAGCTGCACAGGGCGATTGTGCCTCGAACACGACGGGGTGGCCTATCCTGGCGCATATGGCCATTGCCGAACAGTTCCTCACGGGACGCGTGGTCCTTCCCACTCTGGCCGCATGCTGCCTGGTGCTCGCTGCCTGTCAGTCGCAGCCACCCGCCGCGGCACCAACCACGGGCGCCCCCGCGGCTCCGACCTCGGCTTCAGGCGCGCCAGCGGCGACCTCGGCAGTGACCGCGGCCTCAAAGCCTGCGCAGCAGGGCGGCACGCTTACCATCGGCCTCGACCAGGAGCCGCCAACGATGGATCCGGAGGCGTCGCCCTCGGCGATCACCTTCTTTATCACCTCCTCAGTCGGCGAGACCCTGCTGTATATCGACGAAAATCGCAAGATTCAGCCGTGGTTGGCCCAGTCCTACGAGGTTTCCTCAGACGCAAAGACCTTTACGTTCCACCTGCGCAATGACGTCACCTTCCAGGACGGAACGCCTTTCAACGCGTCCGCGGTCAAGTGGAACTTCGATCGGGTCGTCGATCCGAACTACAAAGCCGGCTCCGCGCTCCCGCAGTTGACCGGCTATCAGGGCACCGATACGCCAGACGACTACACGGCCGTCGTCCACTTCAAGGATCCCTTCGTGCCGTTTCTGATTTACGCGGGGAGTCCATACCTGCCGATGGTCTCGCCGACGGCCGCCCAGAAGCAGGCGGACCAGGTGAACCAGACGCCGGTGATGAGCGGCCCATACAAGATCGACGAGTGGGTGCCGAAGGATCACGTCACGATCTCGCGTTGGGACGGGTACAAACGAAAGGCGCCCTGGTCCGACCACGATGGAGCCGGCTACCTCGACCAGGTCATCTGGAAGTTCGTGCCCGAGGCCGGCACCCGTTCGGCAACGGTCGAATCCGGCGAGACCCAGGCGGCGGATATTTTGACTCCGCAAGACGTGCCGCGGCTCCAATCCGAAGGCATGCAAATCGTGAGCAAGGCGTGGGTTGGCATGCCCGAAATGATGTTCCTCACGACCACGCAGGCTCCAACGGATGACGTCAACGTGCGGCAGGCGGTGGAGTATGGGATCGATCGCGACGCGCTCGTCTCAACGCTGTACCAGGGCATCGGGCAGAAAGCCATCGGACCGCTAACCGCGATCATGCTGGACGACCCTTCGCTGCGGGCGATGTATCCGCACGACATCGCCAAGGCGGGACAGTTGCTCGACCAGTCCGGCTGGACGGCCGGTGCCGACGGGATTCGCACCAAAAACGGCCAGCGGCTGACGTTTTCGCTGAACGCCATCGACTACGGCAGCGGACCGTTGCAGGACAACGAGCTCATCCAGGGGCAGCTACGCCAGATTGGCATGGACGTGTCGATCAAGGCGCAGGCCCGCCCGCCGTGGTACGAGGACAACTACCACTGCGCTAACAACGGAATGGAGCTGTTCCTGCGCTCTGGTGAGCTGGACGTCCTGGACGCTGCGTTCGACTCCACCAATGTTGGTGGGAATTTCAACTGGAGCTGCTTGAAGGATCCAGAGGTTGACTCCATGCTGCACCAGGGGCGCCAGGAAACCGATCCTGCGAAACGTCAGCAGCTCTATTTGCAGCTGGAGCAGAAGCTGATGAACCAGGCAGTGATCGTCCCACTGGTAGATCAGCTCTCCGTCTTTGCCCTGCGGCCCGGTGTGAGCGGGATGAAGTTCACGGGAAACTCCTACCCACTGGTGACGGATATCACACTCTCGAAGTAGTGGCGCATTCGCCTGTCACGTTCGTCGGGTTCGCCGCAGTGGCGCTCAACCGCGGATGGACCCCGTCCGGGAACTCGGTTTCTGCGCAGAGCGGGTTCATCGTCCGAAGGAATTGCCTCATGGCGGTCGCAGCATGAGCCGATGAATGCGTACATCGCCAGGCGCGTGGTGCAGACCATTCCGGTGCTCTTTGGCGTCTCCGTGCTGGTATTTTCAATGCTGGCATTGGTGCCCGGCGATCCGGTGCAGCTCATGCTCAGCGAATTCCAGACCACGCCTGAGCAAATCAGCAGGCTGCGTTCGCAGCTCCACCTGGACGAACCGCTGCCGGTGCAATTCGGCAGGTTCGTATGGGATGCCGTCCACGGCGATCTCGGAACGTCAATCCGGACGAGAAGACCAGTCACCACAGAGATCGCCGACAACTTTCCGAGCACGCTGCAACTTGCAATCGCCGGACTTCTGGTGGCCGGCGTCATCGGAGTAACGCTCGGCATCATCGCGGCGGCCAGCCATCAAAGCGGAGTCCAGCTCGGCGCGATGCTGCTCGCGCTGATCGGCGTCTCCATGCCGAGTTTCTGGCTGGGCCTGCTATTGATCTTCGCATTCTCCTTGCAGATTCGACTCTTTCCCGCAACCGGCGGTGGTGACCTGCAACATCTGGTCCTGCCGGCGATTACTCTGGGACTCGGCGCCGCGGCGATCCTGGCGCGCCTCACTCGGTCGAGCATGCTGGAGGTGCTTCGGCAGGAATACGTCACCACGGCGCGCGCCAAAGGCCTCAATGAATGGCTGGTGTTGCTGCGGCACGCCCTCAAAAACGCCCTGATCCCGGTGGTGACCATTTTCGGCCTGCAGTTCGGTCAGTTGCTGGCGGGCACGGTCGTAGTGGAGACGGTCTTTGCGCGACCGGGCCTCGGCCGATTGATCATCGACGGCATCCTCAACAAAGATTTCCCGATCGTGCAGGGCGTCGTGCTTGTCGTCGCGGTCAGCTATGTGCTCGTGAACCTGCTGGTGGACATCCTGTACGCGGTGCTCGACCCGCGCATCCGCTACGCCTGAGCTGTGGCGGCAAGCAACCTCTGCCGACTGCTGCGCGATCGGGGCGCGGTTGCAGCGCTGGTGATCCTGGTGCTGATCATCGCCTCGGCCATGCTGGCTCCGCTCCTCCCGATGGCCGACCCCATCCAGGTCGACTCACCGCACGCGCTCTATAGTCCGGGCAGCCCTTATCTGTTCGGCAGCGACCAGTACGGCCGCGACGTTTTCAGTCGCGTGATTTACGGTGGACGGATCTCGCTGCTCGTCGGCCCGATCGCGGTCATCATCGCGCTGGTGCCCGGCGTCGCCGTCGGACTGATCGCCGGCTATTACGGACGCTGGGTTGACACCCTGCTGATGCGCATCATCGACGTGATGCTCGCGTTTCCGGGTATTCTGCTCGCGCTTGGCGTGGTGGCTGTGCTCGGGCCGAGTCTCACCAGCCTGATGATCGCCGTTGGCATCTCGACGATCCCCACCTACGCCAGGCTTACCCGGGCGTCGGTTCTCACAGCTCGCGAGAACCTGTACGTCGACGCCGCCCGGGTCGTTGGCGCGCCCGACCTGGAAATTCTGTTGCGGCATATCCTGCCCAACGTCGTGGCGCCAATCATCGTCATCAGCACGCTCGGCGTGGGCGCCGCCATCCTGGTCGCCGCCACGCTGAGCTTCCTTGGCCTCGGCTCGCAGCCACCCACGCCGGAATGGGGGCGCATGCTGAGCGAAGGCCGCCAGTATCTGCGCGAGCAATGGTGGATCGCGACGTTTCCAGGGCTCGCCATCATGCTAACCGTGCTCGCGCTCAATGTTCTGGGTGACGGTCTGCGCGATGTACTCGATCCAAGGCTGCGCGTGTGAGGCCCCGATGCGAACGCTGATCTACCCGGAATGGTTGATCGACGGCACCGGTGGCAGGGCCAAAGAGGCGTACGCGCTGGCGTTCGAGGAGGGCAGCATAGCAGCGGTTGGTCCAGCGAACGAGATCACCTCATCGCAACAAGACGTTGTGGTCCGTGCACCGGGAATGTCGTTGCTGCCGGGGTTGATCAACATGCACGCGCATCTTTCACTCGCCAGTGACAATGCGCCGTTCATCGCATATATGAATGCGCACTCGGACGTGGCGCTGGGGCTCCGCGCTGCACACAATGCGGCAGCTTCCCTCCGCGCCGGAGTGACCGCCATCCGCGACTGCGGATCGCGTGGCCGGAGCGTGCTCGACCTCATCGGTGCACGGTCGGACGGCTTGCTGAAGATTCCGCGCATTCTGGCCGCCGGCTGCGCCCTGACGATCTCGGGTGGGCATATGCGCCCGTTCGGCGGAGAGGTCGATGGTGTGGACGGTTGCCAGCAGATGGTGCGTCGTCTTGTGAGTGCTGGGGCCGACTTCATCAAAATGGCAGGCTCCGGTGGTGGCACACCGGGCAGTTTGACCGATTATCCGAGTTTTTCGGTTTCTGAGATCGAGGCGACGGTCGAGACAGCTCACGGGCTTGGTCGGCGAGTGACAGTTCACTGCACCGCGACGGCGGCCATCCAACGCGCGCTGGCGGCGCGAGTCGACAGCCTGGAACACGGCTACTTCGGTGCACCTGGCAATTTCCAGGCATTCGACCAACGTCTGGCGGATGGCCTGGCGGAAGCGCGCATTTCGGTTACACCGACCTTGCAGGTGTTTCGCGATATGGCCGAGGTCTTGCCTGCCGGTGCCGAGCGCGATTTCTGGCAAAGCCGCCGTGAGGTGCTGGTGACCAATGCCGCGCGCCTGCGCCGGGCCGGCGTGCGCTTGACCGCGGGCTCAGATGCCGGCTGGCGTTTTACTCGATTCGACAACTACTGGCGCGAGCTGGAGGAGATGCACGGCTGCGGGATGTCGCCGATCGACGTCGTCCACGCCGCCACCGGCGCCGCCGCCGAAGCGATCGGCCGGCAGGACGAATTCGGCGCGCTTCGCGCGGGTTTGAGTGCGGATCTGCTGCTCGTCGAAGGCAACGCGGCCGAGAGCATCCGCGCGCTGCAATCCGTGCGAAGCGTGTATCTCGAAGGCCATTTAGTCCATCAGGAGGGCATGAGTTGACGTGAAGCGGAGTACCGATCGCATCCTCACGACATTCGCCGGGAGTTTGATCCGGCCTCCAGAAGTGCTCGCGCTCGGGCCAGAGACGGATGAGACCACCCGCAAGCAAACGCTCCAACGAGCCGTAGCCGATGTTGTGCACAAGCAGGCCGAAGTTGGAGTCGACGTCGTGAGCGACGGTGAATTCGGTAAATCCAGCTGGTTCACGTATGTCATGGATCGCCTTGGCGGCTTCGAGGTCCGCCCGGCGGAACGTCCGAAGATCGGTGTTCGGGGCAAGGACGAAGCGCGCTATCCGGACTTCTGGCAAGCGGCGGGTCCGCAGGGAGGTCGGGCGTACCGCCGACACGTGTGCGTCGCGCCTATCACGTACATCGGCAAGTCGCTCATGCAACGCGACGTCGGCAACTTGCTGAGCGCGCTCGAGGGGGTTCACGTGGAAGGGGCGTTTCTACCGGTTGTGGCGCCAACCAGTATTTCGGTAGATCACGCCAACGAGTACTACCCGAGCCACGAACGCTATCTTGAGGCTGTCGCCGATGCCTTGCACGAGGAGTACCGCACCATCACCGATGCGGGGCTCATCGTGCAGTTGGACGACGCCATCCTGACGCACTGGTTCGACCGCATCACCGACGAAGGTGGCGATTACCGCAAATGGGTTGCACAGCAAGTCGAGATCATCAACCACGCGCTGCGCGGGATCCCTCAGGAGCAGGTCCGCTACCACGTCTGCTGGGGATCATGGCCTGGTCCACACACCAGCGACGTGCCGCTCCGCACCATTGTGGACCTCATCCTCAACATCAATGCGCAAGGCTTCTCCATTGAGGCGGCCAATCCACGGCACGAGTGGGAATGGACGGTATGGCAAGACGTCAAGCTGCCTGACGGCAAGATCCTCATTCCCGGCGTGATCAGCCACGCCATATCCCACGTCGAACACCCGGAGCTCATTGCGCAGCGCCTCCGACGCTTCGCGAATCTGGTCGGTCAGGAAAACGTCATTGCAAGCAGCGACTGTGGCTTCGCCCAGGGCGCAGGCACGCAGCGCCAGGTTCCGAGCATTGTGTGGGCCAAGTTGGGTGCGCTGGCCGAAGGGGCACGACTCGCCTCCGAGAGCCGCAGCACACCGGATTGAAGGAACGTCTTTCTGCAGCGCACTGACGGACGGCAGGTCATGCCATGGCTTGCTGGAACTCCGTGCGGATTTGATCTCCGCCGGCGGCGCGCCAGTCTTTGATCAGCTGGTCCAGCGCATCGAGCGGCTGGCGTCCCACAACAATGTCGTTCAGCTTGTCGCTGATGTCACGTGTCAGGGCAGGCAGTTTGGCGGCGTTGGTCGGAGAGTAATACCCAATGGTTGGATCCAGTGAAATAGCTGGATAAATTGCGTTCTGGGTGTCATGCATGATCGGCGTCTTCTGGGGTGTCTGCGGCCAGTAGAAGGCGGCGGGCCCTCGCGTGAGATAGTGGAACGGCACGGTCGCATCCGCTTTGCCACGATCGGTAAGGATCGGGTTGCCATTGGCGTCCGGAGTCCAGTGCTGGTCCTTGAGGCCGTACGTCTTGAGCAGGTACTCCTGACTGCCAAGTGGAGCGGCGAGCCAGTTCATCACGCGGAGGATCTCCTTGATGCGATCGGGCGGCGCCTGCTTGATTACGCTGTATCCCAGCAAGCCGTTGGTTGCCCAGTAGGTTGGTTTGCCCCCATCAACTGCTGGAAACGCCGGCAGTACGCGCGGATTGCCGGGCGGGTCACGTCGCGCGGCATTTGCCCAGAACAGGTCTGAGGCGACCAACCAGGCATCCATCCGGAACATGAAACGCCGCGCGGCAAACTGATTGCGCGCGCTCACGAGGTTGTACTGGAGCGAGTCCGGGTCGAATGCACCCGCGGACCACAAATCACGTGCGTAGCTGACGGCCGCTCGAAACTGATCCGTCTCAACGTAACCCGTGAGCTTGCCAGTGTTCTGGTCCAGCGCCCACATGTTCGGCGTTCCGAAAATCCCGGTGATCCAACCGTTGGTCATTCCCATGCCGACGTTGTTCTCAACGCCGAGCCCGTAGAGACCCTGGTCGGGCCGCGTGAAATGCGTCGCCAACTGCTTGTACTCATCGGCGTTGCGGGGCTGCGAGAGACCTTCCGCGTCGAGCAAATCCTGTTGGACCCAGTGCGCCCACAGGTACAGCGAGTTAGAACAGGGGATTCCGTAAATAGTGTTGTCGAACACCATTTGTTTCCACGCGATGGTCGGAATATTCGCAAGATTCGGATAGTCCTTGATCGCATCGCCGCTCAAATATGGCGTGAGGTCCGCCATCTTTGACTTCAAGAACGCCGGCAACTGCGGGATCACGACGGTCGGTCCGATATAGATGATGTCCGGCAAATCGTCGCCTGCCAGCACCGTCGGGAGCGTGACCGCGTAATCCGCTTGCGCCACGATGTTCATCTTGAGCGTGACGCCCAGCTCTTTGTTGACCGCCTGCCACAGCGCGTTCGAATCCATTGGCGTTGGCATCGGCGTCGTGATCCATGTCACCGCGGAGATCTCGCCACCGCTGCCGGGCGTGTCCTGAACCGTCTTGATGGGATTGGCGGGGTAGTTGAGGAACGCGGGATCGACCATCCCGTCAGCTGACGCGGGCAGGTCCGGCTTGATTCCGCTCAGCGGCGCATACGTGGGCAACTGGACGCCCGTCTTTGCGGGCTTGGCGGCAGCGGTGGGAGCAACAGCGGGGGCCTGGGTGGGCGCCGCTGGCGGGGAAGTTGGTGCTGGCGCCTGCGTCGCGATTGGCGGCGCGCTGACCGAGCAGGCGGAAGCGAGCGCCGCCGTTCCGACGAGCCCAGCTTGTGTCGCAAACCTCAGAAATGCGCGACGATTCATGACCGCGGCACCTCCCCGAATGAGTGGCGCCATGGTACATCTGCCCGGACTGCTACGCCCCCGATGTATCGGCGTGTCGATGGACGAGCTGCCAGTGACCATCCGTGCGGCGGAACACTTCGGTGACGCGAATGCGCATCTCGATTGGCTCCTTGTGATCCTTCATCCTCACGCTCGCAACCTGGACTCCTGTCCAGAATGCAAGGTCGCCACTGACCTCCTGTTGCAAAATCTCGAAGCGGCTGCGCCCGCCTGATGCGAACGTTGCCGCGTCAATGCGGTAGCGTGTGGAAACCGCGTCGGCGCCTGAAACGCTGTCGCCGCGCGGGCTGTGGAACGTGGCCTCACCGCTGTGAGGCACGAGCGCGTCCAGTGGGGCGGGGTCGCCGTTCACATACGCGGCTGCGGCCTCGGATCGTTTGGCGAAGAACTGCTCGAACTCGGCATTGGCGCTCGAAGCGCGGTGTTGCGTAGTTGTCATCGCTGTCTTCCTCCATGAGACTTCGCCGCAAGGCCCGTGCCCAGATGCCTCCCGGCTTCACCCCTTTGGTCTACGCAGAGGCAATTACAACAAGGATGGATCCTGGACCTCTTGAACTTGAGCCTAAGGTTGGACCTGCGACTGCAGCGAACGCAGCAACACCTGCCACCATTCCGCCTCACGCTGGAGCAGGGCTTCGAGCGGGAACCCATGCCGTGCCGCGTGCTTGGGTGCAATGGTGTCCCAGCCGGTGTGTTCGACCACAACGCGCGTCTCCGCGCCGGCGGGTTCAAACCGGACGTGGACTTCGGTCGTCTGTTCGGGCGCGAAGCTGGCGGGGCGCCACTGAAATGCCAGCTGGGCCGGCGGATCCCACAGTGTGATCCGACCAACCTCGTACTCGCCGCCACCCGCCTGCCGCTCCACGAGTCTGCCGTTTGGACCCGGCTCGAACGCCATACGGCCTGGACCTGAGTGTGTGAGTTGAAATAACCCGTTCGGCCGCCACCATTGTCCAATTTCATCCGTGAACGCCGCGAAGGCACGCTCGGGAGTAGCCGCCACGCGCAAGGCCACCAGCACGCGCGACGCCACGCCCTAGTGCGCCGCCAGGTGCTTTTTGAAGGCTGAGAGCTGCTCCGCCCACAGCGCCTCCGTCTCATTGAGCCAGTCGCGCAGCTCAGCAATCGGCCCCGGCCGAAGCGAGTAGATCCGCACACGCGCGTCGAACTCCGGACGATTTTCTGAGGCTTCGGCTCCGGCTCCAACTGCGACCTCCACCAGGCCGCTCTGTCGCAGCACGCGCAGGTGCCGACTCATCGCCGGCGCAGGCAGGCCGATCGCCCGTGCCAGGTCCCCGGCGCGGCGCGGACCCTCGCGCAGTAGCTCGATCGTGCGGCGACGGTCCGGGTCGGCCAGCGCCGCCAGCGTGCGGTCTAGAGGTTCGGCGCCAGGCTGCGTCAAACCCAACCGGTGATCTTCAGGCCGCTGACCCGTTCGGCCTCCTCGCGCGAGACCTCGCGGATGGTCTGAGCAAAGGTCCAGACGTGCCCTTCGGGATCCATGGCGCGATAGGTCCGCGCGCCGTAGAACTGGTCCGCCGGCTCCTCCTGGATGACCGCGCCCGCCTGGCGGGCGCGCTCGCAATGGGCGTTGACATCGGACTCGACGTCCACGTGGATGTTGGCAGTATTGGCGCCACCCACGCTGGCGGGACTCTTGGCCCACGCGGCCCACTCTGCGCCAACCATCACGCGGCCCTTGCCGGCGAGGCTCATCTCGGCGTGCACATTGGTGGGGTCGTCAGCGGGCGGTTCGATCAACATACTGGTCTCGAAGCCGAATGCCTTCTCGAGCCAGGCCAAAGCCGTCATGGGATCTTTGTAGAAGACCGCGGGGGTGAAGGACATGCTGCTCACTCCAGGCAATATTTTGTGATTTCGACAAATATTGCCACATCGAGCAATGGCTTGGCAAGCCGGTGGGTGCCGCCAGGGAGCCTACCCTGAGTGACATGCCCGATGACGAGAGCTACCAGCCGCTGGACCTGACGGCGTATCGCAACACGCCGGCCGCTGCGCTGGCGCAAGACGAACGCGAAGTGGCAGTCGGCCTCCAGCTTTTCCACGGCTTGCCGTTCCGCATTGGCGAAGGTGATGCGGCGTTCGTCGGACTCGGCGAGACTTTATCGGCGACCCGGGTGTCGATCCCCGTCAGCAAGTCGGTGTACACGGTCGTGTTCGCGCACCGCCTGGTTGGCTCGCGCATTTTCGACGGCGGTCCGCTTGGCTTGCCGTGTGCGGAGTACGTCTTTCACCTTGCCAACGGCACCCAGCATTCAGTCGTCATCCGCGATCGTTTCGAGGTCGCTGACATCGCGTCCTGGGGCACCAAACCATTCCTGGCGGTGCCCGACGAAAAAGACCGTTTGCAGCCGCGCTGGCGTGGTTCTTGGGCTGACGCGGGCGTTCGCCAGACGGAGTCCTTCGAGGCCCACCCGCGCAACTACTTTTTGTGGCGGTGGCGCAATCCAACACCGGATGTTCCGCTCGCGCACATTGAGCTGATCCCCGGTGAGGCGAAAGTCCTGATAGCGGCAATCACGCTGGGCATGGTCGACGAAGATCCGCTAACGCACTCGGGTGTCGTGCCGGTGCGCATTGAACTGAAGTCAAAGGAGCTGGCGAGCCGACCGCTGGACGTTGGACCAAATGATGTGCAGGTGGAAGTGGACCGGGGGGTCGCTGGCTACGCGTATCCACTGTCGACCAGGTCGGCGGAGGAGTTTCTGGCCGACGCCTTTGCAGGTTGGGGCGAAGCGGCCAACACGACCTCCAGTCCGCTGTATGCGGAGGTCGCGGCAGTTCCTTCGGCAACACTCGAGATCAAGACGGATCTCGACACGATTGACACCATCAACTGGAGCGACGTTCTCAACAACACGTCGGTCGAGACCGAGCGCGTCTCTGTCGCCATCGTGGAGGAGGCACGCAACTGGGTGGAGACCATTGTCGTCGACGATGCAACGGGCGAACCGGTGCCCTGTCGCGTGCACTTCCGATCGGTTGAGGGCGTGCCCTATCAGCCGCACGGACATCATGCACACGTCGCGTCCAATCAGGACAGCTGGCACCGCGACGTGGGCGGCGACCTCCGCCTCGGACAGCTCACCTACGCGTACATCGATGGTCGCTGCCAGGGGTGGCTGCCACGCGGCGACGTGATCGTGGATGTTGCGCGCGGGTTCGAATACACGCCACTGCGACAGCGCATTCGCATCGAACCAGGGCAACGGCGCCTCGAGCTTCGCCTGCGGCGCTGGACGAACATGAACGCGGAGGGCTGGTTCAGCGGTGATACCCACGTTCACTTCCTTTCGACGCAGGGCAGCCTCCGCGAAGCCCAAGCGGAGGACCTGAACGTGGTGAACTTGCTGCAATCGCAGTGGGGCAGCCTGTTCACCAACACCGAAGACTTCATCGGCGAGCCTGTCACCTCGCGCGATCGCCGAACGGTTGTCTGGACGAATCAGGAAAACCGGCAGCACCTGCTGGGGCACATGATCCTGCTCGGACTGCGCGAGCCGGTCTATCCCTGGTGCTCGGACGGTCCCAGCGAAGCCGCACTCGGCAGCACGCTCGATACCACGCTGGCGGCGTGGGCAGATGCTTGCCACGCGCAAGAGGGCACGGTCATCCTGCCGCACTTTCCGCTCCCGAACGGCGAACCAGCAGCACTGGTCGCCACCGGTCGGGTTGACGCGGTGGAGATGATCATACACGCGCCGTTCAATCACCTGGAGTACTATCGCTATCTCAACAGCGGTTACCGTCTGCCACTGGTTGGCGGCACGGATAAGATGTCGAGCGGAGTGGCCGTTGGCCAGTATCGCACTTACGTACATCTCGCTGAAGGCGAAGAATTCACCTACGCTAACTGGTGTCGCAACCTGCGGCTGGGGCGCACATTTCTCAGCGGTGGGCCGCTGCTGGAGTTGTCTATCAACGGTGCGCAGATTGGCGACACGGTCCGCTTACCGGCCGGTGGTGGTACGGTCAGTGTGGTCGCTACGGCACGTTCGATTCTGCCAATCCACTCGCTGCAAGTCGTTCAGAACGGGGAGATCGTGGCGCAGACCGACGACTCTGCGGGCACCGCGGAGCTGTCAATTCGCGCGGAGGTGAACGTCGACCGCAACAGCTGGTTGTGCGCACGCGTCGGTGGACCCGATTATGCACCGATCGCGCATTTCGATACGTGGTCGCGAGGTATATTTGCGCATACTTCGCCAATCTATGTCGCGGTTGGCGACGAGTGGTCGATGGCCGATCCGGGTGGACTCGAGTACCTGTTGACGCTGGTTGAAGGTGGACTTGCGTACGTGCGGGGTCTGGCGCCACGGCGGTCGGCCGACCGCGTCCTGCATCACCATGGTGAGGCGGACCACCAGGCCTTCCTGGAGCGCCCGTTCCTCGAGGCTCAGGCGGCGCTGCAGGCACGGCTCGGCGGCAGGCGATAACACCGTGACGCGTCATGTGGCGGCGAAGCCCTCCCGCCAGCTGGGGTGGGCGGGCCGCCATGCGAGCTCGCGCTTTGCTTTGGCGTTCGAGGCGCCGCGAAGCTGGGTCATCATGACCACGCCGGCCTCGCCGGCGAAGAGACGACCGACGAACCGCGGCACGCGCATCGGCGGCTTGGCCCCGAGGAGTTGCGCCAGCCCTGGCAGCCACTCCGCCACGCTTGCCGGACTGTCGTCGACAACGTTGTAGATGCCACGCTGGCCGTGCTCGATCGCTGCCACGGTCGCCTCGGCGGCATCTGCGACATGGATGAACGACCACACGCCGCCACCGTCACCCACCAGCGGGAACTTGTGCTTGCGCACCAGTTCGAACTGCTCTCCGTCGCGTGCGAGCGAGGTGCCTGGACCGTAGAACCAGCCATAGCGCAGCACAATCGCATCCGTCCATTGGGCGCCGAGGACCGCCTCCTCGAGGTGGCGCATCGCCGCGACGGACTCGCGCATCTCTCGAGCGGGCGAGGTGTCAAATGCGTCTTCTTCGCGCTTGATCGCACCGCCCGTGCGCGCGTATACGACGCAGTTACTCTGGGCCACGAACTGCCTGACGCCCACCGCCTGGCCGGCCGAGAGCAGATAATCCGTGCCCTGGGTGCGCAGACGGTTGGTCAACGCGAAATCGCGATCGAAGTGTCGCGTATCAAGCGATCCGATCGCGGTCAGCTGGTGGACGATCACATCCGGCCGTACTTGAGCAACCGCCGCTGCCACTTGACCCCGATCCAGGGCGTCCGCCACCACCGGCTCCGCGCCGAGCTCGCGCACGAGCGCACGCTTCGACTCGCTGCGCGTTATCCCGCTCACTTCGTGACCCGCGGCCACCAGGCGCGGCACCAGTTGCCTTCCAATTACGCCGGTTGCACCGGCTACAAGCACTCTCATGATGAACTCCTTGTTCTGGGCTCGC
Organism: Chloroflexota bacterium; assembly: GCA_019239775.1. GTDB lineage: Bacteria > Chloroflexota > UBA6077 > UBA6077 > CF-72 > CF-72. The sequence goes on from JAFAZN010000197.1 coordinate 20,002, forward strand.
TCGTTTTTCACGCACCAGACGTGGTAGCTGCGCCGGCTGTGACACCTTGGGTGTCACAAGCCTGGCAGCGATATCGTCTTCATGGTCATGCCAACAGCCGAGACAGAACGGAACAAAGCGCTCGCCAGGCGCTTTTGCGACGGTATGAACACGAACGACCCGCGGATCATCTCCGCGACCATCGACGAGCTCGTCGCCGCGGACGCGCAGATCCGCACGCCCTTGCCGATTGACGCCACGGGAGCAGAGGCACTCAAGCAGGTGTTCTTGAGGCTCCACGGTGCCTACCCCGATCTTCACGTGGCGATCGAAGACTTGATCGCAGAGGGTGACAGAGTGGTCTCGCGCAACCTGGTGACTGGGACTCACCGCGGCAACTACATGGGCGTTGCGCCCACCGGCAACGCTGTCACCTACAACGAAATTTTCATCTTCCGCTTCCGCGACGGCCAAATCGTAGAGACATGGGGTGTCGTTGATGTGCTGGCGCAAATGCGACAGATAGGTGCAATTCGCACCTAAGGTCCGCGGACCGTCACCGCTGGGGCGTTACGGAGTGCTATCTCCTGACGGAGTGATTGCAGCGTACGGAGTGATGCCGCCTCACGGATGTGGTGGTCGCCGAACGGGTTAGGGCGCTCGCAGTGTCATGACCAAGTGGCCGAAGCGGTTGACCGTGACGGTGTCGCCTGGCTCCACGATCGTGGTAGCCGCAGGCTCTTCAATGACGGCGGGCCCATGAATGACGTTCCCGCCGAGCAGCGCGGAGCGCTCGAACACCTCCGCATGCTGCTCGCCCTGCCGCGCAAACACCACCTTACGACTCCCCTTGCGCGCCGAGGCAGGTGGCGCCTCATGCCCAGGCGTAATCGACGGCAGTCGCGGTTTCGTCAGCAAGCCGATCGCCGAAACGCGCAAGCTGACGACGTCAGCGGATTCGTCCGGCGCACTGTGGCTGTAGCGCAACTGATGCGCATCGTCGAAGAGTCGTTTGAGCGTATCCCGATCACGTTCACTGCCGACGTCCGCCGGCACGCGGACGGCCACAGCGTGCTCCTGGCCGACGTAGCGCATGTCGCATGCGCGCTCAAATACGACGCGATCGGCGCCAACCCCGGAGGTTTCCAGCGCGGCACGTCCCTCACGCTCCAGCTGCTGGAATTCTTTTTCCAGCTCCGCCATGTCGATATCGTCCAGACGTGCGAACAACGTTTGCACGTAGTCGCGCCGCAAATCGGCCATCAGCATGCCCAGTGCGGAAAAGAGGCCGGGCGCCTGCGGGATGATCACGGTGCCGATTTGCAATTCGCGAGCAACTGCCGCCGCATGCAGTGGTCCGCCGCCGCCGTACGCGAACAGCGTGAAGTCGCGCGGATCCAGTCCACGTTGCAGCGTAACCTGGCGCACGGCGTTGGCCATTGCTGAGGTCGCGACTTCGAGCATGCCAGAGGCGGCTCGCTCCAGGTCAACCTGGAGCGGCTCGGCGAGACGCGTCTGCAAGGCATGTTCGGCGGCTGCGCGGTCGAGGCGCATTTCGCCCCCCATGAACGCCTCCGGCGAAAGCCGACCTAACAGGACGTTCGCGTCGGTAACAGTAGGCTCCAGCCCGCCGCGGCCATAACAAGCTGGGCCAGGCTCCGCGCCTGCGCTGCGCGGACCAACGTGGAGCGCTGCGCCTTCGTCGAGCCACGCCAGGCTACCGCCTCCGGTCCCGACCTCCACGATGTCGAGGACCGGGATGCGAATCGCGAGTCCCTCGTTGTAGCCGCCGATGAAGTAGTCCGGCGACAGGCTCGGCTCGGCGCGGCGGATGACGCAGGCCTTGGCGGTCGTGCCTCCCATGTCGAAGGCGATGGCCGCCTCGATGCTGAGCGCTTCACAGACTGCCATCGTGCCGACGACGCCACCGGCCGGGCCGGATTCCATCATCTGAATGCACTGGCGGCGAGCCATCTCCACCTCAGACAGCCCGCCATTGGATTGCATAATCAGCAAATTGCCGGTGAAGCCGTCGGACTCCAGGCGGTGCTCCAGGTCCGTGAGATACATCGAGACCAGCGGACCCACGTACGCGTTGGCTGCGACGGTCGAGGTTCGCTCGTATTCTCGATATTCGCGCGAAAGCTCGTGGGACGCGGTGACGAACCAGGCTTGGCTGTGTCCGACTTCCTGCAGGATTTCTTTGGCGCGCAGCTCGTGGGCGGGGGCACGATACGAGTGCAAAAAGAGAATGGCGACTGCCTGGAAGCCTTCCTCATTCAGTATCCGGGCCACTTCGCGGACTCTCGCCTCGTCCAGCGGCGTACGGACTGAGCCATCGGCCAGAACGCGCTCCGGGATTTCGAAGATGTCCTCGCGTGGGATCAGTGGGCGATGTTTCTTGAAGCGCGGGTTAAAAGATTCGGGCCGATTGATGCGGCCGATTTCGTAGACATCGCGGAAGCCCTGCGTGGTGAGGAGCGCGGTGCGTGCGCCGGAGCGCTCGATGATGGCGTTGATCACGACTGTCGAACCATGGATGAGGACGCCGGTCTCATCCAGCTCGATTTGCGATTTGTGGAGTGCGTCCATCACGCCGCGAGCGAGCTCGGCCGGAGTTGACAGCGCTTTGGCGAGGGTCACTGAATTAGAGACTTCGTCAAAGCCAACGACATCGGTGAAAGTCCCGCCGATATCAACAGCTACTCGCACCCCCTGCCTCCACTACAGCGTACGCGGCGCTCCGCAGTTTGCGCTTCCGCGAGGGTACCGCTCCGCGAGGGTACCGCTCCGCGAGGGTGCCGCTCCGCGCGGGTGCCGCTCCGCGTGATGGCGCTCTGCATGATGGGCGCGGCAGCCCAAAGGGTTGGAACTCCGGGAGTGTGGCACTCCGTGACGTGGGCTTCTGGGAGGTGGCACACGCTGACGTGGCCCTCGCGGAGATGGAGCTCTGCGTGGTCACACGATGCGGTTACACAACACACCGATTGCGGGCGACGACAGTTCGACGGTGTCGCCGACCTTCAGGAACAGGTCTTTGGGCCGCGAGCCGTCGGGGGCGCGTTTCGTTTGGTCCGCGGCGGTGCCGACCGACGTTCCACCAGCAATAACATCGCCGGGAACGAACGTGAAGTCACGCGATAAATACTCCAGTACCTCGCCGAAATTGAAAATCATCTCGCGCGTGTTGTAGCTCTGTCGCTCGTTGCCGTTGATGCGCAGCTTCACGTCCACGTTTTGCGGATCAAGCTCCCCCACCACGATGCACGGTCCCATTGACGTGGAGCGATCGAAGTTCTTCGCGAGGTTGTAGCTCATGGGTCGCGAGCTGGGTCCCATACCGTCGCGAATGCTCCAGTCGTTGAGCAGGGTCACGCCCCAAACGCAGTCGCGCAGTTGACTGGCTGATGCATCTTTGATGCGTTTGCCGATGATGATGGCGGCCTCGCCCTCGTAATCGAAATACTCCGTGCGCTTCGGATAGGGGATCTCGTCGTCGGGCCCGGCCACTTCGTCGGGAACCTTCCAGAAACCCCACTGGCCGTTGGCACGGGTGCGCTGGGTAACGCTCTCGAGCGTGACCTCGCCCTCACCGGGGCGACCGGCCTCCATGCCCAGCAGGTGGGCGGCGTAGTTGCCACCAACACAGGCGATGCGCCGTCGAGGCCAGGGCGCATGGAGCTTCGTCTGAGCCAGAGGGACGAGCAGCCCACCGCCAGCGCCACCCGCGATTACGCGCTCAATCGCCCGCTGCGCCTCGTCAAGGGCAGGCTGACCGGCGGCGATGAATGCCTCGAGCTGGGATGGAAGTCGATCGGACGCACGGTTCAGGTCGACGACGGCGTCGTCGTGCAGCGCGCCGACCCGTTGCTGATCGCCGAAGACCACGATTCTCATCTCGCGATTATGCCCGCCGCGGATGTTGCAGCACTGCAGCAGATGCGAGCAGGCGCTCTACACTCGTAGCGAGGCTGAAAGCTGATGCATGCTGTGGACGCGCCACTGACGACCACGGTCGTGGGTAGCTATCCCCAACCGGACTGGCTGGTTGATCGTGCGCTCCTGGCCGAACATGGCGTGCCGCGCGTGCGCGCCGAGGACGTCTGGCGGGTTCCCGAGCCGTACCTGGAGCAGGCCCAGGACGACGCCACGCTGCTGGCCATCCGGGCGCTGGAGCGCGCGGGCGTGGAGGTGATCACCGACGGCGAAATCCGCCGCGAGAGTTATTCGAACCGCTTCGCAACCGCAGTCGAGGGTATCGACCTCCAGCAGCCCGGCGCGCTTCAGCGCGGGAACCGGCCAACCATGGTTCCCCGCGTGATTGGACCAATCCAGCGCAGGCGTCCAGTGGAGGTGCGCGATCTCCAGTTCCTCCGCTCCAACACAGACAGGCCGGTCAAGATCACGCTGCCGGAGCCGTTCACGATGGCCCAGCAAGCACAGGACGAGTACTACCACGACGATCGCGCCCTTGCACTCGCATACGCGGCGGCGGTCAATGCGGAGGTGCACGATCTGTTTGCCGCCGGTGCCGACGTCGTCCAGTTGGATGAACCGTGGTTCCGCAATGCTCCTGAGAAGGCACGCGTGTTTGGCGTCGCAGTGGTGAACCGCGCCCTGCAAGGCGCAACGGGCACCACCGCGGTGCATCTCTGCTTCGGTTACGCGGCGCTGGTGCCAAAGCCTCGCGACAGCCTCAATCGCTATGCGTTCCTCGAACAGCTCGCAGAATGCAGCGCGGACCAGATTTCGATCGAAGCTGCCCAGCCGCGCCTGGACCTGGCGCAACTTCGGCCGCTGGTGGAGTCGGGCAAGCGCATCATGGTCGGTGTACTGGATCTCGGCGACCCACGGGTTGAGACTCCGGAAGAGGTGGCGGAGCGCCTCCGCGCCGCGCTGGAGTATGTGCCGGCGGAGCAACTGATCGTTGCGCCGGACTGCGGCATGAAATACCTGCCCGCCGACACTGCGTTCAACAAGCTGCGTGCAATGGTGGAAGGCGCACGACTCGTGCGCGAGGGAATGTGACCGCACTAACTAAGGAGTCAGGCACTGCACGCCGCCCATCTCGCGTGTGATGGCGGCGGCGACTTCGGCGACCTCACTGTCATGGTGTTTGTCGCTGGAGGTGGTCACTAACGTGCCGAGCACCGCCAGGGTTGCGCAGATGCCAGTGGCATCGAAGATCGGCGCGGCAATGCCGCCAATACCGGTTTCTTCAGATATATAGGTAGCGATGCCGCTCGAACGTGCAGCCCTAACGAGGGTGCGCGCCTGCGCACGCGCGCGCGCGGACAGAGCACCGAGCAACGCATCAACACTGGACTGGTCCGGCATGAATGCCAGAAAGACGATTGCCTGAGCCGAGAGAACTGAGAGCCTGCTGCCCACGCGTACGCTGACCACGCCCGAGGAAGTTGGATCCTCCTCGACGTGCATCACGACCGGTCCGGCGGTGCCCCACAGGCTGAGCACGCTTGTCAGATGGGTGCTCGCGCTGAGCGCGCGCATGTGCGGCACGGCACGTTCGATCACACGGCGGCGACCGATCGCCAGCGCACCGAGCTGCGCCAGCAACCGCCCGGGCGAGTACGTGCCGCTGCCCGAGCCGCGCTCCAGGAGGCCAACGCCCAGCATCGACGAGAAGTAGCGCTGGACCGTGGTGCGCTTGAGTCCCAGGCGCGCCGCGGCTTCGGCCGCGGACAGCTCGATGGTGCGCTGGTCGAATAGATCCAGGATCAGCGCGACACGTTCGACGGCCTGGATGTCGCGAGTGGCCGAATCGTCCGCGGCGATGCGCAGAGTGTAGCGCCGGTGGCTTGACCTCGGCTGAAGACCCGCCTACAGTTGCCTATACGAACAGCTAGTTCGCATAGAGGACAGGGAGGGGCACCCGATGTCGATCGCTCTGGGGGACACTCGCTCTACTCCACTCGCCGCGGACGCGCGCGACTTCATCGCTCGCCGCCAGCGGGCCATCACCAGCGCCTGGGCTGGCTTTGCGCTCGACTCCTACTCGATCTACTTGCCGAACACCGCGCTGCTGCCAGCGATGGGCTACTTCCAGGCGAACCTGAGTCCGGCTGAGTCGTCGTTGTTCGTTGGCATGACCTTCGCCGCGACGCTGCTGGGTAGACCGGTCGGTGCCATCCTGTTCGGGAGCCTGGCCGACCGACTCGGTCGCCAGCGCATCGGAGCGATCACCATTTACGGTTTCGGTACGGTCACGCTGCTGATCGGACTGCTGCCCGGGGCGGAGCTTGTTGGGGCCACGCTCGTCCGCACTGCTGATTGGACTCCGCTTCCTCGACGGAATCTTCCTGGGCGGCGAATACACGGCCGCGACCCCGATGGCCATTGAATACGCGCCCGCCGCGCGTCGCGGTTTGATCGGCGGCCTGGTGCAGTGCTCAGCCAGCGGCGGTCCGTTCGTGATCGCGGTCATCACGTCGGTTCTTGCGCTGTTCGTGCCGGTCGGCGATGTGCATTCGCCATATGTGCAGTGGGGCTGGCGCATTCCGTTTTTCATCGGCGCTGTGCTGGCGTATCTCGTGGCGCATTTCCTGCGGCGGCGCGTGGAGGACTCCGAAACCTTCAAAGCCGCACCGCGCTCGAAGAGTCCGATTCGCGACATGCTGAAAGGCGAATCCGGCAAGGCATTCGTGCAGGTCTGGGTCATCATGACGGGAGTGTTCTTCGCCTCGAACATGCTCGGCAGCGTCCTGCCGCAATTGTTGCTGGGCAATCCCGGTTTCACTGCCGCCGATCTCTTTCATACACAGTTGATCAACGCAATTCCAGGTGTCGCTACGTACATTGTTTTCGGCTGGCTCAGCGATTACATCGGTCGCAAACGTGCGCTGTTGGCCGCTGGCGGGCTGACATTTGTACTCGCGCCAGTCACCCTCGGCTTGGTTGCGAGCAATAGCGTGCAGGGTTGGGTCAACCTCACGCTGCTCTCAGCATTGACCAACGTGGCTATCGTCGGTCCATTCGGCGTGTTGCCGTCCTACATCAACGAGCGATTCGCGACGGCCGTGCGATCCTCCGGCTGGGGAGTGGGCTACAGTACTGCGGTGGTGGTACCGGCGTTCTTCGCCTATTACCAGTTGGGACTGGCACAGTTCGTTCCATTCCAGGTGACCGCGAGCATCCTTGCAGCATTTGGCGGATTGATCGTGATGTTCGGCACCTCGCTCGGACCTGAAACACGTGGAAAGGCGCTATGAAGATTCCCTGCTACGCCGAGTTGCTGCAGCGGACTGATGCGCCGCCTGGCTCGTCCTGGGGCCTCTTTGGACCAAACAACCAGCTTGGTACGCTCAACTTCCTCACGCCGGAGCGCGCGATTCACGCCGCGAGTCTGGTCCGCACCGGCCGCGTCTTCAATCTGGACTACCCCATCAATGCGTTTGTGCCGAGCGTGTCCGGCACGCGGCCGGCAGCATCGCATCACATCTTTTCCAACAATCCGAACCACCGGGATGACTGGCTGGATTCGTTCTACCTCCAGTCCACGTCGCAGGTGGATGGCTTGCGCCACATCCGCCACCCCGTACATGGCTTTTATGGCGGCATCTCAGACGAACGCGTCGACATCGGCGTACCCGACCTCGGCATGCAGCTCATGGCGGAAAAGGGCATCGTTGGGCGCGGCGTACTGCTCGACGCGGTGCGGTACTTCGCGCAGACGGGTGAACCGCTGAGCCCATGGACGAATCGCCGCATCACGGTTGACGACCTCGAAGGAATAGCCGCGCGCGCCCGGACCGCGATCGAGCCTGGCGACATTCTGCTGCTGTACACGGGCTGGTCGGAGGCGTGGCTGTCGGCGACAGCGGATGTCCGCGCCGCGCGCAAGGGCAGTCCCGGCATCGGCCAATCACACGAGATGCTTGGCTGGCTCTGGGACCACCACATCTCGGTGTTCGCGTCCGATAACGGTGGGCTCGAGGCGTTCCCGGTCGATCCCAATTCCGGCTTTGTGATCCCGGACGAGCCGCCGCCGCCCCGCGGGCCGTCGCATAACGGTATGCTGCATCGGCAGCTCATTGCGCTTCTGGGCATGGTGATCGGCGAACTGTGGAAGCTCGATGAACTCGCCGCGGCCTGTGCTGCGGACGGCGTTTACGAATTCATGCTCACGGCCAAGCCACTGAACGTGATTGGCGGCGTCGGCTCGCCGCCGAACGCCCTCGCCATCAAATGAGCTGTCGACAAGGAGGATTTACCTACTATGGTGCTTGATCGAAGCGACGTTCGCTCGTCGCTGGCCAGCTATGGTGCGAGCCCGCGCCCGACGGCGACGGATTTTGTGCCATGTGAATACGTACGTTTCTATGACACCGAGCCGCAAGAATCCTCGGCGTCGGCCAGGACGTGGTATGCGCGCGGCCAGAATTTCGTGCTGGCGTACAGCGAGGTGGTGTCGACTGCCGAATGGGTTCGCACCGCTCAACCTGACGAGTACACCGTGTTCGTCCCCGATCGAGATGGACCTTCACTCGAGATCACCGTCGACGGGAGTACCTCCCAACTCGGGCCGTACTCCATTGCCTTTGTGCCACCGGGTGAGAGTCGCATCCGCGCGAGCGGGGCAGGGCGCGTGGTTCGGCTGTTCAGCGTGCGCGCCGAAGACCTGGTGCGCAAGTGCTCGAACGCCGCGTCCTACACACAGCCGCACCCAAACGTTGCCCTCCTGGAGCCATGGCCGGATCCGGTCGGCGGGTTCAAGCTGCGCACCTACAGTCTGGATGTGCCAAAGGATCCAACGCGGTTCGGCACGATTTTCCGCTCCTCCAACATCATGGTGAACTACGGCGACGGATCGGTTGGTCCGCGCGATACCAAGCGCATGTCGCCACACAGCCACGATGATTTCGAACAGTGCTCGCTGGTGCTGCAGGGCGAGTACGTGCACCACATCCGGTTTCCGTGGACCGCCAACCTGGAGAAATGGATTGACGACGATCATACCCAGATCGGCTCGCCATCGATTGCGATCATTCCTCCGCCGAGCATTCACACCTCGCAGGCGATTGGCAGCGGGCGGAATCAGCTGATCGACATTTTCAGCCCACCGCGCTTTGATCTCTCGGAGAAAGAGGGTTGGGTGCTGAACGCGGCTGACTACCCGATGCCGGGCGGGCGACGATGACGACCTCGGGTGACGATCTGATCAGAGACGCGGTGGACCTCCACTACCACTCGGGGCCATCGCCGTTCCCACGCCGACTCGACCCGGTGGAGTCGGCAAAGCATTACGACGAACACGGCTTCAAAGCCGTCGTATACAAGTCGCATCACCACAACACCGTCATGGACGTCCTGTCCATCAAAGGATCGGTACTGGACCAGCTCCGCCTGAAGGTGTTTGGCGGGATTGCGTTGAACGGGCTGGTCGGGGGATTGAATCCGCGCGCTGTGGAGCTGAGCTTGCGGATGGGCGGCAAGATTGTGTGGTTTCCGACGATCTCGTCGCCCGCGCATATCGAGCATACGCATGGCGGCACCACCGGGTTTCCTACTGCGACGATGCAGCTCATGCCGGAAGCGCCGAATTCAGTCTTTGGCGATGATGGGAAGCTAAAGCCCGCCGTATACGACATCATCCAGATCATCAAGGAAGAAGACGCGATTTTGGCCTCAGGGCACATGTCGCCGCCGGAGATCTTCGCCGTCTTTGGCGCCGCACGTGAAGCTGGAGTCCAGAAGCTCCTCGTGCTGCACCCGGATTTCGTGATCAACCTGAGCCAGGAGCAAGCGTGCGAGCTTGCGCGCATGGGCGCGTTTATCGAGCACGCCATCAACATGTACTACCGCGAGCGACCCGAATGGCCGATTGGCAAGTTGGTCAACTGGATCAAGGTGGTTGGGCCAGAGCACACTACGCTGGGCTCGGATACAGGTCAAGCGACCTCGCCGTTGCCCGCGGAAGTCTTCAGTCGCATAGCACACCAGCTCGTGGAAAACGGCGTGTCCGAGCGCGACCTGCGACGGATTATGAGTGAGAATCCAGGAAGTCTCGTGGGCGTTATTTAAGTGGCGTGTTGGATGCCCGCGTAACTGTCCCACAGGTTTAGCCATGATCGGTTGGTGAAGGCTCCTACCTTTGGGCCTATTGCGAAATAGGTGGGGACCTCCACCAATGGGAGGCTGACCCACAGTGTGTCGTAGGCATAGTGCATCAACTGTCGCCACTCTTGTTTCGCCTTGGCGTCATCCAGCTCGGCGATGGCCGCCTGGTACATGGCGTCAGCTTTCGGATCGTTGCTGGTGCCGTTGACTCCGGTGGTCGTAAGCAGGTTGGCGGAGTGATAGACGTTGTTGAAGAAGCTGGTGTTGACCCAGGGCCAGATGACGCCAGCATTCTTGTCAGTCGCCGCCTTTGGCCGCTGCGACCAGATGGCGTTGTACACGGGCGTATCGACCACCTGGATGTCGACATTAACGCCCACCGCCTGCCAGTAGCCTTGCAGGATCTGCATCAGGTCTGCCGCGAGCGCGTTGGTATACAGGGTGATGACCTGGGGGTTGAACTTGTCGGGAAACCCCGCGTCTGAGAGCAGCTGCTTGGCCTTATCGGGATCGTACGGATCGGTCTTGAAGGTATCGTCCCAACCCCAGGTTTGCTCGCTGAAGAACCAGAAGCCACCCGGCTTTGCGAGACCCTTGTAGTACGTATCCGAGATCTCCTGTCGGTTGATGGCGTACGACATCGCCTGGCGGACGCGGATGTCAGATGTTGGTCCTTGCGTCAGCCACGTTCCGGGGAATTGAATATTTGCAAGTGTCGGCAAGCCTACTTCCTGCAGGCGGAAGCCCTTGTTCTCGAGTTCGAGCAACCGGTCCGTTGAGAGGTTGCCGATGATGTCCACGTCTCCGCGCTCGAGTTGGGCGACGCGCGTAGCTTCCTCTGGCACCAGGCTCTCGGTGATGTGTGCCCACTGCGGCTTGGCGGGCCCCCAATAGTCCGTGTTCGCTTCGAAGTCCATACTGGTCTTGGGCACGTAGCTCGCGAACTTATATGGTCCCGTCCCGATGGGTTTCGCGCGGAATCCGTCCTGCCCCACACTCTCGAAATACGTCTTGGGCAGAATCAACGTCTCGACGAATGGGACTTTCAGCGGCCATTCGGGTTTCTGCGCTTTGAATACGACGGTGTAGTCGTCCGTCGCGGTGATCGACTCGTTATTTTTGAGGATGTATGGCGACCACGGATTGGTCGATTCTTTGGAACCGAAGTGTTGGAGTGAAAACACCACGTCAGCCGCGGTCATTGGATCGCCGTTGTGGAACTTGACGCCTTTGCGAATGTTGAACGTCCAGGTGAGACCGTCCGCGCTGAGGCTGTAATTTTCGGCTGCGTCACCCACCACGTTGCCTTGTTGATCGAACGTGAGCAGTGAGTCGTACAGCGCCCAGCCCCATTGCGACGTGATGACAATGGGATCCATCGACTCATTGCCGAAATCAGCGCTGGCGTACCGCAGTGTGCCGCTTGGCGCGCCGGCGCTGCTGGAGACAGCGGTGCTGGTGGGCGCGGGTGCGGGTTGCGTCGGAGCGGCCGCGGTCGTCGGCGCGCTCGTTGGTTTCGGCGCGGCCACAGGAACGGCGGTCGCGGTGGGTGCCGGTGGGCTCGTTGGCGCGGCCGGTGCTGCCGCCGGACCGCACGCCGTCAGCAGGCCGACTGTACCCAGCCCAATTGCGCTTGCCTGCCATAAGAAGGTCCGCCGGCTAGTCATTTTTACTCCTCCACACGCGCGTGCCTGCCACGTAGGTTGCGAGGACCGGAATCTGGCTGAGCTGCATCGGCTCAACCGTCAGCGGATCGTCGCCCAATACCACGAAATCGGCGTAATAACCTGCCGCCAGCTTGCCTTTGACGTGCTCCTCGCCGGTCGCGAATGCCGCGCCAGTCGTATAGAGCGCGAGCGCTTCGCGAGCCGTGATGCGCTGGTTCTCGCCGAGCGTGCCTCCGTCCCATGCCGCGCGGGTGACACAGCTTTGCATGCCCAGCAGCGGCTCGAACGGACCGCAACCAAAGTCGGAGGCGGCGGCCACCGGCACGCCCGAGTCGAGGAATGAGCGGTGCGCGAACATTCGGCTCAGCCGTTGCTCGCCGTACCACTTCCGCAGATTGTTGCCGTGATAGTGCACGTAACTGGCAAATGGCGTGGTAACGGCTCCGACTCGCTTGAGCCGCTGGAGAATTGAGTCAGTGACGATCGAGCAATGCTCAACACGCGGACGCAACATCGGCCACATCTCAGGCCCAATTTGTTCGAGCAGGTCCAGCAAGAGTGAGATCGCGCGGTCGCCGTTCGCGTGTACGCACGGTCGCTGGCCGTCGCGGGCCAGCATGCCAACGAGGTCGTGCAAGTCGCGCGTGGACATGGCTTGAATGCCATGGTCGTCGGTGGTGCCCTCGAACGGTTGCTCCAGCAGACACGTGCGGCCACCGATTGCGCCGTCGAGCACGGCCTTGACGCCGGTGACGCGTAGGAACTCGCCATCGAGCCACCGATTGTCGCGACGCACCGCTTCATAGCTCTCATGCCGAACCAGCATGCTCACGCGCACGTTGAGCAGGCCGCGGCGACGGCCTTCTTCGAAAAGCGTGAGGTCCTCCGGACCGGTGGACGCATCGCGGACCGAGGTCAGCCCTGAAGCGGCGAACAGGGTGGCTGCCCGCTCGAGGCCGGCCAGCCGGTCGTCGAGTGTATTGGCCGGCACGATGCCCTTGCCGCCAGCCCCGGGCGAACGCACGAACTCAACCAGCGCCCGCTCGTACAAGACGCCATTGAGCCGACCGGCGCCATCTCGACCGTACGCCCCACCTTCCGGTGATTGACTGCTGTCGTCCAGTCCGCCCAACGCCAGCGCCTGGGAATTGACGACGCCCCAGTGGCCGGCGACCTGGCGCACCAGGACAGGATGATCCGGCGCCACCTCATCCAGTTCGAAGCGTGTGAGCGGGCGATCTTCCGCCATCTTGCCGTCGTCGTAGCGACTGCCGATGATCCACTGTCCTGGGCCCGTCGTCACCGCGCGATCGCGAATGCGACGCCCCACTTCTGCCAGCGATTGAACGTTGGGATATGAAAGGTCCACCTGCATCAACTGGTCGGCGGTTGACGCCAGGTGCAGGTGCGCATCGTGGAAGCCTGGCACGACGACTGCCCGGCCAAAGTCGAGAACCTCCGCGCTCGGGTGCTGGTCTCGCAAGTCGGCGAGCCGGCCGGTGCTGACCACGCGGCCGTCGGTCATGGCGAAGGCCTCGGGCGCAGTTTCGGCCATGGTGATGATGCGACCCGCCGTCACGATTGCTGTTTCGGCCATCGTCTTCTCTGACCCATTTTTTAGAACCCCCGTTGGGGCGGGCACAATAGAGGGATCATGCCGGCGGTCGTCGTAGCGGTCAGTTGCAGTCCGAGCCACACCATGAGCAAGGCCAATCAGGGATACATTCGACTTGTCGTGGGAATAGGCGTTGAGGGTGATGCACATGCTGGCGCCACCGTCAAGCATCGGTCGCGCGTTGCGCGGAACCCGGCGCAGCCGAATCTGCGACAGGTCCACCTGGTCCACGCGGAGCTGTTGACCGAGCTGCAAGCAGGCGGCTACTCCGTGGTGCCCGGGCGCATGGGTGAAAACATTACGACCTCGGGCATCGACCTGTTAGGTCTTGCCACAGGCACCCGGCTGCACATCGGCGAGGAGGCAGTCGTGGAGGTGACTGGATTGCGCAACCCTTGCCACCAGCTGGACCGCCTTCAACCAGGCTTGATGGCGGCGGTCCTGGACAAAGATGCACCCGGCAATTTGATTCGCAAAGCCGGCATCATGGCGGTGGTGCTGGTGGGTGGCGACATCTATCCCGGGGATGCGATTCGAGCTGAGCTACCGCCCGAGCCGCACCGCCCGCTGGAATGCGTCTAACCAGGTCACCCTGCAAAAGACGGTTGTAAGACGAAGAACTTCACCCGAAGAGGTGGGTCACTGCAGAAGTGGCTTAGTTGGCTAGCTAGGGGCGAAACTCCAGGATGTGCAGACCGCCGACGGCGTCGGTCATGTACACCAACCCGCGTTTATCGACGAACACGTCGGCGGAGGCAAGCGGCCGGTCGTTCTGCGCAGGAGGCACGAACGCCGCGATCTCTTCCGGCCGAAATGGATTGGCAATGCTGAACAAGCGCAAGCCTGCATTCTGATAGGTCACGAAGATCGTTTCCGAGCTTTGAAACGTGCCTTCGCGGTTCTCGTGCAGGTTGTGCGGACCGAACTTCCCGGGAAGCCGGCAATAGTCGCGGTCCGACGGCACAGGGAACGTTGCAATCGAGATTGGATTGGTTTTCTCGCGGACGTCGAAAACCCAGGTGTATTTGGTACCGTCGGCGCAATTTTCCAGGACCGCCTCGTCGGCGTCGATCAACAAATTGCGGTCAGGCAGTGGCAGCGCCGAATGAGTCCCACCGCCGAACGGCGGCGACCAGTTCCGATGCGCCAACAACTGAGGATGTGCTGGGTCATGGACGTCCACAATGGTGAGTCCACCGTCACGCCACGAACCGTAGGCAATGCCATCCGCTACCACCGCGTGGTGAAGCGCGACACGTCCGCTCTTCCAACCAGGCGACTCTCCGCCGGCGCGCCACATGCCTGGTATCCACCATCGCCCAGCCTCAACAGGGTGCGTCGGATCGTTCATGTCGATGATCAGCAGGATGTGGTCGGTGTAGCCCTCCAGCAGCGCCGAGCCATAGGCGTAGCGACCACCGTCGTACCACAGCCGGTGGATGCCGAGCCCCTCCACCTCCAGGTACCCGATCTGTCGCGGTTCGGCGGGCTTGGAAATGTCATACACGCGCATACCCGCCATGAAGTCTTCGCCGCGTTTCCCGAAGCTGCTGGTGCTCCAGCCCTCCATCGACCGCGCGTAGTAGGCCTCCATGCTGCCGTATATCGAGAACAGATTTGCAGAGTCGACGACCAGCAGCAGGTTGTCGTGCACCTGCAGGTGGATGTTCAAGGTGGCTGGCGCGGTCGGAACAAAGCCTGCCGGCTTGGGCTCACGCGGATTCGAGACGTCGATGACGCTGAACCCACCGTAGCGGGCCTGCCCGATGTAGGCATGCTCGTGGTAGACCATGATCTGGATGCCATGCGGGCGTCCACCCTGGTCGGAGTAGCCCAGAGGCTCTAGTGTTGTCACATCATAATTATGATGAAGATCACGGGTTGCCTCACCGACGTCGTTCGCGTCGGGCATGACGAGTCGATCACCGGCATCCACATTGTTCTCAGGCTGCAGACCGATGCCGGCGTCGAGGGCATCAGCTACATCAGCCGACTTCACGACGCGGCGCCCGCCGCACTCAAGGTCCTTCAGATCTACGCCGAGCGCATCATCGGCATGGACCCACTCGCGCCGGAGGCGATCGAGGATCGTCTGCTCCTCCGCGGACGACCCCTACCCTGGTTTGAAGCACGTGCAGCCAGCGCCATCGACGTTGCCCTGTGGGACATCCGCGGCAAAGCCGCTGGGCAGCCGGTGTACAAGCTCCTGGGCGGCTTCCGCGATCGCGTCCCGTGCTACGCGAGCTGGAGGGTCGAACCCTCGGCGGATCTCGACAAGGTTGCGCAGAGCGCGCAACGCCACGTGGCGAACGGCTTTACCGCGATGAAATGCCATCTCGGTCCGCTGAGCTTGCCACGTGTGGTCGAGCACATGCGGGTCCTTCGCGAAGCGGTCGGTGACAACGTCGACATCATGGTCGACGTCAATCAGCTGTGGAGCGTCAAGCAAGCGATCACCTTCACCCGCGCCCTGGCGCCATATCACCCGTATTGGCTGGAAGATGCCACGTCGAATGTCGACTTTGGTGGGCTGCGGCAGGTCAGCGAGGCGCTGGACATCCCAACATGCGCGGGTGAGACCTACTTCACTATCGCATCGTTCCGACCGCTGATCGAAGGCCGCTGCGTCGACATTGTTATGGTGGACCAGGACCTGGGGTTGTCCGGCGCATTGAAGGTAGCGCACATGGCCGAGATTTACGGCCTCAAGGTGGTTCCGC
Source organism: Chloroflexota bacterium (assembly GCA_019239775.1). GTDB lineage: Bacteria > Chloroflexota > UBA6077 > UBA6077 > CF-72 > CF-72. The sequence goes on from JAFAZN010000197.1 coordinate 36,060, forward strand.
ACCTGGCGACAGAGATCCTGGCGCACCTCATCGCAGGGATATCGAATGGGCTCACCGTCGAGTATTACCCGTGGGCGATGCCGCTCTTTCGCGAGGTGCCGCCGGTGGAAAATGGGATGCTCGTGTTGTCAGATCGGCCAGGTCTGGGCCTGGAACTGGACCCCGATGCACTCAGCAAGTACCGTTGCGACATATGAGTACTCCGTCCAGCCAGCGCACGACCGTCAACGGCTTTGCCATGCACTCCTGGGAGTGGCCAGGCAGCGGTCCAACCATTCTGTGCCTGCATCCGTCAGGCAATTACGGTCGTATCTGGGAATGGGTGGCGGAGCGACTGAGCCCCGACTACCGCGTCATCGCCATCGACCAGCGCGGCCACGGACGGAGCGAGCAGCCCGCGGCTGGCAACGCGACCGTCGACTACGCCGCTGATGTCGAAGCGTTCTGTCAGGCGGCCGGCCTGGACCGTGTCGTGGTGGCGGGGCATTCGCTGGGTGCGCGAAGTGGGATGGTGTTCGCGGCGGAGCATCCCGAGCGGGTGCTGGCGCTCGCGTTGGTCGGTGGACCGCACTTCGGTACGATTGTTCCCGGCGAAGACCTCGAGTACTGGCGCGGACAGGCCGACAAGATGCGCCAGCGACAGCGTCGCTATGCCTCGGCGGCGGAAGCGCGCGAAGTCATTCAAACGCAGTACCCCTTCTACACCGCCGCCATGGTCGACCACACGCTCGAACACAATACCAACCGGCTGGCCGATGGGAGTGTGGAATGGCAATTTGCGCCGGAGTGGGTGGCGGACGGTCTGTTGCATGCAACAGACGACTTGCGTTCGTATGCCGCGAAGATCAAATGTCCCGTGCTGATCCTGCGCGCAGAGAACAGCTGGGAGCTCACGCCGCAGCGGATGCCGCAAGTGGAGGCGGTTTTCCCCGCCGCGCGGATTGTGACGATTGAGGGTGTACGCCAGAACCTGGAGCTGGAAGCGCCTGAGAAGGTGGCAGACAATATTCGCGCGTTCCTGGCCGAGGTGAGCGACTAGCGTCGCCGACGCGCTGGCCTGATCCAGCGACAACTCGTGCGGATTGCGTTTTTCGGAGTCTCTCACTGGCATGCGCCGCTGTACTATCGGCCGGCGGCGGCGCTGGCGCAGCACCTTATCGAGGGGGTTGCAGATCCTGATCCCGGCGTGGCGGAGCGCGTCGGCAGCGAGCTCGGTGTGACAGCTTACACGCACCCCGAACAGCTACTGGAACAACGTCCTGATTTCGCATTTGCCTTCGCCCCGCATGCCGCCATGCCCGCGCTCGGCAACCTGCTTGTCGATGCAGGCGTGCCATTCATCATTGAAAAACCGGCAGGCCTCACCGCGGATGACGTCTCACACTTGTCGAATCGAGCGCAGGCCCGTGGCCTGCACGTTGGCACCGGCTTCAACTTCCGCGTGAGCGATTGGTTCAAGCGCCTTCGCGATCTAACCGCCAACGATCCAGCCACAGTCGCGCGATTCGCCTTCATCAGCGGTCCACCGGCGCGCTATCGCCAGCTTGGCTGTGCCTGGATGCTCGATCCCGCGCGCTCTGGCGGCGGCTGCACCATCAACCTGGCCCCACACTTGATCGACCTCTTCCGGATCTTCACCGCATCCGAGCCAACCGTGCACTCTGCGCTCATGACCAATGCCAGCTGGGGCGAACCCGTGGAAGACTACTCCGCAATTGCGCTGCGCTCCGCCACTGCCGGTGGCATGGTGGAAACTGGCTACGGCTTCCCAGGCGAGCTGGGACGCTTTGATCAACTCTTCAGCTTGCGCACCGCGCACGCCTACGTCGTAATGCGGAGTGACGACGTCATCGAGATCACTGATGCGAACACGTTTCAAGTGGAAGTCCTGCACACACCGACTGGCAACTTTCGCTGGTATCCAGCGTTCGTTGCCGAGTCGCTCGAGCGATTCGAACGAGGATTGCCGCCCGTGGCGAACCTCGACGACCTGCTCGCGGCGATGCGCGTGATCGACGCGGCATACACCGCTAGCGGGTGGCGCAAACCGTAGTTGCTCGGGGTTCCCTCCTCGAAAAGGCAGTTGACCTGGTGATGCCAGACGGTATCCTCGGTACGCGTGAGTCTCGTAGCGGGCGCCGTGGCGTCGGGCGCCGATCTTGTTGTCGAACACCACGCGTTCAACTGGCACGCCCATCTGCCGCAGCTGCGCGATCCGGGCCTGGCCAGCCTGCGCAGGGCGGCTCGAGCAGCCATCCTGATTCCAGCGTTGTTTGCGGCCTGTTCGTGGCTCGTGCCGCAGGCGCAGCTGATCACGTTTGCGACTTTCGGCGCCTTCGCACTGATGGTCCTTGGCGACTTCGGTGGCTCATCGCGACACCGCGCAGCGGCCTACGCGGTAAGCACGCTCGCAGGTTGTGTGATCATCGTTGGGGCTTCGCTTGCTGCCGGAACCCCCTGGACGGCGGCGGTGGCCGTCGGCATCGGCGCGTTCATCATTCAGTTTGTTGCCATCTTCGGCGGGTACACCACTGCCGCGCAATTGCCGCTGGTCCTGTGCCTGGTGCTGGCGGTAGCCATTCCGGCGCCTGTTGATCAGATCCCGCTCCGAATTGTCGGTTGGCTGATCGGAGGCGCCGTTGCGCTGCTCGGCGGCGTGTTTGCGTGGCCGCGACACGAACATACCGCGCTGCATCGCCTCGCGGCTGCGAGCTGCCAGCGCATGGGCGACCTGGTCACGGCTGTCTATGCCGTGTCGCCTGCCGAACGGGATGTGGAGGATCGTCGCCAACAAGCAACGAAAGCGCTCGACGAGCTGCGGCAGGCATACCGCGTGACACCGCACCGGCCGGCGAGTCCAACACGTCACGACCGCGCATTCGCGGAGCTCGTCGACGAGCTGGGGCGCGCTATGAAGCTTATGCCGGCGATTCCGCCGGCAGCCGGCGAATCCAGCGCCCGACTCCGCACCGCCAGCCAAAATCTCACAGAGGCCATCGTGGACGTGCTCCAATCCAGCGGGCGCGTGTTGGAGCGAGAGCGCCCTGCGCCGAACCTGGCGCAGTTGATACAGGTTCGGGAGGAGCACCGCCAGGCGCTCGACGAATGGGCCGCCGAACAGCTCCGATCCGGCACTCCAGCGCAGGCGGTTCTGGCGCGCCTGGACGTCGTGCGTCCGCTGAAGACCATCGCGTTCATTGCGCTCGCCATTGGAACCAATGCCACCCTGGCCGCCGGCCTCGAACTGGATCCGCGCGACGTGCGCGCGCTTCCAGTCGGATTCGAAACGGCAGCTGGAGTGGCAGCCGGAGCGCGGCGCGCCGCCGATACCTTCCACACCCATCTGCGGCTGTCCTCCATCTGGTTCCGCAATTGCTTGCGCGCCGCCGTCGGCTTGAGCATCGCCGTCTTGCTGGTGGACCTCGTTGGACTGGACCACGCCTTCTGGGCGGTGCTGGGCACGTTGTCTGTGCTTCGCTCCAACGCGCTTGCGACCGGACGTACGGCTCTGGCGGCTGTCGTCGGAACCGCACTTGGGATTCTGCCGGCGGGCCTCCTGCTCATTCCATTAGGAACACAGCCCGCGGTGTTGTGGACGGTGTTTCCGTTCACCGTATTTGTCGCGGCCTACGCTCCGAGCGTAATTGGTTTCGTTGTCGGCCAGGCCGCATTCACCTTGCTGGTGGTGGTGTTGTTCAACTTGATCCAGCCCGTTGGATGGACGCTTAGTCTGGTCCGCCTGCAGGACGTGGTGATTGGCGCGGCAGTCAGTCTGGTGATCGGTGCCTTGTTCTGGCCGCGCGGTGCACGCGGGCAGCTTCGCACTGCGCTTGGCTCGCTGTACCGTCGCAATGCGGCGTATCTGCGGACCGCCTTCGACTTCCTCCTGGATCGATGTTCCGAGGAGGACTGTCTGGCCGCGCGCCACCTGGCCATTGATGAGTCGGCCCGCGCAGGCGAAGTCTTCGACCAGTTTCTCAACGACCGGTCGGCGAAAGTCTTGCCGCCAGGGACCTGGGGCACACTGCAAGCGGGCGGAAGTCACCTTCTGCTGGTTGGCGATTCGCTCGAGCGGCTTGCCGCGCACGGCTATCGGGTGCTGGCGTGCGCCGACGCGGCGCACGAGCTTTCACGTGCCGCCGCGGCTGTCGTGGACGAGCTGGAGTGCATGGGCCAGAGCCTGGAGCGCGGGGTTGCAACGCCACCTTCGCCCGGCGCAGCGGTGCCCGCCGCGTCTTTGGAGCAAGCCACAACCGAGTGTCTGGGCAACTGGGGCGGTAGCTCCGATGCCACCCTGCAGCGCTCGGCACTGGGCCTGGTCTGGGCGACGGACTGGATTCAATCCCTGCGCATGGCGCTGGACCACTTGAGTGCACCATCCACAGCAGCAGTGCGCCTGGCAGGCCTTGCCTGGTGGCACTGACAACGCCCAACGCCCTCACGGAGGTGATGAACCTCACCGAGTGATATCCCCCGAGGTGATGAACCACCGGAGTATGTCCCCACGGAGGTGAAGTCCCCACGGAGGTGAAGTCCCCACGGAGGTGAAGTCCCCACGGAGGTGATGTCCCCACGGAGGTGAAGTCCCCACGGAGGTGTAGTCCCCCCGAGGTGATGATCCGACGGAGTGATGTCCCTCCGAGGTGATGAACCACCGGGGGTGAAGTCCTCACGGAGGTGATGATCCCCGGAGTGAAGTCCTCGCGGAGTGATGTCCCTCCGAGGTGACGAACCACCGGGGATGAAGTCCTCACGGAGTGAAGTCCTCACGGAGTGATGTCCTCTCGGAGTGATGTCCCACGGAGGTGATCAACCTCAGGGAGTGATAACCCCGTGGAGTGATGTCCCTGCGCGCCTGGAGGAAGAAAGCTGATCTCCAGGAGTCCAATGCAGGCAGCGGCTCGGGCGTTAGGGCCTCAGCAACTGCTGCAGAGCGCGCAGGACGATGTGCTCCTCGTCGGGCTCCACCGTCTGCGGATTCAGGGCTATCGCGTCATCGCCAATCACGCCTACCGCAATTCGTGGGTTCGCATCCCACAGTGCCGCCACCAACTCCGCCCGAGACAACGCAGCACCAGGTCCGAGTCGCACAATCGCGCGTGCGTGCGGCTGTCCTGCCTCACTCGGATAGCCGCGTTCCGCCGTCACTCCAGGCAGACCTTGCAAACCATGAAGCCAACGCTGGACCATTGCCTCGTATCCGGCGAGGAGCGCCTGCTCATCCTGCTCCAGCGACCATTCAACGGCCGCCAGAATGCCGAATAGCTCTTCTTTGCCGACTTTCATCGGCCGCCCCAGGCTGTGATTCGGCGGACCGTTGGCGATACACGCTTCGACGAGCGAACGTCGACCCAGCACCAGACCCGTCGACTGCGGTCCGCGCAGGCCTTTGCCGCCCGAGAAGATGGCCGCGTCGGCACCCAGCTCGCGCGTGAAATGCCAGAGGTTCGCAATCGGCGGAATCTGCGCAGCCGCATCGACGAGCACCGGAACGGCGCGGGCGTGCGCAATTGCGATCACGTCCTCCAGCGGTAAGGCTCCAGCCGCGAAGTGCAGTCCGGCGAAGTACAGCACGCATGCCGTCGCCGGCGAGAAGGCATCCTCCAGGTCTTTCAATTCCGCGCCGATCTCCACGACGTGCGCACCGGTCTGGAACGCTGCCTGGTCGTAGCCGTTCCGCTGCGAAGCGTAGATGATGACCTCTGGTCGTGGACTCAGGTGCGGTAGGCGGTGGATCAGCTGGGGGTCGCAGCCCGCGATACAACCGGCGATCGTAATCGCGATACCCGCGGCAGCGCCGCTCGAAACGTAGCACGCATCATTGTGAGTGAGGCTTGCAATCCGGTCTCCGACACGTTGTTGCAGCTCCACCAGGTCCACGAACGCCGAGGCGCCGGCGAGCATTGCATCGAGCACCACCGGTGGCATGCGCGATCCACCCAGGCGTGTCAATGTCGCCGCGGCGTTGACGACTGGGCGCACGCCAAGATCCAGGTACCCGTACCCGGGGGTTTCCGCCATCAGGGCTTAGCCTACAACAGACCGGCGGCCCGTTCGGGTAACGTGTAGCGCGTGCGTATTGGCATGCTTGGCACACGCCACGGCCACGCCGCGGGCAAGTGGCTGGCGCTTTGCGCAAATCCCCAGGTTGAACCGGTGGGCATTTTTGATCCAGACCCACTTGGCGTGGAGCGGTTCTCGCATGCGCGCTGGTTGCACTCGGCGGACGACCTGCTGCAGGACCCGTCAGTCACGGCAATTGCAGTCGAGGCGCGCAACCACCAGAGCCTGCCGCTGGCACAGGCAGCCGTCGACGCGGGAAAACACCTGTGGTTCGACAAACCGGCCGGCGATGATTGGCCCAGCTTTCAGAAGCTGATGCAGGCCGCGGCCGAACGCAAGGTGCACGTGCAGATGGGGTACATGTTCCGCTACAGCCCGGGGTTCGTTCGCATTGCGGAGCTGGCCCGCTCAGGCGCACTTGGGGAGGTGTTCAGCATTCGTGCGCACATGTCGACGTACGTGGACCTCAACGAGCGGCGTCAGCAGAGCCGCCACCTGGGCGGCATTCTTTACGACCTCGGTGGCCACGTGCTGGACCAAATCGTGTGGCTGCTCGGCCGGCCTTCTGGCATCCACACGACATTGCAGAACGTTGCCACTCCGGAGATTCCTGCGTACGCCGACAATACAGCTGCGGTCCTGGAGTTCGATCGCGCGATTGCAATTGTGGATATCGCGGCGATGGAGCCGACGCCGACGGCGCGCCGGTTCGAGGTCTATGGCACGGTTGGCAGTGCGATTCTGGAGCCCTTTGACCCTGTGCGCACGCTGCGCATTGCGGCAAACGGGTCCGCGCAGGTTGTGGACCTGGACCCAGTGGACCGCCAGATGTTGTACGAGTTGGAGCTTGCCGCGTTCCTGGAGGTCATTCAAGGGACGCGCGCACCAGACAGATCGCCAGAACACGAATTACTCGTGCAGGAGACGTTACTGCGCACCACCGGGCGACTACCGTAGGGACTTTCTTCCGCACAGGCCACGCTAATTACGGGACGACCCCTCTGCGCAGAAGCACTTCCGTGAAGAACCACTCCGTGGATGGGGAAGAGGCACTCCGTTAGGAATTACTGCGTGGAGGGACAAACAGGGTCGCCTCTTGTCAGGGTGAACCAGGTGTGTGCCAAGACATCGCTTCGCCGCGGACGATGCGTGCGCGGCGTTCGTAGGTGCCTGGCCATTCCACCGGCAGGTCGCCGTCCTCGACCATCAATCGGAGCGGATTGACCTTGGTCTTGAGCGGCAGATAGACGCGCTGTTTCTTCCGAGCGGACTCATACAGCGCCATCATGATCTCCTGGACCGCGCGGCCGCGTTCACCACGGCTGATCGGCTGGGTGATGCGACCTTCCACCCAATCAACGGCTTCCTGGCACTGGTGGGCCCATGCGTCATACCAGGGCGCCTCAACGGAGACCCATCCGTTCGTATCGCGGCCAATGTAGCGCACCGTGCCGATTTCGGTGTTGTAGCGCGCGGATGGACCTTCCGGCATGTACATCGGCGCATCAGATGGAATCTGGTCATCCGGTGGATGCCTGGTGTCGAACTCCATGATGCCGTCGCTGCCGATCACCCGACAGCCCTGGCCAAGTCCGCTGACAAGGTTGCCTTGAATGAGAATTGTGGCGCCGTTCCCGAGACCGACCAGTCCCAGGCACGCATCTTCCGCTGGCAAACCGCGTTCAACTCCATCGGTGGTCCGTTCGACCGCGCCTATCACCCATTCGGCCGGCGGCTCGTCCAGGAGAAACAATGCCAGGCGGATGTTGTGTGAATTCGTGTTGAGCAAGTTGCCGCCGTCATCCATTTGAACCTGGAGCACTTTGCCGATGGCGCCTTTGCGGATCAGCTCCCGCGCTGCCAGCCACGCTGCATGGTGTGGCCGCTGATACGCGATCACCAGTTTGACGCCGTTGCGCTCGCACGCGGTGAGCATCGCGTCGGCCTCGCCGAGGTCCACCGCCATGGGTTTCTGGCACAGGATGGCCTTCGGGCGACGTGCCGCCGCCGCGATCACCATTTCGGCGTGTTGCTGATGCCACGAGCAGACGTCGACAAAGTCGGGTTTTTCCGTGTCCAGCATCTGGCGAAAGTCGGCGTAGCGTTTGTCTTCTGGAATACCGAAGAATTCGCCGAACTCACGCCGCGCATCGGGGTGGGTGTCAGCCAGAGCGCCCAGCTCGACAGGGTTGCCTGGAACGCCCTGCCAGGCGCGGGCATGCACTCGAGCGATCGTCCCACAGGCGATAATCGCGGTGCGATAGCGCGCCATCAGTCAGTGAGTTTCCAGTGGCAGGTTAATGGTCTGACCTGTGGCGTTGGAGCGGTAGGCGGCCTGCACGATTTCCACCGCGCGCATGCCGTCCTCAGCAGTTTGACGCGTCGGCGCCTCGTTGAGGATGCCGCGGCTGTAATCCTCCCAGAGATGCGTGAACCCGAATGTCGAATCGGTTTCAACCAGCGGGATTTCGTGCAATTCGGTATCGCTATACATACGTGGCGCAATAATTTGGAGGCCCTTTCGACTTAATTCGAGGTAACCGTCGCGCGCGTGGAACGCGATCGAGTGATCCAGAGGTCCGTGCGCGATGCCAAACGTGCAGGTCATCTCGCCAGCGACGCCGTTGGCAAACTTCAGCAGCACAACGGCATGGTCTTCAGCGGTCATGTCGACAACTTTGCGATCGCCGAAGAGGCAGCTGACTCGTGTCACATCTCCCAGCAGCCAGCGAAGCACGTACATGGGGTGCACCGCCTGTGACATCAGGACGCCACCACCCCCGCGGGGAGTAGCTAACCACGTCTGAACCGTCGGCGGAGCCTCGAAACCGGTGGTCTGAGCCAGGAAGACCTCGCCAATCGCGTCCTGGCGCAGCAGCTCGCTCATTTTCTCGACGCCCAGGCTGTAGACGCGGTTGTGTACGGGAAGGAGTTTTTTGCCTGCCCGCGCGGCGGCTGCCAGCATCCGATCGCATTCGGGCAATGTCGGCGCCAGCGGCTTTTCACAGACGACGTGCTTGCCAGCGTCGAGCGCCTCACTCACGTATTGCTCGTGCAGGTCGTGCGGCAGCAGGATGCCGACGCACTGCACCTCCGGATCCTTCAGCAGTTCCTGCCAGCTTGCGAACACGCGTTTCACGCTGGCTGCTTCGGCCCGTTCGCGCGCGAGCTCGGTATTCAGATCGTAGACGCCAACGACCTGCGCTTCTTTCACGGCGGAGAGCGCCTGCAAATGCACCCGGCCGATGCGACCCATGCCTACCAACGCGACGCGTAGTGGCGGCGAGTCGGCCCGGGGCAAGCGAGTGCAGTGTACCGGGATTGGCCCGGGCACCGTCGCTTGCCGTCGCGTGAGCATTGCTGATATCAATGGCTCCACTTGGGACCAAAGGGGGTTTAAAGAAGCAGGTGTCTGCGATCAGACCTCGTTTTAAGCACTCGCTGTTGAGGGTTGGGGTCCTGGCGTTGGTCCTGGCCCAGACCTTAGGCACGACAGTGCAAGCCGCGCCCGCTGATCAACAGCAAGTGGCTCGCAAGGACATTCTCGTCATTCCAACGAACGTCCAAGTCCCGGCTCCGGATATCTGGAACCCGTACATCCCCGGCACGTTCATCTTGCAGGGGATGAACCAGAACCTCATGGAGCCCCTGTTCATGTTGAACTATGAGACGGGCAACATCGACGGTTGGTTGGCTTCGGGCTACACGGCCAGTCCCGACCAGACCACGTGGACGGTGACCCTCAAGCCAGGGACGGAGTGGAGTGACGGTCAGCCGTTGACCTCCGACGACGTCGTGTTCACCATCAACATGCTGATTACGCACGCACCGCTGCTGAACTTCTCGATCCCGATCAAGAACGAGGTCCAGTCAGTCGTCGCTATCGACGACCGTACGGTCCAATTCACGCTGAATAAGGCCGACCCGTTCTTCCTCGTATCGAACCTGGCCGGCACCACCTCGCAAGCGATCGTTCCCGTGCCCCGGCATGTCTGGGAGAACGTCGACCCGGTGACGTTCAAGAACTCGTGGAACAACGGAAAGGGTGCGATCTTCAGCGGCCCGTACGTCGTCAAGAGCTTCTCGTCGACGGAATGGGACTACAAGCGCAATGACAACTGGTGGGGCGCCAAGTCGGGCGCGTTCCCGCTGCCTGCGCCGCTGGAGATCCACCGCCCGTGGATCGGCGACAGTGCGACCGCCGAACAGGCGCTGGTGAACAATGACGCCGACAGCGGCAGCTCGATCAGTGGCCTGACCCCAAGCACGCAGGCCGCGATGATCGCGCAGAATCCGAAAATCCAGCCTTACAGCGGTGACCTGGGCTGGGTGGATCCGTGTCCGCGCATGCTCACGCTGAACACGACGATCGCGCCATGGGACAACAAGGTCATGCGCCATGCGCTGTCCAACGGTCTCAACCGACGGCAGATTGTGGATGTCGTCTACGAAGGCGCCGGCGGCGACAGCGCGGTCTCGAATTTCATCTTCCCCACGTACAAGGCCTTGCAGCCGTACCGCGATGCTGCCAAGGACATCCTCGACCCCACAGTCGCCTACAACCCGGACCTCGCGCACCAGTTGATCGAGAGCCAGGGTTACACGATGGGTAGTGACGGCCATTACGTCGGCCCGGATGGCAACACGCTATCTCTCGACGTGGTCGGCCCTCCGTTCATGGAGCCGTGGGGCCGTATGGTCGTGCAGCAGCTACAGGCCATCGGCGTTGACGCCAATCTGCGGCTCATCGAGTGGGGCATCTTCCGTGACCAGACAGGGCGGGGCCAATTCACGGGCGCTGTTGACTGGGATGGCTGCGGTAGCGTGGTCGAGCCGTGGTTCGGTATGAACCGCTACAACAAGACATACGTCAATCCCATCGGCGTGGCGGGCACCGAAAACGTCGACAACACCAACAACGCGGGGCGATGGTCGAACGACCAGTACTCAGCGCTGATGGACCAGATGGGGAGCCTGCCGCTCGGCGACCCGCGAGTGATGGACCTGTACATGCAGGCGGTCCAGATCTGGGCTGACGAGCTGCCCGACATCCCGTTGGTGCAGACGCCCACGCTGCTGACGTTCAACTCGACCTACTGGACCGGCTGGCCAGTAGCGAGCAACAACTATGTGCAGCCGCCTGACTGGTGGGAGCACTTCCTGAAGGTGCTGATCACGATTAAACCCGCGCAATGAAAGGTCCCTCCGAGGGTCAAAGAGGGCCTGCGGCCCCCTTTGACCCCCGCGAGTGGGAATGAGTTCATGAGAGGTCTGGACCTCAGTTATTTTCTGCGGCGCATCGGCATGTTCTTCCTGGTCGTCTTTGTCGCCGCGACATTCAACTTCTTTATTCCGCGCCTGGCGCCAGGTAACCCGATCGGAGCGATCACGTCGCGCATGGCGAGTGCGAGCACGGGTGTCGAAAACGGTAAAGAAATGTTTGACGCCTACCGCGCGCGCTTCGGACTCGATCAACCGATGTACGTGCAGTACGCGAAGTACATGTGGAATATGCTCCACCTGGACTTCGGCCAATCGCTGTCCGCCTACCCCGCGGACGTGATAGATATCATTCGGCCGGCCATCGGCTGGTCGATGGGCCTGATCGGCCTGAGCGTGCTTATCACGTTCGGGTTCGGCGTCACCATCGGTGCGCTGCTGGCGTGGAAGGGCACTCCAGGAGTCGTCAGGGCAGTCCTGCCGATCACCATGATCGGGGGTGTGCTGCCGTATTACCTCTTGGGCATGCTGTTGCTCTACGCTTTTGCGTTTACGTTCCGCATCTTTCCCATTAGTGGGGCCTTTGACAGCAGCATTCCGAGCTCCTGGAATTGGCCGTACATCGCCTCGGTGCTGAGTCACGCAGTGCTGCCGGCACTGTCGATCGTTCTCACCAGCATCGGTGGATTCGCCCTGACCATGCGCGGACTCATGGTCAATACCATTGGCGAAGACTACATGCTGCTGGCAGATGCCAAAGGCCTGCCGAAGTGGCGCATTCTCTGGTGGTACGCGGTGCGCAATGCGATCCCGCCGCAACTGACGCACCTGGCGATTGCCCTGGGCTATGTGGTGTCAGGAGCGATCCTGGTGGAGATTGTCTTTTCCTACCCGGGCCTCGGTTATCAACTCTGGCAATCGATCGTCAATAGTGATTACACCGTCATCCAGGCTATCACGCTTGTCCTCGCAGTATCGGTTGGATTCAGCGTGCTCATCATCGACCTGATCTACCCCCGCCTGGACCCGCGGGTCACGTACGCGAAAGAAAGTTCGGGCTCTTAAGAATAATGCGCGCCGCGACCTTGAGCCGAACCGGATCAGTCAGCTCTTTGTCGATGCTTCAGGGCGCGCTCCGCAGGGCGCTGGCCTTCTTCAAAGCGAACCGCCTGTTTACGGCCGGCGTGCTCCTGCTGTTGGTGCTGTACCTGTTCGGGATGATCGGGCTGCAGTTCGCGGTGCCAAAGGGAGCTGACATGGGGGCCGTCCCGCTCAACCTCGCTCCGTCGTCCCAGCACCCGCTAGGGACCGATGGGCTGGGTCGTGACATGTTCACGGTCATGGTGACTGGCATCCCGAACATGTTCAAAATCGGCTTCCTGGCGGGAGCCGTGGGCGTTCTCATCGGTGCACTTATCGGTCTGTTCGCGGGCTACTACCGCGGCATCGCGGATGCTATCTTCAGCAGCTTCGCCGACGTGATGCTGGTCATCCCGGCGCTCGCCATCCTGATCACCGTCTCCGCCTACGTTCGGGTGGTCACTGTGGAGCTCATGGCGATCATTGTTGGGCTGCTTTCCTGGCCACTTTCGGCCCGGGTGATACGTGCGCAGACGCTGAGCCTGCGCGAGCGCCTGTTCGTGCAGGTCGCCAAACTCTCGGGTCAGAACGACTTCGAGATTATCACCCTGCAGATCCTGCCAAACCTGACGGCCTACCTGGCGGCGTCGTTCGTGGGCGCGGTCAGTGGCGGTATTCTGGCATCGGTCGGCCTGGAGGTCCTGGGGCTCGGACCCCAAAACGTCCCGACGATCGGCCGCACGCTTTTCTACGCGTTCAAGTACGCCGCTCTATTCAAAGGCATGTGGTGGTGGTGGGGTCCACCGGTGGTCACGCTGGCCGTCATCTTCACCGGCCTGTTCTGGATCAGCCTCTCGCTGGACAAGTACGCGAACCCGCGGCTCAAGGGCTCCGCGCGCGGCTAGTGTCCCTGTTGGTTATCGATCCCAAGCGCGACCCTGAACGCACCGCGGCAGTCCTGGACGTGCGCGACCTGCGCGTCAGCTATCAGACTGCGGCTGGACCTGTGAAAGCCGTAAACGGCGTGAGCTTCTCCCTCCAGCCGGGTGAACGTTTTGGACTGGTAGGCGAGTCCGGCTCGGGGAAGACCACCACTGCGCTGAGCTTGCTGCGGCTGCTCCAGGAGTCGGCGGTGATCGACGGTGGCGAGGTGCTGCTTGATGGAGTCGATCTGCTGCGTCTCTCCGAAGAAGAAATGCGCATGGCGCGCTTTGCCGACATTGCTCTCATTCCGCAGGGCGCCATGAACTCGCTCAATCCGATGATGAAGGTGGGCGAGCAGCTGCGCGACACCATCCGCGCCCATCGCAGAGTGATGGACTCCGGAACCTCGGTGGACGGTCGAATACGAGACGTCCTCCGCTCAGTTGAGCTGGACCCGCGTGTCGTCGACAGTTATCCGCACGAGCTGAGCGGCGGCATGAAGCAGCGCGTGTGCATCGCGATGGCTATTTTGCTGAATCCCAAAGTCATCATCGCCGACGAACCGACGAGCGCGCTGGATGTGGTCGTCCAACGCCAGGTGATGGAAACGCTGCGTATCGTCCAGCAAGACCTGGGTGCCTCGGTGATCCTGGTTGGCCACGACATGGGGCTCATGGCCCAGTTCGTCAACCGTGTTGGCGTCATGTACGGTGGCAAGCTGGTGGAGGTTGGGCCGGTGCGCGGAATCTTCAAAGATCCACAACATCCGTATACCCAGTTGCTCATCAAGAGCTTGCCCAACCTGCAATCAAAAGAGGACTTTCGCGGGATTCCCGGACTCACTCCGTCGTTGCTCGCGCCGCCGCCTGGATGCATGTTCCATCCTCGCTGTCCGCAGGCGATGCCGCGATGCTCGGTTGAAGTGCCACTCCTGCTCGAGGTCCAGCCGGACCGCGCTGTGGCTTGTCACCTGTACGACGAGGCCCAGCGGTGAGCGGACTGCTGGAGGCCCAGAACGTCACACGTGTGTTCGGTTCGGGCCTGCTCTCCAGGGGACAAACGCTTGCGGTCGACGACGTTTCGCTGCGAATTGACGAGGACAATCCCTCCATCACCGCGATTGCTGGTGAGAGCGGCAGTGGCAAGACCACCCTGGCTCGATTGTTGCTCGGAGTTATCCAGCCAACCGCGGGAAGCATCCTGTATCGCGGGCAGTCGCTCAAGTCAATGGACGCGAGCGCGCGGAAAAAATTCCGTCGCGAGGTTCAGGCGATTTTTCAGGATCCGTATGAGACGTACAACCCGGTGTACAAGGTCGACCAGACCCTCACCACACCGCTCCGCAAGTTCGGACTGGCGCGGACACGGGCGGAGGCGCAGCAGCGCATGGAGGAGAGCCTGCGATTGGCCGGACTCCGACCGGAGGACACGCTCGGCCGTTATCCGCATCAATTAAGCGGCGGACAGCGACAGCGGATTATGGTCGCTCGGGCGCTGCTGCTTCACCCGCGCGTGATTCTGGCGGACGAGCCGGTCTCGATGGTGGACGCGTCATTGCGGGCGACCATTCTGGAGAGTCTGGTCAAGCTCAACCGCGAGTTTGGCATTTCGCTCATTTACATTACGCATGATCTGACCACCGCCTACCAGGTCAGCCAGAACATTTACGTCCTGTACCGTGGGTCCGTGGCGGAGGTTGGCAGCGTTGAGCAGGTCATTCGCCAGCCCAAACACCCGTACACGCGTTTGCTGGTGGGCTCGGTGCCGCTGCCGGATCCGGACCTCCGCTGGGGTGGCGAGACGAACCTGGAAACAAGAGGCGCCGCTAGCGCTCAGAAAGAGACGCAGGGTTGCAAATACGCCAATCGGTGTCCATTTGCGATGCCGGAGTGTCGCGAGGCGCCGCCGCCGCTCTATCGCACCGACGACGATCGCGCAGTTGCCTGCTACCTCTATAAAGACGCCCCGCCTATCAGCGGCAAGGAGATGGCTGAATCGCTGGCCGTTACCCGAGGGTCCACCCTGGCCCCGAACAACTAGAACACTGTTCTGGTTCTCTTCCTAAGAGAAAATTTTGTCGCCGCTGCGTAGAGCACCAGAAGCGTTCGCCCCGTGAGGCACACGGTGTTGGAGGACTGAACCAGAAAGGATCTTTTGATAGACGTCTCACAATGTGGGGTTC
>JAFAZN010000223.1 GCA_019239775.1 Chloroflexota bacterium
GGCGCACGCCAGCCGCGCCAGACTCGGCGACAGCCTGCTGACTTACACAGTCGTGAAGCCATTCTCGCCGACACGGCAGCCAACCACGACCGTTAAGATCCACGCAGCGTGGCCGCAGTCCAGCAATCGTCTCGTGCCGTACCGGCACACGCCACGCGGAGCGCGCAGCGCGCCACATGGCTGGGTGTTCTTGGCCTCCTGACGCTGCTCTCGACCGTCCGACTGCTAGTCGACGCCTTCAGCTATGGCGTGCCCGCCTGGTTCGACGAGGAGCTCAATCCTCTTATTAACTTCGTCGTGCACGGCGTGCCGATCACGCAGATCGACGCCCGCCAGTATGGGGTCGTGGTGTTCCTTGTCTTCGACCCCGCGCTGCGCGTGGTTGGGGACAACCTTTCGGCTCTGGCCGTCTACGCCACGTGGATCGCATTGCCGACGAGCATTGCCGCCTACGCCTTCATCGCCCGACGTTACGCGGAAAACGACGCCGCCCACTGGCTAATCATTGCGCTGGCGTGGTCGAGCTCCGTCCCGTTGCTATACGTGATCGCCCAGCACATGGTCGATGCGTGGCAGCTGCTGTTTGTGAGCCTGTCCCTGTTCCTGTTCACGGGCACCGCGCGCCAGAGCAGATGGTCCGCCCTGCCTCTGGCCACAGCTACCCTGACCAAGCTGCTGCCCGCCTTGCTGTTGGTGTACCTGGCGGTGCGCAACTGGCGCCTCGCGGCCGTCGGCGCCGCGGGGATCGTCGTGCTACTGGGGATTGGCCAGTTGCTGTACGGCACCCTAATGGGGTTTGGGTATCCGTTGGCGATGCTCGCTGGCGGCGGCGACACGGTCGCGCGTTGGTCGACGCACTTCGAGAACAATTCGATCCGCGGCCTGGTCTTCAAGATCGCCGACCGCTTTCGGCTCCAGGGTGACACCACCGCGTACGCGCTCGACCCCGCGACGTTCCCGTACCTGAGCGCGCTGGCGTACGCGCTGGCGGCGGCCCTGATTGGGTATCTCGTTTTTGCAGCCTGGCGCGGTCGCCGCGATGAGTCGGTCGCGCGACGGTCCGTCGAGTTCAGCCTCGCGCTGATCACGATGCTCCTGGTTTCACCGCATACCGCGCAGGACTACCTGGTTACCGCCCTGCCGGTGCTGGGCGTGTGGCTGTTCTTGTGGTCGCGCGGGCTTCCGCGAACCTGGGGGCTCGGCCAGACGGGGCTGGCGGGCATCGCGGCGTTCCTGATCGGCGTGTTTGTTCCGATGAACTTCGCGGCTCGCGCGCTGCCGATCGGCTGGTTGCTCGGTGTGACGGGTAATGCGCACAACGTGCTGTTTACGGACCAGATCGGCTCGGCGATTGGCGCGTATGAGTTCCTGGGCTTCCCAGGTGTGGGCCTGATACTGGCCTGGGTGGTGCTGGTGCGACTCGAACGCCAGAGCGATCCCGCCCACGCGCCCAGTTTTTCATGGCGCAGGGCTGCTAAATCCACGGTGGGCGACCGATCTCCGACCGTTTCGGAAGCGTGAGCCGCATCCTGGACGGCGCCCTCGCCGCGATTGCGCTGATCGCGGGAGTCCTCCTCGTTACGCTGGAGGCCGCATTGCTGCGGCTCCTCCTTCATCGGCCGCGGAAAGGCCCGAGACGCATCGTGTATCTCGGCACAGGTCAGATCGCGCAGGTCTTTCCGCGAAACGGCGTCAACCTGTTCCTGGAGCGCGAGTGCAGCGACTTCGACGGCTATTTCGAGCAGATGTGGAACGTCCACTTCCCCGCCGGAGCCCGCGGGCATCTGGACCTCACGCCGCGCCACCACCTGGTCGACGTTGATTTCTGCCTGCAGGATAGACTTGCACAGACCTACCGACTCCTCAACCTGGCCTGGCGCGAGCTGCGCTTTTTGCTCTGGCTGCTGCCGTTTGTGGTCCGCTGCCGTGCCTCGATCCTGACCGCCACCAACCCGTACCTGCAGGGCCTCAATGCGGCGGTCGCCAGCCGACTCCTTGGCCTGCCGTACGCAGTCATCATCACGCGCGACTACGATTGGGACTGGGCAGTGCTGGGCAAACAGGCTTTTCGGTCGGTGTATCCGACGCGACGCATCGAGCGCGCGGTCGGCCGCTGGGTCCTCCGCCATGCTGACCTGGTGCTCGCCGACCGCGAGTACTACCGCGCCTTCGCCGTGCGCAACGGCGCGAACCCGACCCGCGCCATCGCCACGCGCGTGCTGGCCGATGGCGCCTTTAGGGCCGCGCGCGACTCTGCGGACGTTCGCGAGCGCTACGCTCTGGGGCGTGGTCCGTTGCTTACATACGTGGGCCGCCTAGACGCCGATAAGTTCCCGATCGACCTGGTCGAATGCCTGGCACTGGTGCAGCGCCGCTTCGCCGACGTCGTGTTGGCCTGCGCAGGTTCAGGCTCACTCGCGACCGAGATGCAACACCGCGCCAGTGAGCTTGGCATCGCTAAGCACCTGCGCTTGCTTGGCAACCTGGACCTGAACGACCTCGCTCAAGTGCTGGCAAGCAGCGATGCGGTGGTGGCGCCGCACATGGGCTACACGCTGATCGAGGCTGGGCTCACAGGCACACCCATCGTCACCTACGACTATGACTTTCACGCCGAGATCATTACCGACGGCAAGACGGGGTACCTGGCGCCGCTGCGCGATGTGGCCTCGCTCGCGGACCGCGTCTGCCAGCTTCTCGGCGATCCAGCCGCAGCCCGCGCAATGGGCGCGCGCTTGCGCGAGCAACTGCGGCATGAGCACAGTCTCGAGGCAGTCGTACCGCTGTACCGCCAGGCGTACGACCTGGTGCTGGATGGTGCGACCACGTGACGGTGTCGGTCGCCGCACCAGTTCGGCTTCAGACCCGCGCCACGGCCGCGAATCCCTGGACCATCTACTCGGCTGCGCTGGCGTTCTGGCTCTTCACTCGTGCACTTGTGCTCGTGCATCAGGGCGCCTGGCCGTGGATGAACGCGTTCGTGGTGGCCGCAGCGCGCGGCATCCTCGTCGGCGATTGGAACGACGCCGTGCGGCCACAGCTGCCGGCGATCATGGGGGTTCCGCTTGCGCTGGCAGGGGCGAACGAACAGCAGATAGTCGCGGCGCTGTACATCCTGGCGAGCCTGGTGCAATTCGGCGCCTTCGTGGTGTTTATCCGGGTGGTCTTTCCCGAACGCATCGAGGCGCAGACGCTCGCGCTGCTGGTGTTTTTGCTGGTGCCGTTCAATCACTCGATCCATCACTACCGCGATATGCCGGTGGTGCTGGCCAGCGCGGCGATCTTCTTGCTCGGCGCAGACGTGGTGCGCGCTAGCGCCGCCTGGTCGCCGCCGATCGCTGGCTCGCCGGCTTCGTCTGGTTGGTCTATCGCTGACCGCTCCATCGCCGCATCGCCGCCGCCCGCCCGCCGTTTCTTATTGGCTAAGCGTAATTTCGAAGCGTCACGCGAAGCGTCACACGCGACGGATTCTCAGCGTCACGGCGTAACAACTTTGTTAAATCTGCCGAATGCGGCTCGAATCACGGCGTTGATGCTGCTCGGCATCTGGTCCCGCATTGAGGTGGTCGCGTTCGTGGGGGTTTTACTCATCGCGCTTCTGGTTGTGTATCGGCGTCGGGCGCTGCAGCTTGCGGCGGTTTACGCCGGCGCCGCCGTTCTGGTCACGGGCACCTTGCTGTTCGTGTACCGATTAGAAAACGTGGACCTCGGGCAGGCCTGGTTCTATACCGCCCATACCTTCCTGGACAGCACGCCCGACTCCTGGCTCACCCCCGCCTGCCGCGCAGATCCTACCGAGAACTGTCGTGAAGCCGATGGACTTTCCTACTTTGGCCCTGCCAACTTGCGAGATGGGGTGCTGGCCCTCGCCATGAATCACCCCTTCACCACATTCGCAAAATCGCTGCGGAGTGGCTGGGACAATGCCTGGATCCTGGTTGGACCCAATCTCTCCACGTTTCCCCTCGCCATACCGTTAGTGGTGGTCCTCGCCGCGACACTGCCGGAAGTGCGCTCTGCCTACTCGATCGTGCCCCGAGCAGCCTGGCTCGTGGTGGGTGCAATCATGGCCGAAAGCGTGCTGCCCCCGCTGACGTGGGCGCCGCCGCACCCGCAGTATCACGTGGCGCTGGTGCTGGCGATCGTGGTCTTGCTGGTGCCCGCGTTGCTCGCACTGCTGCGTATGCCGCGAGCGCGGTGGTTGGGACTCGGATTTCTCGCGGTGAACGCCGGACTGAGCGCGTTCCGCTACACGCGATACGCGGGGTACTAGCCAGCGGTGTCTCGACGAAGCTGGCTCATCGGGCTGTTCGCGGTGCTGGCTTTCGCCCAAACACTGGCCTACTACGTCTATCTGCTGAACGATCCGGGCAACTACAACGGCGCGGGGGCTCAGGGCGATCAGGTGGCGTACATCGGCCTCGCCCAGCAGCTCTTGCAGGGCGGTTGGTCTGGCGCGATGCACTACATGCCTGGCTTACCCACCGTCATCGCTGCCTGCCAACTGGTTTCCCGCGATCCACGCCTTGGCATCGCCGTCCTTCAAGGTCTGCTCTATGCGCTCATGGTCGTCTACGCCGCACGTCTGGCAGGGCATGCATTTGGCGACAGCGCGAGTACCTGGGCGGCCGCGGCTGCCGGACTCAACCCCGCTATTGGCTACTACGCCGCCCAAGCCTTGACTGAATTTCTCACGGGCATGGTCCTGCTGCTGTTGGTGGGGACGATTTACGGTTGGTCCATCCGGCCATCCTGGCGTAATGCCATCCTGGCGGGCGTACTTATAGGACTCGCCGCATACCTGCGCGCGGAGTACCTGGCTCTGGCGATCCTTTTCGCAGCGGTGCTCATCTGGCTCAAACGGCGCTACGCGCTCGGCCAGGCAGCGGCGCTGGTCGCTGCTACCGCGCTGGTGATGGCACCATGGGTTACGCGTTACGCGATCATCACCGGCCAGCCAGCCCTGTACAACGAAAGCCCGTTCTCCAATCTCTTTTTGATGGGGACCTGGTTCCGCGTTTTCGACGAGCAAACCTTCTCGCAATTGCAGCAAATCGAAACGGCGCCCGGCTCACGCGACGATGCCATCGCGCGCGCCGCAACCGTTGGCCCGCGCCCCGAGCTATCGCAACGGTACATGGAGCAAGCGCGCGGTCCGTACGAGCGCCCGCTCGGCGAAACGCTCGGACTGGCCTGGGGCAATGTGCAGCTCAATTGGCGGCAATATTTGATCAATCACCTTGTCCAGGCCCCGATTTTGATCTGGATTGGTCGAACACCGGTGCGTCAGGCCGACTCGCCACACCTGCCAACCAGTGGGCGTTATGCGATCTGGGCTTCGGAGCTTGCACTGCTCGGACTGGCACTGTGGCAAGCCGTGCGCGCAATGCGCGAACAGGAAACGCGCGCGCTTGCGATCAGCTTCCTGGTCATCGTTGCATTCTTGACGGTGGTCCACATCGTGATCGCGGTCGATGAACGCTTCACCACGCCTGCCCTGCTGCTGGTGGG
>JAFAZN010000292.1 GCA_019239775.1 Chloroflexota bacterium
GCATAGATGATGGGAATTTCGTTGCTGGCCTGCGGATCGGGGCTGGTCAGGTCAATGCTGTCGGCGATGTGCAGGGTCCCGCCTGAAGCGGGGGTGCTCGGTTGCGCCTGCGCGGCGGGCGGTCCCAGCAACGTTATGCACAGGAGAATGAGAAGCGGTCGAAAAAAGAAGACAGAACGCACCGGAGCACCTCCGCGCTGGCGAGTATCGGGCTTGCGACGTAATACGTATCACGCCAGCCTGACGGGTTACGCTTAACGAGCTGTGAACGGCGTGTAAGCACAGGCGTCGCCGTTGCAGGTGCAGCGCAACGCGCCAGGCTAGAGTCGCGAGAAGATCTCGGGGCCCAGGTGCAAGCCGGCATGACGCATGGCCAGTAAACCGGCACCCTCCGCCTGTGAGACTTCGTTTTCGCGGATGATCGCATCTGGCAGCACGGTGTGGATCCAACTCTCGAAGGTGCTCCGCAGGACGCCACCTGCACGCCACGCTTTACCGGCCAGGACGAGCGTCACGTGGTGCCCATCTTTGCCGACGTGCATGTAGCGTGCGAGTGCGTGTGTTGCATTGGCAATGGTGCTGCCAGCCTCGACCAGCAGATCACGAGCGACCGAGTCCCCAGCGTTGGCAAGTTCGATAGCCACGCGAAAGAGCGACGCCCGCTCGTCGGCCGTAGCGTGATCGCGCGACCACCCAACCAGGGCCTCCAGGCCATCGAGTTTCAGGTCGTCCAGATATGCCTGGTACAACTCGGTCGGTCGTCCGCCGAGTGCAGCATGTAGTGCCGAGCCGAGTGCCCAGGAGCCGATCACCGCGGCACCCACGGGACGACCGAAATGCGCGTCCAGGTCGAGCCGAGCGAGCGGATGCACAATTTTGCGTCCATCGAGCATGCCCTCGGAGCCGCAGTTGGTGCCGAGCAGCACCCAGATAGCCGGGTCGGGGAAGCCGGCCGCCGCCCAGGCTGACAGGCCATCCTGGTCGATGGCAACAACGGTCCGCTCCGGCAGCCCGAGCGGCGCCAACCACTCACGGGCGTGATCACGCGTCAAACGCGACGGGTCACCGCTGAGGTTCAGAGAGATCGCTTGGATGTCGTTGGCATCCGCTCCAGCTTCGCCGAGTGCATGTCGGACTGAATCGACAATGTGGCCTCCGACGTCGGGATGCATGCGACCCACGACCGCGGGATCGTTGCTAGGGCCGCCGGTGCCCCGGCCAAGCACCCTCCCGCTCGGGTCCACCAGGACAGCCTCCATGTCACCAGTGCCGCCGTCCACACCAACGTACAGGTCTCGCATACAAGTCCGTGCGTAGTGGAGTTGACCTTAGGTCGACGCAAGCTGTGATTGCAACAGGCGTCCGCCGGCCAACAGGCTCTGTCGAGCTCTGGCGCACGAACCCGATCGCAGCTTTGGAAGACTTCCCGTCGCAGTCTCGAGAAAGTCCCAGCCCTTTCGCTTGAAGCGCACACGCTGCTTGTTACGCTTTGTGCGTGAGCGACACGTCCGCACCTCGGGTCAAGCACGTTGTAATCATCGTGCAGGAGAACCACACGACCGACAACTACTTTCGATCCATGGCGTCTTATGGTGCTAACGTCGCCACCGGTTGGCCAACCGCTGCCAACCCGCCTGCCGCCGACGAACCGCACGATCGACACGCGTACTGGCAATGGCTGACGCACCAGATTACCGGCGCGCATGTTCAGTTCGATACGCTGACCGCGCTGCCGTTCTATGCGTATCTGGCCGCGACCGGCGCATTCCTTGAGAACCACTGCGCGGGATTCGGAACGAACTCCACCCCGAACCATCTCTCGCTGGTCGGCGGACAATCGCCGACGCTTCGCAACCCGCCGCGTAGCGCGCCTCAACCGCTATGGGATATGCCCTCGTTGCCCGGAGTCGCGCAGGACCATAGCGTCACGTGGCGAGCCTACACAGGTCGGTCGCAATATCCGCTTGATTTCTACAAGCAGTTGAAAGGCTCGCCAAATATCATGCTGACGGCGCAGTTTGCCGCCGACGCGGAGGCGGGGAACCTGCCGCAATTGAGTTACATCTGGCATGACTCGCCGCTCGACGAGCACCCACCTGCCAACGTGACGCTTGGCCACAACGCCGTGTGGCAGGCAGTCGACGCTGTCGTGCGAGCGGGCGCGTGGAATGATTGCGTTTTTATGCTTACGTGGGATGACTGGGGCGGGTACGACGACCACGTTGTCACGCCCGATGTCGAAATCACACCTGACGGCGTCCAGGTAGCCTACGGACCACGCGTACCACTGCTCATGTTCGGTGGACACGTCCGACCGGGTATCGACAGCCGGTGGTCATCACACGTCACTGTGCCCAGGACTGCGA
>JAFAZN010000414.1 GCA_019239775.1 Chloroflexota bacterium
GACTCCCAGCGCGAGATGCCGACCAGGCACTCACCGTCCTGAGTGACGTATGGCGGCTCGACTGCCAGTAAGCCAGGCCGGCCGCCAAGCACGCTGGGCATCTCAGCCATCGACGCAGCGAGCGCCTCGCGCTGTCCTGGCTCCGGCCAGTGGAAGACCATGTAGATGAAGGTCACGCCGCGTTGGAATCATACCGTTGCGAGAACGGGCGCAGCCGATGCTGGGTGATAGACGAAGACCCGCCGACCATCGAGCAACGAGGCTCGGACGTGAGGAAATCCGGCTTCGTCGAGATCAACCACAATCAGACCTGCCCGCAGACCCGGTTGGATGGCCCCACGATCGGCCAATCCAACCGCGCGCGCGGCAGTCAACGTCACCATGCGCACCGCCGCTGGCAGGCTCACCCAACATGTGAAGAGTGTGCGTCGATAGCGTTGCCGTGGGCAGTCGCGGCGTTATCGCGGGCAACCGGAGCGTTGGTGTCGCCCAGCGGAGTTGTCGCGAGTGCTGGCGTCCGCGTGACCATCATCCAATCGCCGCGTTAGCGCAAAGCCGCCCACAGGGCGCGCATCTCCTCGCAACGCACCAGAACATCGTCGAGCGGACCCTGATCCACCAATTCACCGTCGCACAGTACCAGCACACGATCAGCGCGCCGAAGTGCCGCGCGGCGGTGCGTCGCGGCGAGAATCGTCCGGGAACCATCCGCCACCAGCGCCGACCACACTGCCTCTTCCGTCGGACCGTCCAGCGACGAGAGGTCATCCAGCACCAGCAGCTCAGCCGGTCGGACCAGCATCCGCGCCAGCGCCGCGCGCTGCAGCTGGCCACCCGACAACGCCACGCCGCGCGCACCAACCTCCGACTCGAGCCCAGCTTGCAGCGCGCTCAGGTCCGCGCCGAACTGGGATTCAGCAACTGCGCGCTTTAAATCCTGGTCACTGCAATCCAGTCCGAGCAACAAGTTGCGTCGAAGGCTATCGGAGAACAGCCTCGGCAACTGCGGTGTGTACGCGCAGCGCGGCGGGACGAAGAACTCCGCGGCGTCTTTGACCGGTTGTCTGTTCCATAGTACGCTCCCTGACTGGCGCGGAAGGACCCCTAACAGTCCGCGCAACAGCGTCGTCTTGCCAGACGCCACGCGGCCCGTGACCATTACCCGTTCGCCACGTCTCACCTGAAAGGTGATGTGGCGAACACCTCTGCCGGAGTCAGGATGGACGTACGTGAGATCCACCACCTCCAGAACCTCGAATGCGTGCGCGGCGCACCAAACGTCAGCCGCTGCCGGCGGGTGAAAGATCGGTCGGTGCTCGACCAGGCTGGGCGGCGCTGACCCGTGCATGAGCTCCACCATGCGTCCGAATGACACGCCAGCCTGCCGATACTTTGCCAGCATGCTGCCGAATAGCGCGGTAAACTCGCCAATCCAGCCCAGGTAGAACACGAATAGGGCGAAGTCGCCCACACTGAAGCTGCCCGTCGCCATGCTCCGGCTCCCGAGCAGCAGGATCACTCCGGTGCCGATGTTTGACGTGTTGCGAGACACCGACTGCAGTAGCTGGTCGAGCAACCTGTCTCGAATTGCGGTAGCCAGCCTGATCTGGTTCAGCGAGCGGAAGCGCTCGACCACGTCGCGCTCCGCGTTCGCGAGTTGAATGATTTGCGCCGCGCCAAAAGTGTCTCCAAGGTGCGATGTGACATCGGCTGTCGCCACGCGGGCCGCTCGCCGATAAGCTTCGATGCGCACCCGCAGCGCGTGCAGGACGAAGCCCAACACCACCAACGGCACGAACACACCCAGTGTGAGCGTCACGCTCACACTCAGCAGAATTACCAGTCCGACGATTGCGAACAGTGACCATGCGATGACGTCGTTGAACGGGATCAGGAAAACACCCGTTTCCTCGGTGTCGTCGCGGAAACGCGACAGCGCTTCGCCGGAGGTGTGCTGCAGGGCGACACCGGCCGGCAGCTGGAGCAGCCGGCGGAACATGTTGTGTTGCAGAAGCGCGGTGCCCGTATACATGAACGGTGCATTCGTGAACTGGCAGCCGAAGAGGAACGTCACGCGGCCAAGCGTCGACAGCGTCAACAGCACCAGCATCCACACGAAAGGCTGGAGCTCGCCCATGCCGGCGTTCAGCCAGTCGAAGAATGCGCGGGAAACCAGAGCCGGCACGGTCTCCAGCCCGATGAGCAGCACGATCGACAGCAGATTGGGCCACCACAGCCAAGGGCGAAAGGAGATCAGCCGCGCGAAATAGCGCCACGTCGGCCAGGTGGTAGTACTCATGAGACGAGCACACCGTCAGTCATCGACGAGCGGAGGAGCCGTGCAAAATGGGAACTTGCATCTGCGGCCAGTACGTCGCGTGGACCGAACTCCGCGATGCGCCCTTCCTCGAGCACGAGCACAGTGTCGACGCGATCGAGCGTTTCTAGCCGGTGCGCCACAATCAGTCCAGTTCGCCCGGTTAGCAGCCGGGTGATGGCAGCGCTTACCAGTTGCTCCGTTGCGGGATCCAGGCGAGATGACGGCTCGTCGAGGATTACCAGGCCCGGGTCGTGCAGCAGCGCCCGCGCGACTCCCAGCAGCTGCGCTTCGCCAGCCGATAGCCCGCGCCCACCCGGACCAATCAATGTATCCAGGCCACCTGGCAGTTCACGCACCCAATCACCAATGCGCAGCTCGTCGAGCGCGTCGAGCATGCGCTCCTCCGATATTGATCGATTGAAAAGCGCCAAATTGTCCCGCAGCGAGGCACGAAAGAGCTGGGGCTGTTGGCTCACCACGCCGAGTCGCGCCCGCAGTTCGCGGCGACTCACGCTTCGCACGTCAAGGCCGCCAACTCGGACGCAGCCGGACTCGACGTCCCATAGTCGCGCGACCAGCCGGATGATCGTTGTCTTGCCGCTACCGGTTCTACCGACGAGTCCTAATGTGGCACCGGCCGCCAGGTCGAACGTGACGTCGTGCAGTACCGGCTCGTTCTGACGATACCCGAACTCCACGTGGTCGAAGCCAAAGGATAACGCAGCGTGGGGAATGGGCACTGGCTCATCGGGGTCTGCCAACGCGCTGCGCCAGGCGCGGACCTCCTGAATGCGCACGATGCCCGCGCTCGCACGCTGAAACTCCTCGAGCTGACTGCTGATCCGATTGAGCGGAATGAACAGCAGTCGCACGTAAAAATACATGGTGAATGCCGCACCGATGGTCAGCGTTCCGGCTCCGACGAGCCGCGCAGTCAGTCCATAAATGAGAGCGGTCCCAATCGCCGACAGAACGATCGGCACACTCCAGGCGACGCCCGAAAGCACGCGCGCAACGCGCGCGGTGCGCATGCGTACCGAAGCGCGGCTGCCCAGAGTTCCGAGCGCATACATCTCGGCGCCCGAGGTCCGCAGATCCTCGAGCCCATTCAGGTGCTCCTCGATGAACCCATACAGCCGCGCGCTGGCTTCGCGAAAATCG
>JAFAZN010000420.1 GCA_019239775.1 Chloroflexota bacterium
AGTACCTGGAGCATGGCCGCGCAGTCCCACGCGGAGTGCGCCAGCGGACCGACGTGGTCCAGACTGTATCCGAGCGGCGTGCAGCCCGACTTCGGCACCCGGCCAAACGTGGGCATGAGTCCGCTCACCCCGCAGAAGGCAGCCGGAATGCGAATGCTGCCACCGGTGTCGGTGCCGATGCCCGCGAGGAACATTCCGGCGGCGATGCCGTTGCCCGTGCCCGAGCTGGAGCCGCCTGGCCACGTCTCGAGGTTCCACGGATTGCGCGGCATGGGGAACGGCTTAGTGCGATCGGGCATGCCGATCGCGAACTCCATTGTCGTCACCTTGCCGGTGATCACCGCGCCCGCCGCACGCAGGCGTTTGACGATCGGCGCATCTTTCGCGGCACCCCAGTCGGGATCGAGGATCAGGCTCTGCGCCGTCGTAGGGCCTTCGGAGGCAGCCAGGATGTCTTTAACGCCGACGGGAATGCCGTGCAACGGTCCGCGGTCCAGGCCACCTCGCAGTTCTGCATCGGAGCGCTCAGCTGTGGCGAGGGCTTCGCCGTCAAAGCGGGCGAGGTACGTCCCGAGTCGCGCGTCGAATTCGTCGGCACGGGCGAGCACGGCCCTCGTGAGGTCCACGCTCGTAAGCGCACCAGCGCGCAGCGCCGCTGCAGCGTCCTGGACGGTAGGCGGAATCTCAATCATGCAGCACTCCTCTCGGCCGTGTCGGAATCGTAGAGATGGCACGCGACGGCGTGTCCCGCCGTTGGATGACGAATCACCGGGCGCTCCACAGCGCACACATCCATCGCCAATGGACAGCGCGTTCGGAACCGACACCCGGAGGGTGGGTTGAGGGCACTGGGAATGTCGCCAGTCACCGGCGCGGAAGTTCGCCGTGCCTCCGGATCCACCTGTGGAATAGACGACAGCAACACCCGTGTATACGGGTGCAGCGGATTGCGATAGAGCTCGTCAGACGAGCACTGTTCGACCACTTGCCCCAGGTACATGACGGCGACGTAGTCGCTTACATACTCGACCACGTTCAGGTCGTGGCTGATGAAGACGTACGTCAGCCCGAGCTGTTGCTGGAGGTCCAGCAGGAGATTCAGGACCTGGGCCTGGATGGACTTGTCCAGCGCCGACACCGGCTCGTCGCAAATGATGAGCTTTGGCTCCAGCGCCAGCGCCCGCGCCGTGTTGACGCGCTGCAGCTGGCCACCACTCAGCTGGTGTGGGAAGTAGGAGGCGTGGTGCGGGTGCAGGCCAACCTGCTCGAGCAGCTGCGATGTACGATTGCGAATCTGCTGGGCCGAATAGCCGTGCACCCGGAGCGGGAAGCCAATGTTCTCGCCAATCGACATGCGCGGATTTACGGAGCCGAGTGGGTCCTGAAAGACCATCTGCATCCCGCGTTTGATCGCTTTCCGTTCGCGGCCTGCCAACGCGTTCAGATGCTCGCTGTCAAATGCGATCTCGCCGGCGTCCGGTTTGACCAGACCCAGGATCAGTCGAGCAGTCGTCGATTTACCGCAGCCGGATTCACCGACGATTCCCAATGTGTCGCCGGCTTGCACGTCGAATTCCACGTCGTCTACGGCGGAAACCATTCCGGTTCGCCGAAATCCGAGATGCACGGGGAATTGCTTCCGCAGCTTGCGCACGCTCAGCAGGGACTGACGAGCGCTCATACGGACTTCACGTCGAGCGCATCGCGCAAACAGTCGCTGAGCACGTTGAACGCGACGGACGTCACAAAGATCATCAGCCCCGGCAGCGCCACAACATCCGGCGCGACGTACACCGAGCCGCGCATCGTATTCAGCATGGCGCCCCACTCCGGAGCCGGCGGCGCCGAGCCAAGTCCCAGAAAGCTCAGCCCGGACGCGCTCACAATGGCCAGGCCAATCAGCCCGGAGGTGTAGACGAAGATCGGGCTCGCAATATTCGGCAGCAGCTGGTACTGGATGATCTGGCGTGGCGACGCGCCGGCCACACTGGCTGCCTCCACATATTCCTGAACAACTACCTGGCGGGTCGCCGAGAGCGCCACGCGCGAAACCGGCGGAATCAGCACGATGGTGATCGCGACGATCGTGCTGGTCAGGCCAGGGCCGAGCGCAGCCGCAATGCCAATCGCCAGCAGCAGCGCGGGAAACGCGTAGGAGACGTCCATGGCCCGCATGAGCAGGGTTTCAACCACGCCGCCGAAATACGCCGCGACGGCGCCGATGATCGTTCCAATTGCCGTGCTGATAACCACCGGCGCAATCCCGGCAAACAGCGATAGCTGTCCTCCATACAGCAGGCGCGCCAGCATGTCGCGGCCTTGCTCGTCCGTACCGAGGATGTGGCTGTCGGACCCCACCGGCAGCAAACGCGCCAGAATGGAGCCTTGCAGCGGATCGTATGTCGTCAGCAGCGGCGCGCCAATGGCCGACCCAAAGATCACGACGACGACCGCCAGTGAGCCGAGCGCCACCGGATCGCCGCGGAGGCGTTCCCCGACTTCTCTGTAATACGACCGAGGTCTGATGGCGCCGATCTCGTCGCGTTGTTCGAGTGGTGCCAGAAGCTCGATTACCGCCATCAGCTCAGGCGCTCGCCAGACGCCGCACGCGCGGATTCACCACGATTTGGAGCATGTCCACCACCAGGTTCAGCAGAATGAAGGTGACGGCGATGACCAGCAACGAGCTCTGGATGAGGATCAGATCGCGCGCCAGGATCGCCGTGTAAATGAGATTCCCGAGTCCGGGCCAGGCGAAGATGGTTTCGACCAGGACCGAACCGCCCAGCAGGTAACCGACCTGCAAACCGATCATCGTCAAAATAGCTGGAGCCGCGTTTTTGGCCACGTGGCGGAGGATTTGCGCATCACTCAGGCCCTTGGCACGGAGTGTGTAGACGAAGTCCTCGCCATAGGTTTCGATCAGACTCGATCGCGTCGTGCGCGCCGTCAGACCGATAGTGATCGCCGCGTTCGCAAGCGCCGGCATGATCAAATGCGCGAGAAAATCAGCCGGTCCGTCGGCGAGCTCGGCCATTCCCGAGGCCGGCAGCCACTGCAGGGTCGCCGAGAAAAGAATGATCAACAGGATTCCAAGCCAGAATGACGGCACGCTCATGCCCGTGATAGCCAGAGCGGAAACCGCACGGTCCAGGAGCCGACCAGGCCGAAACGCGGCGGCGGTGCCCAAACCGATGCCGGTTACGAGCCCGATCACCGCACCCGCCCCGGCCAGCACCGCTGTGCGGCCGATCGCCGCGCCGATGAGCTCGCCAACCGCGTAATGCCGAACGTAGGAAAATCCCAGGTCACCGGTCAGCAGCCGGCCGAGCCAGTGCAGGTACTGCAGCGGCATCGGCTCGTCGAAGCCCAGCGTCCTGGCGAGAATGGCACGGTCGGCTGGATTGGAACCTTGCGCTCCGAGCAGCGTGGCCAGCGGATCACCTGGTAGCACCCGGATCATCACGAAGATCACCACCGAGACGCCGAGCAAGGCGGGCACAACCGCCACCAGCCGGCGGGCCATGAGTATTCCCAGCATGAGTCTGTGCAGCGGCCCTTACGGCTTGACCCACACGTTGCGGAGGTCGGCGAACCACGAGCGCGACGGCATGAAGCCGCGCACTTTTTGCGACAACACGCGCAGATTCAGATCGTGCACCGCGAATGTGAAGGACGAATCGCTCGCGAGGATGCCCTGCGCTTGCTGCAGCAACGCATCTTGTTTCTGCGCATCGAATTCGTTTTGCGCCTGATGGACGAGCTCGTCCACTTTCGGGTTCACATAGCCTGTCGCGTTGCAGCACCCGTTGGGCGGCAGTCCGTCAGACGTGAAGCTCTGGAAGGTAAACGGCGGGGCATCCGGGGCCAGGGAAATATAGACCGCGTCGTATTTCTTGTTGGCCGGATCCGAGAACCCGCCAATGAACAGCGTGATGATGTTGTTCCACTCCAGTGGAACGAGTTGCAAGTCGATGCCGACGGCTTTGAAGTTGGTTTGCACCAGCTCCATCATCGGGCCGGGCCACATGTTGCCCGAACCACCGGTCGGATACGCGATCGACATCTTGAAGCCATTCGGGTAACCCGCGTCCGCGAGCAACTGCTTGGCCTTGTTTACATCGAGGTGGAAGGTTGTCCCGAGCTGCGGATCGAACCACGGGTGGCCCGGGTAGAGGTACTGCGAGGCGGGCATGCACAGCCCGCGCAGCAGAGCGGTGCACATGCCTTCACGGTCAATCGCGTACTGCAACGCCTGCCGCACACGGATGTCGCTGAAAGGTTTGTCGTAGGTGTTCAGCGCGAAAATGATCGTGTGCGGGTATTGCTTGAGGATCACGTTGAAGCCCTGTTTCGAGAGCTGATCGACGGAGTCGGGCGGGGGGACCTCGGCCCAGTTGATCTCACCCGACTGGAGCGCGGCCAGACGTGTCGCGGGGTCCGGCATCGGGCGCAAGATGAGCTTGTCGAGCTTTGGCTTGCCTCCCCAGTAATTTTCGTTGGGGTCCAGCTCCATCACCTGCCCGTCGATGTACTTCGTCATCTTGAATGGGCCGGTGCCGGTGGCGTGCTTGATGTATTCCTCGACGCCGTATGTCTTAACCGCGGTGGGACTGGCGATCATCATGTGCGACATATCCCACGGCAAAAACGAATACGGACTTTTGGTCTTGATTTCCAGCGTGTATGGATCAACTGCCCGGTAGGTGTCGACTTTGAGGAGATTGAAGCCGTTGGAGGCCGCCGCCGTTGCATCGAAGTACGGGAAGTCCTTGTTCAGCAGGCGGTCGAAATTGAAGACCACCGCGTCCGCGTTGAATTCGGTGCCGTCGTGGAATTTCACCCCCTGGCGCAGATGGAAAGTCCAGGTCAGCTTGTCGTCTCCCACTGCCCAGTCTGTGGCCAGACCGGGACCGGGAACTGGCACGGAGTCACCCTGGTCATAATTGACGGGAGTCAGCTCGTCGTAGATCTGGTTGCCGACAAAACGTGTGCCTTCGTAGCCTTCATTCGGCGGTGTGTTGGGATAGGGGATGTTGCCCGCGGACATGCCGACGATCAGGGTGCCGCCTTTGCCGGTCCGGTCGGTCGCAATGGCGTTATCCACATGGTCGTAACTTGCCGGGGCGGCAGAGGTGGTGCTCGCCGTGGGCGCGTTGACGGCGGAAGTATTGCCGCCCGTGGCCGGCGCCGGCGCCGCGGGCCGGCAGGCCGCCAGCAGCACCGGAAGAGTCAGCGCGGCGGACGCCAGAAGGTGTTGCCATCGCAAGTTGCTCATCAATCAATCAACTCCTTCGCGTGAATGCAGCGCGCGTACTGCAGGGCGCCGACACGCACCAATTCGGGGACGGTGGTTCGGCATGCACCGAGCGCGCTGTCGCACCGCGGCGCAAACGCACAGCCTTCAGGCAATTGCGCCGGATTCGGTGGCTGGCCCGGGATGGCCACCAATCGCGCCGTGTGGCCCGGTCCGACATTCGCATTGAGCAAACCGCGCGTGTACGGATGCTCCGGTTGCCCGATGACAGTGCGCACAGGTCCGGTTTCCACGACACGCCCCGCGTACATCACTTGCACGTCGTCGGCGACTTCAGCGGCAACCGCGACGTCGTGTGTCACGAGCACGATGGCAGTACCGAGCTCACGGCGGATCGATCGGAACAGGTCCAGCACACGCGCCTGCACGGTGACATCCAGCGCAGTCGTCGGTTCGTCGGCCAGCAGCACGCGCGGCTTACAGGCGAGTGCCATGGCGATCACTACGCGTTGGCGCATGCCACCGCTCAACTCGAAGGGATACGCCGTGAGACGTCGCTCGGGCGAGTCGATCTGGACCAGGCGCAACAGCTCGAGCGCTCGATCGCGCGCCTGCCCGACCGACATCTTCGTGTGGCGGCGCACACTTTCGACGATCTGTTGTTCGACGGTGTACACCGGGTCCAGCGCCGTCATGGGGTTCTGGAACACCATCGAGAGCAGCGAACCCCTCAGCCGCACCCGTTCGGCGGCTGGCAGTTGCAAAAGGTCGGTGCCTTGCACCAGCACCGCGCCGCGCACTCGCGCGCTCGGCGCCTGAATTCCGAGAATTGTGCGCAACAGCACGCTTTTGCCGGAGCCGGATTCTCCAAGGATCGCCAGAATGCGGCCCTCGCCGACCGTGAAGGAGACGTCGTTCACCGCGCGAACCAGGCCATCGCGCGTGGGAAAGCTGACGGAAACGTGGCGTATTTCGAGCGCCGGCGGTGCTTCACTATTGGCGCGGGCGCTCAGCGCGGATAGTGGACGTTCGAGAACCGTAGTCATGCGACTGGCTCCAGGGCGACGTGAACTCCTACACGGCTGTGCGAATTGCACACCCGAGACATACGGCAGCCACCTCCACCGGAACCGGGCGTCTGCAGCCTTTACGGGTCCAATCAGTACCCGAAAGGTTGCGTTTCAACCGCCTAGAAGTTCGGCCGACAAGCCGGTTTTCGGCCCGTGTCGCAGTCGGCCGAACTTCTTTCGACAGATAGTCTCTAGGAGCGCGGCAGACGAGTTCGATGCTGGATGTATGGTTTGCGACCGCGCTCCTAGAGGGTATGGCTTCGAATGGAGCGGAGCATTAGCACGAAACGCCGAATTCGCTCCACGCGGTTTGGTTGGTTTGTACGACACCGGCACGTTACGCCGTGCAGGCTAGATACGAGATCATATACGATTGGTGAACCGATGCGGGTCCAGGGCACACAAGGGGGACTTGATATGGCCAGCCCAGCTTTATCTCGGCGAGCAGTGATGGGGTTGATGTTCTCAAGTGCGACGGTCACGCTGTTAGTCGCCTGCGGAGTAACTGCGCCCGCGAGCGCCCCGCCGCCAGCTGCGCCTCCGCCACCGACCGCAGCCGCGCAGCCGACCATTACCGTTAGCACCCCAACGCCGGCGGCCGCGAGCGCGGCCGCTGGCCAGCCAAAGACGGGCGGCACGTTGCGCGTCGGCGTGCCCACTGACATCGTCACCCTCGACCCGGTTGTTCGCGGCGGGGCCCCGTATGAGAGCACGTGGCTCACATTCGACCGGTTGGTGACGTATGACGACAAGCTCCAGCCGTTACCGATGCTGGCTGAAAGCTGGGACGTCACGCCAGACTTCAAACAGGTCCAGTTGCATTTGCGCAAAGGGGTGACCTGGCACACTGGTCGCGAGTTCACCAGTGACGACGTGAAGTGGAATTTCATCCGCGTGCAAGACCCCAAGGCCGGTTACGGCGACTTCGCCGCGCAGAGCGCCTGGTTTACAACCATCGACACGCCGGACAAATACACGGTCGTCCTGAAATCCGATCAGTCGCGACCGTCCATGTTCGACTTTTTTCAGCAGTTCAACATGGGCGACCGCTCTGTTCTCGAAGGTCCAGACGCAAAGACAACTTCATCTGGAACCGGGCCTTTCAAGTTCGTCGAGTGGGTGCAGGGCGACCACATTACCCTGGCGAAGAACTCGAACTACTGGCAGAGCGGCCGACCCTATCTCGATAGCATAGCCGTGCGCATCTTTGCGGGAGACCAGCCTGGCAGTCTGGCGATGGAAGGGGGAACGCTGGACCTGTTGCGTAGCGGAGCAATTCCTGATGTCGCTCGCTTCAAAACGGACTCGAATTACGAGGTCAACGTCCATCCAAGTTCTGGGACGTTCTACGAGATGGCGTTCCTGACGT
Organism: Chloroflexota bacterium; assembly: GCA_019239775.1. Taxonomy (GTDB): domain Bacteria; phylum Chloroflexota; class UBA6077; order UBA6077; family CF-72; genus CF-72. The sequence goes on from JAFAZN010000420.1 coordinate 7,697, forward strand.
CGGTGGCTCCGTTCGACAACAAGCTGGTTCGGCAGGCGTTCAACTGGGCAATCGATCGCGAGCGCAATGCAAGTCAGGTCTTTCAGGGTTTGGCCCAGCCAATAGACCTGCAATGGAGTCCGAGCTCGCCAGCCTACGACGCCGCGAAGAATAAGACGTACACATTCGACCTGGACAAGGCCCGATCCCTGTTACAGCAGGCTGGCGTGTCGGGACTGTCGACAGACGTCATCGTGACCGCAGCCAGCCCGATCAACTCTCTGGGCTTTTTGCAGATCTACCAGGCGGACCTCGCCAAGATCGGCGTTACCCTCAACATTAAGGCGTATGATCCGGCCACCTGGGCTGGCAACGTGCTCGGCCACACCTACAACGCGATGTATGCAACCGGCGACGTCGTAGCCAACCTACTGCCGATTAACAATCTGAACGGACCGACCTGGCGGCCAAATCCCAACAATACGGACTGGGACGCTCCAGAGTGGAAGGACCTGGTCGGACAGGTTGCGACCGAGCCGGACCCCGCAAAGCAGAAGACACTCTACGCCCGGCTGAACGACTACATCCTTGATCAGTCTTGGGCGATGCCATTTGCGACGAACCCTCAGATCCTCGTCGCAACGAAGAAAGTCCATGGGATGACGATCAACCAATACGGTGCCTGGTACTTCACCGAAGCGTGGCTGGACGCCTGACCAACTTCAACCAGCATCACCACTTTGTGGCGGAGAAGGAGAACCTGTGACAGTGGAGAACGTGCGCTATGGGTTCCATCGTGGATTGAACCTCGATGACCTCGAGACGACAACTCAGGAAGAAAAGGACACGTTTTACAACTACGCACGCAACAATCACGTGCCGCTGTACCTGCAAACGTCGCATTCCGTGTGGCTTGAGAACCGGCCAGACATGATGAAGCTGCACCACCGTCTGCTACCAGAGTTTCGTCGCGGTTTGCCGGAAGCGGTGTTCATGATGTCGGTGGGACAGCTGCACACGTACGTATTTCTGGATTGGGAGATTGGCATCACCAACGAATTCAAGGTGATGCAAGATCAGGGGATTACCAAAGCGCAGTTGATGGAAATCGTCATGTCCGCGCAGGTGTATGCCGGTGTCCGCGGTCTCGAGGGCGTGTATCGGGCGACCTGGCCGTTTATCAAGGATTTCCAAGACCGACCGGTGGCAAAGTCACCGTTTCCCGCCGAGTGGGACTACGACCTTTCGCCGTTCAAGGCTGGCCTGGATCCTTCCACGCGGGACTTTACGGCGATGGATAAGCAGCGCCTGGAGGAGTGGCACCTCCGCAACGGCGGCGAGGTCCCCAAGTGGGTGCGCTTCATGGCCAGGTACCGCCCCGAGTTTCTCAAGGCCTATCGCCTCCGCTGGGAAGGCATTTTCCGCGGTGCGCTGCCGCGCCAGGTCATGCCGTTTCTGATGATCTACCACAACGTCGCCAACGGCTACGCCGACGGCCTGCGCGATGCCGTGCTGCTCGGCAAAGCATGGGGCCTCAGCAAAGACTGGATGGTTCTGGCAATCGTGGCGTGTGCCTATTACTACACCGGATTCGAAGGCTTGAACATGGTCGAAGACGCCGTCGGCGACATTCTGGACTAATCCGTCGTGCACGATCCCAGGCGTATCGATGTCGAGAACCGCCGGACCACTCCGCTCACTAAATGCGGGCCTCGACCAGCAAGGCTCACGCACCAACAGATGCGGAGGATGTATCTCATGTCGCACATACGCCGTCTCGACCATGTCGGTATCACCGTCGCCGACCTTGACACGGTCACCGCGTTCTTCGTCAAGCTGGGCCTCGAGGTCGAGGGCCAGACGTTCATAGAGGGCGAGTTCGTGGACACCGTCACTGGTATTGCCGGTGTCCGCAGTCACATCGTCGTGCTGCGGCCGCCCGGTGGAGGCGCTGGGCTGGAGCTGTCGAGCTTCGTCCACCCCGAACACCACCCAGGGTCACCCACCGCCATGGCCAACGAACTGGGCCTGCGCAACGTGGCATTCCAGGTCGACGACTTGCGAGCGACGGTCGACCAGCTGGCCGCGGACGGATACGGCCTAGTTGGCGGCATCGGTGAGTACGAAAACAGCTGGCGCATGGCGTATGTGCGCGGGCCAGAGGGGATCATCGTTTCCCTGGCTGAGCGGATCGGCTGAGTGAGCCTGCTCCGGCAGGGTCCGCGGCAGCCCGAAGTGTGCCAAAAGGCTGCGCTCGCCGAACCACGTGACGGCCGACACGCGGTTCTCACGCTGCGTGAGAACCATGATCCCGTAGGCGCGGACCACCGGTGCGTGGGGATCCGGCAGATAGCACCCAAAGGCCCGCTGGCCGTTGGCGCGAGTCGGGACCAGCCGGAGGTTGGCGCCGCGACGGTCCCCGCGTTCGCGAGCGATGAATCTCGCGATCGGCTCGGCACCCTGGTACTCGTACGGTTGTGGCGTCATCGCTGAGCAGCTCGATCAGCCCTGGCGTATCACCCTGCTCGACGGCGGCAATGAAGCGGCCGACGACGTCTCGCTCGCGCTCGGAGCCAGGCAGGGGGACAAGATCGCGGTCAGTGGCACCTAGCCGTGCGTCCAGCGTCGCGCGGGCGCGCTGCAACGCACCTTTGACCGACGCGCCGCTTGTTTCGAGCATCTCGGCCACTTCGGCCCTCCGAAAGCCCAGCACCTCACGCAGCACGAGCGCCGCCCGCTGACGCGGCGGCAGGTGTTGCAGGTGTGACGAAAACATTCGAGCGCCAGAACGCGGCGCTCGTAATGGCCGACCCAATCGCGGCCTGAGTGAGGAGGCTGGATAACACCATGCAGACGACGACGGCCGCTCGCAGCTGCTCATCTACCACTTCATGTTCGGTCCGAGCTATACGGGCGACTGCCCGGTGAACTCCTCGATTGCAGACGCGTTCGATAGTCTGAGCGTATCAGTCGCGGATGGGCTGGGGCTTCAACTGGGCCTCGAGCCGTCCAGAGCAGACGCGAAAGGCAATCGAGCCGATACTCGACGACCTGTGTGGATCCGCCGCCACGACGAGTACGGTGGCGACTGACCGGCGGTGCGCGGCGACGTGCTTCGAGCATTGAC
>JAFAZN010000466.1 GCA_019239775.1 Chloroflexota bacterium
TTGGCGCAACTCCAGGCGTTCGAACAGTATGGAATCTCGCGCTACGCGCTGGCGGTACCCTATCTTACGTCGGTGCGCGATGCAATCGGCGGACCTTTGCCAGCCGTGGTCTGCTATGCGCTGGATCAGCTGCGCTCGAAATATCGACAAATGCAGCATTCGCTGAGGTGCCGGCCGCCACAATCCGCGAGCTAGTTGCTCGAGCCGACCGTCCAGATGCGGAGGCGATGGCCATCATCTGTACGAATTTGCCCGCCGCCTGGCTCGTCACGGAACTCGAGCAGACACATGCCAAACCGGTCTTCGACTCGACGCTGGTGACCATCTGGCACGCACTGCGGTTAGCCGGTCTTCACGACGTGTTGGACGGGTGGGGCGATTTGTTCCGGCATCCCCTTGAAGTTGGGCCAGCCCGAGGTCCAGTTCGTTTCACGCTCGAACGCGGCTGAGGCGCACAGGACGCCGCGATCGTCCAGGTGGTTACCGACGATTTGAAGCCCGATAGGCAGTCCATCCGTGGTTCTGCCGCAGGGCAGACTGGCCGCCGGATTACCCGTCAGATTGAACGGCAGGGTGAACCAGCTGAGCGCATGTGCAGGCACATCGGTACTGCCGTCAATGCTCGATGGGAGCCGCTGATTTACATCAAATGCTGCAACAGGCGTAGTGGGCGTCAATAACAAGTCGTACTTCTGAAAAAAGCGCCAGAGCTGGTTGTACAGCGCCTGCCGTCCAGCACTGGCCCGAGCCAGGTCCTCAAATGTCCATTCGCGTTCCAGCATCGCAGCGATGCGCGGGTTGAGTTGCTCCGGATACCGTTCAGCCCACACTCGGAGCGCTGGCAAATCGGCATCCATCGCCACCACCGTCTCGAACAACTCACCTGGGTCGCTGCCAAACGGTGGATGGTCGGTCACGTCTTCCACGTCGGCGCCCATTGCGGCGAAGCGAGTCGCGGCGTGTTCGACGGCCTGGCGGACTTCTGGATCCACCCGCGCATAGCCACCCAGGTCCAGCGCCAAGGCGATGCGCAGGCCGCGAACATCAGCCGCTTCCGGGGTGATGTCGGCGAACGGGTGTCGCTCAGCCGGCAGCGAGTGACGGTCGCGCGGGTCGGGCCCGGCGATACTATCCAGCACGAGCGCGGCATCTTTCACGTGCCGGGCGATTGGCCCGATGTGCTCGATCGATTCCCAAGCGCTGAAGCCGGGGTAGCGCTCATCGCGGCAGCCGGGGTATAGCGGCACGCGTCCGAACGAAGGCTTGAGGCCGTACACGCCGCAGAAACTGCTCGGCACCCGTATCGATCCACCTCCGTCGCTGCCAAGCGCCGCGGCACCCATTCCGGTCGCCACGGCTGCCGCCGATCCTCCGCTGGAGCCACCAGGCGTGCGCGTGGTGTTCCACGGATTGCACGTCTGTCCATACACCGAGTTGGTGGATCCGGGGCCGAAGCCGAACTCCGGCACATTCGTCTTGCCCAGGATAACGGCGCCCGCCGCGCGCAAGCGCTCGACGACGACGTCGTCCTCCTCCGGTAGGAAGCCGCGGTACCACGGCGAGCCGCCGGCGGTCGGAAGATCACGGGTGAAAATCAGGTCCTTGACGCCAATTGGCACGCCGCACAACAGGCCAAGGGGCTCGCCCGACTGCACCTGGTGTTCGGCGTGCCGGGCCTGATCGAGCACCAGTTCAGGATTGAGGGCGCAAAAAGCCAGGAGCTCCGGATTCCACGTCTGAATGCGCTCGAGAACGGACTCCGCCAGGTCGACAGGAGAGACCTGGCGTGTACGCACGAGGTCCACTTGCTCAACCAGCGACAGGCTCCAGAGTGGAGTAGCCAAACGCTGTCCAGCATAGTGCACAACTGGAGCATCGCCGATTGGGCAGGTGTTACGAAGGCAGCGTCGGATGCTTGTGCAAGTGAGCTACATACGCACCGCACGCCTGCCGCATACAGTCCGCTGCACAATGCCACCCGCTGACCTGGTCGTCTACGGCGGAACAGTTGCAACCGAGTACGGCGCCTTCAAAGCGACGGTCGTCATTCGAGAGGGCCGAGTCGTCGCGCTGACGGATCCGGATGATCGCGGACCGGATGCGGACGAGAAGATCGACGCACAGGGCAAACTTGTCATTCCGGGTGGTGTCGACGCGCATTGCCACTTCGACGAACCCGCGCCGTGGGAGACTCGCGAGGGCTTCGAGTGCGGCACCAGAGCGGCCGCCGCAGGCGGAGTCACCACGGTACTGGAACATCCCATCAGCGTTCCACCGCCGAAGGACGCCGCAACATTTGCTGCCAAGCGCGATCTAGCCGGAGCCCGGAGTGTCACCGATTTCGGCTTGTGGGGAGCGCTCATACCGGAGTCCATCGAGCACATTCCGGAAATGCACGCGCTGGGTGCGGTCGCGTTCAAGGCATTTATGTCCGAAGCCGGCGCCGACTATCCAATGGTCGACGACGGGCAGTTGCTGGCCGGC
>JAFAZN010000051.1 GCA_019239775.1 Chloroflexota bacterium
TGCGCGAGGACCACCGCACTGGGATACGAGCGGGCACACCAGGCACAGCGGCTGGCGCGGGCGGCAGAGGGTGGCGCCAAGGTCCATCAGCGCCTGATTCCACTCGTACGCGAGATCCAGCGGCACCAGCGATTGGGCGATCGCCTCGACGTTCTGTGGCTCCAGGCTGAAAACGCGACCGAGCACGCGCCGTATGTTTGTGTCCACGGGCGCCACGGGTTCTCCCAAGGCGAAGCATGCAACGGCAGCGGCGGTGTAGCGACCGACGCCTTTCAGCGTGAGCAGCTGCTCCATTGTCCGCGGCAGTTGACCCCCGAACTCGGCGACCGCCTGGCAGGCAATCTCGTGGAGGCGGACCGCTCGCAGGTTGTAGCCAAGCCCCTGCCAGGCACGAATGGCGTCCGCGCGGCTGGCCGCGGCGAGATCCCCAAGCGTTGGAAACTGCTCGAGCCAGGCGCGCCACTTTGGAAGAACTCGGTCCACCTGCGTCTGCTGGAGCATCACCTCGGCAACCAGAATGGCGTACGGGTCACACGTCTGCCGCCAGGGCAGATCGCGAGCATGACGGCCGTACCACTCCACGAGGGCGGCTTGCACCTGAGCGAGATCAGCCATGCGTCTGGGCAGGATAAGCCGTATGCTCCCAGCGCTGGCTCGCGCAATGGGCGAGATACTGGACACGATCCTGGACGCGGTTGGCAATACGCCGCTGGTGCGGCTGTCGCGGCTGTCCGCTGATACGCGGACGCCTGTCGTGGCGAAAGTCGAGTTCCTGAATCCCGGTGGCTCGGTCAAGGATCGCATCGGCATGGCCATGATCGAGGCGGCCGAGGAAGCTGGCCTTCTGCGGCCCGGCGCCACGATCGTCGAGCCCACCTCGGGCAACACCGGTACAGGCCTGGCCATCGCCGCGGCGCTCAAGGGCTACCGTCTGGTCTGCGTGATGCCCGACAAGATGTCGGCGGAGAAGATCGCTCTGCTGCGAGCCTACGGCGCGGAGGTCGTGGTCTGTCCTACGGCGGTTCCGCGCGAGAGCCCGCAGAGTTACTACAGCGTGGCCGACCGTCTCGCGCGCGAGATCCCCGGCGCGTTCCAGCCGAACCAGTATTTCAATCCTGCCAATCCAGCGGCGCACGAGGCATCCACCGGGCCGGAGCTCTGGCAGCAAACTGATGGACAGATCACGCATTTCGTCGCTGGCATGGGCACGGGCGGCACGATCAGCGGGGTCGGACGGGTGCTCAAGCGGCACAACCCCGCCGTCCAGGTGATCGGTGCGGATCCCGTCGGTTCGATCTATTCGGCAGGTGATCAATTCACCCCCAAGATCTACAAGGTGGAGGGCATCGGCGAGGATTTTCTTCCGAGCACGATGGACCTGTCGGTAGTCGACCGAATTGAGGTGGTTGACGACAAGGAGAGCTTTCTGATGGCGCGGCGCCTAACCCGCGAGGAGGGGATTCTTGCCGGCGGCTCGAGCGGGGCTGCCGTGGTCGCGGCCATGCGCGTCGCACGCGAAATCGACGATCCGAATGCGCTCATGGTGGTCCTGCTGCCAGATACCGGGCGCAACTACTTGAGCAAGGTGTTCAACGAGGAGTGGATGCGCGCCAATGGCTTCCTCGAGCAGTTCCCAACCCATTCCGTGGGCGACGTGATCGGCCCTCGTAAGACGCCAGCCTTCATCGGCGTGCAGGCGCGCGACAGCGTGCGCTCGGCGATTGACACCATGCAGAACTACGGCATCAGCCAGTTGCCCGTGCTCGAAGGCGGCGGCAACGGCTCTGTCCAGGCAGGGCGCATGGTCGGGTCGATTCAGGAGCGCACGCTTTTGGACCGGGTCTATCGTGACCCGTCGCTGGTCGATTCGGCAGTTGGTGCGGCGATGGATCCGCCGTTCCCGACGATTCCGCGTGGCGCCGACATTGATGAAGCCTTTGACGTCCTGCTTGGAGGTGGCGCGCCGGCCCTCGTTGTCCTCGACCATGAGCGGCCCGTGGGCATGCTGACCAAACTGGACCTGCTTGAATTCGTCGCTGAGGAGAGCCGCATGCGGCACCGCCACTAGCTGATGACCGACGGTTTTGCTACACGCGCCATCCACGTTGGCCAGGACCCCGATCCGGCCACGGGCGCGGTGATCGTGCCCATCTACCAGACCAGCACCTATGCCCAGTCCGAAGTCGGGGTTCACAAGGGCTACGACTATTCGCGAACGGCTAATCCAACTCGCGCCGCGCTCGAAGCGTGCCTGGCCTCGCTGGACGGAGGTCGTTACGGCCTTGCCTTCTCGAGCGGCATGGCTGCCGAAGACACTGCCCTGCACCTGTTGGAGACGGGCAGCCACATCATCGCCTCCGACGACGTGTACGGCGGCACGTTCCGCTTGTTCCATCGCGTACTCGAGCGCGTCGGCCTACGTTTCACGTTTGTCGATGCAACGCGCACACATAGCGTTACAAATTCGATTGAAGCCGGCACGCGCCTGATCTGGTTGGAGAGTCCAACCAATCCGCTGATGAAGCTGATCGACATTGCGGAGGTCGCGCGCATCGCGCACGAACGCAACATCCTGGTCGCTGTCGACAACACCTTCGCCAGTCCGTACTGTCAGCGCCCCCTCGAGCTTGGCGCGGACCTGGTGCACTACAGCACCACGAAATACCTCGGCGGACATTCGGACGTGGTCGGCGGCGCCCTAGTGACGTCTAACGGTGACCTCTACGAACGTTTGAAGTTCCTGCAGAACGCGGTCGGCGGGGTGCCAGGCCCGTTCGATAGCTGGCTGGTGCTGCGCGGCCTGAAGACGCTGTCGGTGCGGATGCGCCAGCACTCGGCCAATGCCATGGAGGTCGCCTGTTTCCTGGAGCAGCACGCGAATGTCAAGCGGGTGTACTACCCCGGACTGCCGTCGCATCCACAGCACGAGCTCGCCAAACGTCAGATGGTCGGCGGCTTCGGCGGCATGCTCTCGTTCGAGGTCAAAGGCGGCGTCGAGGCAGCCCGCGAAGTGGCCCGCCGCACTCGGCTCTTTACGCTTGCGGAAAGCCTCGGCGGCGTCGAAAGCCTCATCGAGCTTCCAGCATTGATGACGCACGCAAGCCTGCCTGCCGAACGGCGGGCCGAAGTCGGCATCGATGATGGCCTGATTCGGCTTTCGGTCGGGATTGAAGAGGCCGAAGACCTCATCGGGGACCTCGCGCAGGCGCTAGTCGCGGCCAGCTAGACGCTTGAGGTCGTCAAGGTTCGGTTTGTCCGGGCCTTTGTCCTCGTATCCGGGAACCTCGAGGACCCACGCGATGTTCTTTAGGGCGCGGTGGGCGAGCATGCGGGTGAACGCCGCGTCACCCAATTGGCCCTTGCCGATATTCTCATGGCGGTCCACCGCGCTATTGAGCCCAACCTTCGAGTCGTTGGCATGGATCAACTTGAGCCGCTCCAAACCGATGAACTGACCGACCTCCTCGATCGCGCGCTCGATGCCCTCATCGATGCGCAGGTCGTAGCCCGACGCAAACGTGTGGGCGGTATCAAGGCACAGGCCCAGCCGCTCATCGCGGCCGAGATTCTCCAGGATGTTGCCGATCTGCTCGAAGCGTGAGCCGAGATATTCGCCTGAGCCCGCCGAGTTCTCCAGGAGGATCATCGACGTCGTCCCTTTGTCGAGCACCTCGCGCAGCGCGGTGGCGACCTGGGCCTCAGCATCCTCGACGGCTTGACCTCTCGCCGAACCGATGTGGACCACGACGCCGTCGAGCCCAACCCGATCGGCCCATTCGGTCGCAGCGCTGAGGCTCACGATCGACTTTTCGCGCATCGCGGGATCGCCCGCGGCCAGGTTGATCAGGTAGTTGGCGTGCGCATAGGTCGGCGCGATGCGCGCTTCAGCGATGAGGCGCTTGAACTCGCTGACCTGTTCGTCGGCGTGCTTGGGCGCCTGCCAGCGTTGCGGCGGCGCAAGGAAGATCTGCATGCACTCGCAGCCCATCTCCACCGCACGCGGAACGCACGTGGAGAGTCCGCCCGCGGTAGAGACGTGAGCACCTAGGGGCACGCCCGAAGTCCTCTGCCGCACAGGTTCGGACCGCGTGCCCCTGGGTGCAATCCGTCATACGAAGTTCGGCCGACTGCGACTCTGGCAGCACAACAACTTGTCGGCCGAACTGCGTGTGGCATTAGGGGATTCGCCACTCGAATGCTAAACTGCCGCGGAGAGCGAAGCTCACAAACCTAGATGGCGTATTTCATCAACGAAAAGTGCGTCGGTTGCAGCGCGTGCGAGACGGTGTGTCCCGTTACCGCGATCAACGGCGTGAAAAAAGAGTTCTATTTCATCGATCCCAAGACCTGCATTGACTGCGGCGCGTGTGGACGCGCCTGCCCGTACGACGCCATCTTCGACACGTACGGCAACACGGCGGAAAAGGTCCGACGCACCGAGTGGGCGAAGCCCGTGGTGCAGGAGGAGATTTGCAGCGGCTGCCGCTACTGCGTCGACATCTGCCCCTTCGAGTGCTTGAGCATGATCGACGAGGACAAGCCGTGGCAGGCAATAGCCTCGCTAACAAACCCCAAGGCCTGCGTCTCGTGCTATCTGTGCGAAGCAGCCTGCGACAAGGGCGCGATCGTGCTGCGACCGCCTGAGAACGTGGCGCCGCCCGCCGCCGCGCGCTTCGCTACCAAACGCTGACACACTATTGGCCGAAGCGTTCGATGCCGCGCGCGTTCGCGAGGTAGGGGTCGCCGCGGCACGCGCCGCCGGCGAGCTGCTGCGCAGTCGCATCGACTCGATCGGCGAAGTACGCCACAAGGGCGTGGTCGACCTGGTCACCGACGTCGACGTTGCGAGCGAGCAACTGGTCGCGCGGGCCATTGTCGAGGCGTTCCCGTCGCACACGATTCTCGGCGAGGAGGGCGGCGCGCACGGCGGCAGCGAAAGCCGCTTTCGCTGGATCGTCGACCCGCTGGACGGAACTACCAACTACACGCATGGCTTTCCGCTGTTTTGCGTCTCGATTGGCTTCGAGGCCGACGGCGAGCTGCAGTTTGGGGCCGTATACGCACCCTACGTGGAAGAGCTATTCGTGGCCTCGGCTGGCAGTGGCGCGACGCTGAACGGTCGACCGATCCACGTCTCGAACGTAGATGAGTTACGTCAAGCGATGCTGGCCACGGGCTTTCCGTACGACCGCGACGGGGCACTGTCGCGTGCACTGCGCAGCTTCGAGGTACTGAGCCACCGCTCGCAGGCGGTGCGACGTGTTGGCAGCGCTGCGCTGGACCTGTGTTATGTCGCGTGCGGCCGCTTCGATGCCTACTGGGAACACATTGTGAAGCCGTGGGATCTGGCGGCGGGCGCGCTCATCGTTCGTGAGGCAGGCGGTCAGGTCTCCGCGGCGGACGGGTCCAGGTTCAGCGTCGATGGCGGTCAGGTCTTGGCCAGCAACCGCGCGTTGCACCCGTTCATGGTGGAAGCGCTCGCCGGCATCTGAGTTTCGTTTTTAGAGCAGCCGACGTAATGGCTGGCACACCCCCTGCGTTGAACTGGGGTCAACCGACCTATGGCCGTTCGTGCGCTAGCCCACATACCAGCTCGTGCGACTGATCAGCCCGCGACGCTGCCCGCGGTTGTGCTGGCCGTCACGCTGGTTCCGTCTGCGCTGGACCTGCTTGGGCGCGTTCAACCGGGGCTGATCGCGATGCTCGATCTGCCCATGCTGCTGGCGGCCGGGGTTGCGACTGGTTTGCTGCTGTTGATGTGGCTGCGCTTTCCGCGAACAAACTGGCTTGCCGCGGGCACCTTCGCCATGTGCGCGGCGTTTGCGCTGCGGCTGGTGGATGCTGAGGTAGCGCCTTTGCTGTCGCTGCTGGCGATTGTCGCGCTCGGCGTGGGCGGCGGCTTCAGCAGCGCCGAGGTCAGCCCAGTAAACGCTTAGCCCGGCAGGCAGGCAACCCGGCGGGCGCGTGACTGGGCCGGCGCGTGACCTGTGGTGCCCGCCGTGGCCAACCGGCTAGTTGCGGCGTTCGCCCGTGGCGCCAAACGCGTCGATGCCGTGGCGAAAAAGCCATTCACGGCTGGCGCGATGGAGCTCGCTCAGGTCCGAGCGCGACAGGATCATGCGATGCAACAGCTCATCCATCTCAGCATCTGACTTGTCGCGCACATCCGCCACCTGGCGCTCATCCCCAAACCGCTCCGCGGCCTGCATCAAAAACAGCCTCAACGCCGCCGCGTCTCGCCGTCCGAGCACAGCCCCAAGTTGCGCGGCGTAGGACGGCTCTCTTGGCATGATCCTCAGTGACCCCGGGGAGACTCGAACTCCCGACCTAGCGTTTAGGAAACGCTCGCGCTATCCGGCTGCGCCACGGGGCCATCCCGTTTGTGCGGGCACTGGCCATACAGCGCTCGCGCCATATTGCAGTTGTGACAGGCAACGACCAGCGCTTGGTAAGTGTAGCCAGTCTTGCGCAGCCAGGCGTAGAAGTGGCGGCCTGCCTGGGGTCCGAGCTCGAGTCGGTGCGCGGCACCATCGTCGTTGATGTGATCGAGTGCGAGGAACTCGAGGCGGGTCTCCCCACAGCACGCGCAACACAGCTCGCCACGGCTGTAGTGCAACAAGGCGGCCAAACGGTCCTGTCGAAAACGGGCCTTTCGATGCTCCGTGTTGCACACCTTGCACCAGGCATGCGAGCAGGATCTGTCGCGCCGCATGTAGAACTCGCCAATCGGCTTTTCGAGCCCGCACTTCGCACACACCTTACTGATCGGTGGACCAGTCGGAACACGTTCTAATTTGCGGACGTTGTGCAGCCCGTACGGGGAGCACGTCAGGCAGTACTTGCGACTACCCAGGTTGCGACTGCGGCCGTCGAGGTAGAGCCAATTCGGGAAGTGCGCGCCGCAGAGATGACAACTGGGCATAGAACGTCTGTTCCATACCCTAGCAGACAATCCCGCTACCTGGCCGGATTTCTAGGCGCGTCGAGGTTAGCTGTCGCGGCGGGGGCGCTGTTCGGCGGCGCGCAGGCGCCACAGCCGATACCCGGTCTGCAGCTCGCGGCCGAGCAGGAAGGCGACGATCCAGCCGCTCAGCAGAAGCAGGAACTCGAGGGTATCGACGGACATCAGCAGCACCTCCACGGCTCTTTTGCCAGGATCCTGGATCAAAGAGCCTTACGAACTGAGCATCGGCAGCGAGTGGGATCGCAATATATCCGGAGGAGGCCGCGCCGGCCAAGTTCAGTCCAGACGCACAGCCGTGCCTGAGCGTGCCGGTACGTTGACGACAACCCCACTACCGACGACAACCACGTCGCGCCCCGTACGCAGGTCAGTCGCGCTGTGTGGCAATGCGTTCGGCAGGTCGAGGCGCACCAGGACGTCACGATCCTCGGGCGCCGTGTTGGTCACAATCAGAAAATGCTCATCACCTCGTTCGAACAGCGCTGACTGAGCCCTAGGCGAGTTGGCTCGAGAAGGGATGCTCACGCCAAACCATAGGTGGACCGCCAGCATCAACTCAGGATCCGGCGCGACGCCGAGCACAACGAGCCGGCCGCGGCCAACAGGACGGGCGTAGCCAACATGCAGCCTTTCCCCGATGGGCAAGAGCACGTGCGAGTGCCCACCTTCTTGGCTCGGCGGCAATGGCGCAATCCGCTCGGCGACGATCGGCTCGCCGAGGTCGTCTGCGTAGACAAAAACCGCATCGCTGCTGAGCTCAACCGAATGGACCCCCAGGTTGAGGCGCAAACGCTGCGGCGCCGCCGCGGTCGCCACGCGACTTGGCGGAGCGGCAAGGCCATCCAGCGCTGGCGGCTGGAGGCACACCAGGGTCCCGCCACCCTCCACGTACTGGCGCAGCCGTAGCAGCTGCTCCGAGGAAATGCCTGCGCCGCCAGCGTAGAACAGCAGCGGCTTGTCGTAGCCACCACTATCCAGGTCGAAGAACGCGTAGTCGAGATCTGCCGCGTACAGGGCGCGCAGCACCGACTGTCCTGATTCGGGGTCAGCCGCGCGCTCCAGCGCATTGAACGTGGCGGCGGTATCGCAGAGCCTCGAAAGACCCGGCGGGTCAAGTGCACGAAACACGCGCACAATGTCGGCGTACGCGGGCGCCAGTTCGGGTCGAAACCGGCCGAGATCGCTGATCGGGCTCATGTACCAGCTGTCGCGGCCGACCAGCATGTACCAGTTCCAGCCGCTGGCACCCGCGAGCATCGCGCTGAATGCGTTCAGCTCGGAGTGCGTAGCCGTGAGCGTTCCAACCCAACGATGCCAGCCATGCCAGATGCCGGATTCGAACTCAGGTATGAAGCTGAGCGGAGCGCAACAGCGTGCGTAGCGCACGGCATCGAGCAATCCGCGATGCTCGTCAGGCCGATCCGCCATGCCTGAGCAGGGGTAGGTGTCCGGCCCGACTAGCTCACACACCGATGCCAACGACCGCCAGTCCTGGACGGCGCTATCGATGTACGTGTTCGCGTAGATCGGTACGTTAACACCGAGGCGGCGATACTCGGCCGCCGTCCATCGGACCACCTCGGTTGCGTACCAGTGCCGGAACCGACATACGTCGCGGTATCGCTCCTTGAATGGCTCGTATGCAGGACTCTGGACGGCACGCGGCTCGGCGAAGGTCTCGATCGAAGTTCCCCATGCCTCGTTCAGGTACGCAATCTGTGCGTAGCGGCTCTCCAGATACGTCTGGAACAGCCCGGGCGCGTCCGCAAGTCCGAGCTGCGAGCCATACACGTCGATCCATGGGTCGGCCTCATTGTCAGCTTGCAGGAGCACGATCGGGCCGCCATGCGTAGCCAGCCGATCGCGCACCGCCGCAACCACTGCCGCCATCCAGACCTTGGCCTCGGCCACGAACCGCGGATGCAAGCGATGCCGCTGCACCACGCGCTCGGGCACACCGGAGTTCGGCCACTCGGCGTAGATGTAAGGCCCGGGCCGAAGGAGAACCCAGAACCCTCTCTGGGCTGCCAAATCGAGGAAACCCAACAGATTTCGACGCGGGTTGCTCGTGCCCTCGAAGTCGAATTCGCCAGGAGCAATCTCGTGAAATTCCCAGCAAACGTAGGTACTGACGATGTCCAGACCAAGGTCTCTAAGCCGCTCCAGGACCGCCGGCCATACTGCTGGGTCGAGCCGCCAGAAGTGAACTTCGCCCGATAGCAGTGCGCGGCTCTCGTCGGCCACCCAGATGCGCCTTTCGGCGATGCGAACCTCAGGCATCGATCGATCAAGCCTATCCTTAGCACATGGTCGCGACAGCTACGCCGAGCGAGACACACGCGCATGACATCAAAGACCTGTACGCGCACTTCATCGGCGGTCGCCGAGTCCTGCCAGATGGACCTGCCGACCTGGTGCGCGAGAACCCGGCCGCGTCAAATCAGACGCTGGGCGGCTTTAAATCGGCCGATATCGAAATGGTCAAGGCCACGGTGCGCACGGCCGCCCAGGCATGGCCAACGTGGCGCAACACGGCTGCGCCCAGCCGCGGCAAGGTCCTACTCGAAGCTGCGCGACTGATGGATAAGCATCGCGAGGAGCTGGCGCGATTGATCTCGCTGGAAGAGGGCAAAGCCGTCAAGGACTCGCGCGCCGAGGTCCAGCGCAGCATCAACATCACCGAGTTCATGTCCGGTGAGGGACGTCGCTTCGGAGGCTACACCTCGGGCTCGGAAGTCTTCTCCAAGTTCGCCTTCACGACGCGACAGCCGCTCGGCGTCGTCGCCTGCATCACGCCCTGGAATTTTCCCCTTGCGATCCCGGCCTGGAAAATCGCGCCAGCTCTGCTTGCGGGCAACGCGGTGATTCTGAAGCCGGCCTCGTCCACGCCCGCGAGCGCGGTGCGCCTGGCTGAGCTGTACCAGGAAGCCGGCCTGCCTGACGGCATTCTCAACGTCCTTGCAGCCCGCGGCGGACCCGCCGCCGAGGCACTCCTCGATGCCGAAGAGATACGCGCGGTGAGTCTGACCGGCCACACCTCCACCGGACGACACGTAGCCGCACGCCTCGCCGCGCGCGGTATCCCCATGCAAGGTGAGCTCGGTGGCAAGAATGCCGCGGTCGTGCTGGCCGACGCCGATCTCGACCTCGCGGCCGCGGGCATCGTCGATGGTGCCTTCGGATCGACTGGCCAACGTTGCACGGCCACCAGCCGCACGATCGTAGTCGAGAGCGTTGCCGACAAACTCCTTGATCACGTCGTCACACGTGCCCGACGCTTGGTGGTGGGGCCGGGGGTTGACGAGACGACCGATGTCGGCCCGGCGGTTACGGCCGACCAGCGCGAGAGCGTGTTGAAGTACCTCGAGGTTGGCCAGCACGAGGGCGCGGAGAAGGTCTACACGGCTCAACTCGGCGATCTTCCACAAGGCCACTGGCTGGCCCCGACCGTTTTCGATCGGGTCACACCCGAAATGCGCGTGGCCCGCGAAGAGATCTTCGGCCCAGTCCTCTCGGTAATCCGCGTACGCGATACAGAGGCAGCATTCGAAGCGGCCAACGCGGTCGAGTACGGCTTGGCCGCTTCGGTCTACACCCGCGATGTTCGGGCCATCTTCGGCTTCGTCGACAAGGTGGACGTCGGGATCGCCCACGTTAACCAGCCCACCCTTGGCGGTGAAGTGCACCTGCCATTCGGCGGTGTCAAAGCCTCTGGCATTGGTCCGCACGAACAGGGCCGTGAAGCGATCGACTTCTTCACCAAGGTCAAGACCGTTTACATCAACTTCGCCTGAATAAGAAGTCCCTTGTGGCGCGCGCGGGGTGTGATAACGTCTCGCGCGAAATTGCGCCTGGGGGACCTTCTCGCAATGGTGCGTGTGTTCGTTCTGAGTGCATTAGCGCTAGTTCTGGCGGCGTGTAATTCCGCGCCCGCCGCCCAGCCGAGGGCGGCGACAGCGGCACAACCGACAACCGCGGCGGCGCCTGCTAGTGCCGCCGCGCCTGCCAATACGGTTTCGTGCGCGGAGTTCGCCTCGCAGGGCGCGGGCGGCGCCCCAATCAACATCGGCGCCGACGGCTCGCTAACCGGTGCGACGTCGAACTTCGGCGTCGGCATGAAGCGCGGCATCGAAATCTGCGCCAAAGAATTCAATGACGCGGGCGGCTATCAGGGTCGCAAAATCAACGTCGCGATCCTGGATGACCAGGTCAAGCCAGAGCTGGCTGTTGCCAACGTGACTCGCTTCTTGCAGCAAGACAAGGTCATCGCGATCATCGGACCAGTTAATTCGGGGAACGCCCTGGCCTACTTGCCAAAGGTCGAAGAGGCCGAAGTACCCGACATCGTGCCCGTCTCGACGTCGGTCCAGGTCGTCTATGTCGACGCCAATAACCAGCCGGCCGCCGTCTATGGCGACCCGGGCGTGCACCCGCGCAAATGGGTCTTCCGTAGCTCCATGCAGGACAACTTCCAGGTCGAAACGATCCTCGGCTACGCGAAGAGCAAGGGCTGGGACGCCATCGGCATCATGAACGACACGACCGGCTATGGCACAGCCTCGAAGGCCACCGCCGACAAAATCATCCCAACCCAGGGCTTCAAGATCCTGGCCCAGGACACCTACAACGTCGGCGACACCGACATGACCTCGCAGCTTCAAAAGATGAAGGACGCGGGCGTCAAGCAGATCATCAACTTCGGACTCGGACCTGAGGACGCGAACCTGCTGATCAGCGCCAAGAAGATCAACTACAACGTGCAGTTCTCAGGCGCCTGGGGCTGGAGCGATCCGCTGGTGCCGCAACTGGCGGGTAAAGACCTGGCCGAGGGCGTGGTGACGGTCGCGTCGTTCACGCCTGACCAGAGCGCCGCGGCGGCCGATTTCCATCAGAAGATGCTGCGCGATTACGGCGAGGACCCCTTCCCTATCGCGCCCGCTCAGGCCTACGACGCCACGCGCATGCTGTTGCTGGCGCTCTCGAAGAGCGGTCCAGATTCAGCCAAGCTGCGGGATGCTATCGAAGGTCTCGACGGCTTCAAAGGCGTGACCGCGGCGCCAAGCAAGCCGTTCGGTCCCGACCGTCACCACTCGCTGGAGGGCAAAGACATGTTCCCCGCGGTGTGGAAGAACGGAGAGCTGGTCAAAGCCCAATAGACCGTAAGGCGAACGCGCAGACGTGGACGCCCTCGAAACCTTGATTCGCGGTTTGCCGCAGGCGATCGCGAGCGGGATGGTCTACGGGAGTATTTACGCCCTGATCGCTCAGGGCTATTACGTCACGTTCTCGACGACCCAGACGTTGAACTTTGCCCAGGGCGATTTCCTGATGATCGGCGGCATGTTGGCCTTTACGATCTTCGGCGGCCTGGCGCTGAGCGGGGCGCCGTTGGTCCTCGCGCTGATCGCGGCGCTTGCGGTCATCCCAGTGGTGCTGGCGGTGATGGGCGTCGTGGTCGAGCGAGTTGCGGTCCGGCCGCTCCGCCGTGCCTTTTCGCTCGGCTGGATTCTGTCGACGGTGGGCGTCGCCGTGATCCTGCGCAATGCCGCCGAAGTGATCTGGGGCCGTGAGCCGAAGCCCGTGCCCTCAGTCTTTGGTGACACGGCCATACGGGTTGATGTCGGTCTCTTTCAGTTCGGCGTCTTGCCCCAGGAGGTGTTCATCCTGGTGGCGTCGCTAGCCATCATCGGCGCCGTACTGTTGTTCTTGAAACGTTCACTGCTCGGCAAGGCGATGGCCGCGGTCGCGCTGAATCCGGGCGCGGCCGGCCTGATGGGCATCAATGTGCGAGCGATGGTCGTGCTCGCCTACATCATCTCGAGCGTGCTCGCTGGCGTCGGCGGTCTGCTCGTGGTACCCGTACTTCACGCGTACTCGTTGATGGGGGTATTGCCAGGCCTCAAAGCTTTCGCCGTCGCGATCATCGGCGGCCTGGGCAACCCTTTCGGCATCCTGATCGCCGGGCTGCTGCTCGGCATCGTCGAGTTCATCGTGGCGATCTTCAACGCGTCACTGCGTGATGCCGTGACCTTTTTCCTGCTGATCGTGATCCTGGCCTGGCGTCCGCTAGGTCTGTTTGAAAAGCCCACCGGCGAAAAGGTGTAGGAGGACTTTCCCAGACGGTGGCTACCGCGCAAACCGCCCAGGCGCCAATCAGCCCGCCCCTTTCGTCCGCGCGCGAGCGCTGGTACGCCCGCCGCCTCCGTCTGCCCGTCTTCTACGGGACGACACGTGCGCAGGTCTTGACGGTGATGGCCGCCGCGGCTGGCATCTTTGTGGCGCCGCTGATCTTCAACGACGGCTTCATGCAGCAGGTCATGCAGACGATCGCCTACTACACGATCGCGGCCATCGGCTTGAACGTGCTGGTCGGCTATCAGGGCCAGGTCTCACTCGGGCATGGGGCGTTGTTCGCCTTCGGCGCGTACGCCTCTGCGCTGCTGACCACCCGCGCGGGCGTCCCGGTCTGGATTGCGCTGTTTTTAGCGGCAGGTATCGCCGGCGTACTCGGGTTCCTGGTCGCGCTGCCCACCCTGCGCGCCAGAGGGCACTACCTCGCGATGGTGACCATTGCCCTGGCAGTCGTCACATTCGTTGTCGCGCAGACCTGGACTGACGTCACCAACGGCCCCACCGGCATCGGCAACATCCCGCGACCCGAATGGTTCGGCGGAACGACGATGGGCGCCTTGCGCAAGTTCCGCCCGTTCGGCGACGACGGTCCGGTCCTTACCGGCCAGATCCTGTACTTCTGGGTGTGCGCTGGCCTGGCGTTAGTCGTCCAACTGCTTGCCACCAACCTGCTTACCGGCCGCTTCGGACGCAACGTCAACGCCGTGCGTCAGTCCGAAATTGCCTCAGAGACAGTCGGCGTCTCGGTGTACCGCATGAAGCTGAAGGCTTTCACGTTCAGCGCGGTTCTGGCAGGTCTCGCGGGGGCGTTGTTCACGCACCAGCAGGGCTACATCGTCTCAGACACGTTCAGCTTCGACAAATCCGTCGAGCTCCTGGTCTATGTGATCCTGGGCGGTGCGCGAAGTGTCTACGGCCCGGTTCTCGGCACCGCCGTGCTGGTCGTGCTGCCTGAGTTGCTGAAGACGGCCGCTTCATACAACGTGCTACCCAGCTCGAACCTTCCGCTGCAGGTTCTGTGCGTAGCCGTGGGCGGTCTCGCAGCGACTGGACTGGTCCGTCTGAAGACAGGCTCCGTTACGCGCGGTGTATTGAGCGCACTGACTGTGTTCGGCTTTCTCGGCTTCACACTGATTACGCCACAGATCATCGAGCACTTCTTGATCGTGTATGGCTGTCTGCTCATCGTCTTCCTGGTCCTCATGCCTGAAGGCCTGGCGGGCTTCGTTCGCGATCTGCCCGGCTTGCGTCGCGTCAAGACGCGCCGCGCCAGCGGCGCAGCGCACACGGTCACCTCGCTGGATGGCCTCGTGGCGATCCCATCCATGGCCGGTCGCCAACGCCTCGCGCTGGAGGACGTCAAGATGCATTTCGGTGGTGTTCGTGCCATTGACGGTCTGTCAATGGTGGTCGAGCCAGGTCAGGTGCACGGGCTGATCGGCCCTAACGGCTCTGGCAAGAGCACCCTGGTCAACGTGGTGACCGGCGTCTACACACCCTCTGCCGGGCACGTGCGACTGGGCGATCGAGTCCTCAATCTCCTACGCCCACATGACATCGCCGGCCTGGGTGTGACTCGCACCTTTCAGAACATTCAGTTGTTCAAGGATCTGAGCGTGCTCGACAACGTGATGATGGGCTTTCACGTCCACCGACGGGCCGGATTCATGCACCAGCTGCTACGTACACGTCTCGCAGCCGTGGAAGAGGCCGAAATTCGCGAGCGCTCGTTGCAGCTGCTGGCGTTTTTGGATATCGAACACCTCGCGGACGCAGAGGCGCAGTCGCTGCCCTACGGCTTGCAGCGCATGGTCGAGATTGCCAGAGCCCTGGCGAGCGGCCCCTCGATCCTCCTGCTGGACGAGCCCGCCGCCGGCGTGAATCCGAGTGAAATCGGACGGCTTTCTGAGGTGATCCGCCGCGTGGCAGCCGCGGGCGTCACGCTGCTCGTGATCGAGCACCACATGGACCTGGTCATGGGCGTTTCCAACCACGTCACTGTGCTCGACTATGGCAAGAAGATCGCCGAGGGCACGCCAGCGAGCGTGCAGAGCAATCAGCGGGTCATCGAAGCGTACCTGGGAAGTGCGGAGCACTCTTTCGAAGACCTCCGTCGCGCGCCGCAACTCGCATGAGCTCAACGCCGCTGCTCTCCGTGCGGGATCTCAGAGTCCAGTACGGCCAGGTCGAGGCGCTTCATGGCGTGACCCTGGAGGTCTTTCCTGGCGAGGTAGTAGCGCTGATCGGTTCCAACGGGGCGGGCAAGAGCACCACTCTGCGGGCAATCTCGGGAATGATTCGCTCCGAGAGCGGCTCGGTTGCGTTCGATGGGCAGGACATCACGAACCTGCGCAGCGACCAGATCGTTCGCCGCGGTCTGGCACACATACCCGAAGGCCGTCAGATCTTTGGCGATCAGTCCGTCTTTGACAACCTGCTGTTGGGTGGCGTCAGCCGGAATCGTGGCCAATCACGCGACCAGGCCGAGCACGAGATTCGGCGCTTTCCGGTGCTGTTCGAACGTCGTCGCCAGAAGGCGGGAACGCTCTCAGGCGGCGAGCAGCAAATGCTGGCGATCTCGCGCGGGCTGATGAGTGGTCCCAAGATGCTGCTGATGGACGAGCCGAGCATGGGCCTGGCGCCGCTGCTGGTACGCCAGGTGGCCCAGACCATCCTGGACCTGCACGATCAGGGCGTGACGATTCTGCTGGTGGAGCAGATGGCCAGCATGGCCCTCGCGGTGGCCGATCGAGCTTACGTCATTCAAAATGGCGTCGTGCGGCTGCAAGGCTCGAGCAAATCGGTGGCTGAGAACCCCGAGGTGGTTCGCCTGTACCTGGGCGGCGCGGCAAGCGCCACCGCGTGACCACGTCGTTTCATACAGGTGTCGTAGCCTCCTACGCGCATGATGCGTAACGTTCGGGTTGGCATCGATATTGGCGGCACCTTCACCGACCTCATCCTGATCGACGACGCCACCGGCGAGCTCACCGTCGGCAAGGTCCTCACTACTCCGGCCGACCCATCGCATGCCGTCGCCGAGGTGCTCGCCGATGCGATGCAGCGAGCCAGCGCGCCGCCGCAGGACGTGCGGCACGTCATCCACGGCACCACGTTGGTCACCAACGCGGTAATCGAGCGAAAAGGCGCACGCACGGCTCTGCTCACCACCCGTGGCTATCGCGACGCGTACGAGATCGCTCGCGAGCACCGCTATGACCTGTACGACCTGTTCCTGGAAATGCCCACGCCGCTGGTGCCCCGCTACCTGCGGCTGGAAGTGGATGAGCGCGTCTATGCGGACGGAACGGTCGCGCGCACACCCGATCCAGACGTGGTGGCGAAACTCGTTGCCGAGCTGCGCGACAAAGACATCGAGGCCATCGCAGTGTGCTTCATCCACAGCTATGCGAATCGCGCGAACGAGCAGGTGGTCGCGGATCTCATCCGCGAGATTGCGCCGGACATCCGTGTTTCGTTGTCCTCGGACGTCGTGCCTGAGATTCGAGAGTACGAACGCACGTCGACAACCGTGGTGAACGTGTACGTCCAGGGCCTCGTTGAGGAATACCTGGCCGAACTGGTCCGTCGCCTGCGTGACCTGCGCGTCGATGGAGAGTTGCTGCTCATGCTGTCGTCTGGCGGACTGTCCACCGTTGAAACGGCGACCCGTTTTCCGCTACGGCTGCTGGAGTCGGGCCCAGCGGGCGGGGCGCTCGCCACCGCCTACTTTGGGGAGCTGGTCGGCGTGCGCGACCTCATGGCCTTCGACATGGGCGGCACCACGGCGAAGCTCTGCGTCATCGAAGACGGCAAGCCGCTGACCTCGACTGAGTTCGAGGTTGATCGTAAGTACCGCTTCAAGGCGGGCAGTGGCCTGCCGGTCAAGACGCCAGTTGTAGAGCTGATCGAGATTGGCGCGGGCGGCGGCTCGATCGCGCGCGTGGATAGTCTGGGCCTGCTGAAGGTTGGTCCCGACAGCGCGGGCGCCGACCCGGGTCCAGTGTGCTATGGGCGCGGCGGAACACAACCCACCGTCACCGACGCCGACCTGCTGCTCGGCTATCTCGACCCCCAGTTTTTCCTGGGTGGCCGCCTGCGCCTGGACCGAGACGCGGCCGAGCGCGTGATCGCGTCCAAAATCGGCGAGCCACTCGGTTTGACGGCTTTGCGTGCCGCCTGGGGCATTCATCAGCTCGTCAACGAGGGCATGGCCGGCGCGGCGCGGGTACACGCCATCGAACGTGGCAAGGATCCGCGCAGCCTGCCGCTCTTCGCCTTCGGCGGTGCAGGGCCTGGGCACGGCTTTGGCGTCGCCCGGGTGTTGCACTCGCCACGCCTGATCGTGCCGTTCGGGGCAGGGGTCACCTCTGCCTTCGGCTTCCTGACGGCGCCGCTCGCCTTCGACTTCGTGCGCAGCTTTCTCACCCAGCTCGAAGCTGCCGATTGGACGCACGTCAACGCGATCCTCGACGACATGTCCGCCCAGGGCGACGCCATTCTGGCGCGTTCGGGCGTCGCTGAAGCAGACAGACAGTTCATCCGACAGGCCGATGTCCGTTACACCGGCCAGGGCCACGAGATCCGGATTGACCTGCCCGCTGGCCGGCTGGGTCCCGAGAGCGTGCCGCGGATTCGCACGACCTTCGAAACGGTGTATCGCTCCCTGTTCGGCCGCATCGGTCCAGACGTACCTCTCGAGGCGGTGAGTTGGCGAGTCATCGCATCTGGGCCGCGGCCGAGCGTAGAGTTGAGCGTGCCGCCTGCTTCAGGGGCCCCGGCGGTGAAGGGCCAGCGCGCCGTGTACTTTCCTGAGTGGGAGGAGCACCGCCCGGTGTCCGTTTACGATCGGTACCTCCTGGCGCCTGGCACCACGCTGGACGGCCCGGCCATCATTGAGGAACGGGAATCGACCACGGTCGTGGGGCCTGGTACTACGTGCGTGGTCGATGCCACGCGCAGTTTGCTGGTGACGTTATGACAGATGTAGCCATTGATCCGATCGCGCTCGAAGTCCTGTGGAGCCGCTTGCTTTCAGTGACGAATGAACAACAGGCGGCGCTCATGCGGACGGCGTTTTCCACTGTCGTGCGCGAGTCGCAAGACCTCGCCTGTGGCGTCTTCGATACCCGCGGCAACATGGTTGCTCAGTCGGAAACCGGGACACCCGGCCACATCAACGCCATGGCCACCTGCATGCGTTTTTTCCAGGCGGCCTACCCCGAACACCAGCTCGAGCCCGGCGACGTGTTGATCACCAATGATCCGTGGATGACTGCGGGACAGATCAACGACATCACCCTCGTGACGCCGATCTTTCGCGATCGCAAGGTCATCGCGTACTTCGCCAACACGTGCCACATGCTGGACATCGGTGGGCGCATCCTGTCGGCCGAAGCGCGCGAGGTCTACGAGGAGGGGTTCCTCATTCCGATCTCGAAGCTGTTCCGCGCAGGCGAGCGAAACGAGGAGCTCTTCAGGCTGCTGATGGCGAACGTGCGCACGCCGCGCGAGGTCGAAGGTGACCTTTACGCGATGGCCAGCTGCAATGACGTTGGCGGCAACCAGCTGCTCGAGTTCATGCGCGAATTCGAGCTCGAGAGCATCGACCCGCTGGCCGAGGCCATCATCGACCGTTCAGAAGCAGCCACCCGGTCTGCAATCGCTCGTCTCCCGGACGGCGTCTATACCAACGAGATGTGGTCGGACGGCTTCGAAGAGCCAGTGCTCCTCAAGGCCACGGTTACCGTTCACGGCGACGAACTTACGGTCGATCACACGGGCAGCTCACCGCAAAGCCGCTATGGGATCAACGTGGTGATGAACTACACCCACGCGTACACGAGCTTTGCCGTCAAGTGCGCCATCTCGCCCGAAGTGCCACACAACGAGGGCAGCTTTCGACCCGTCCACGTGACGGCGCCGCCAGGCTGCATCCTGAACGCGCAGCATCCTGCGCCGGTCGCTGCTCGCCACCTGATCGGCCATTTCCTGCCAGGTTTGATCTTTGGTGCGCTGGCTCAGGCGATGCCCAAGCGGATCATGGCCGATGGCGCGGCATCGATCTGGATCACGATGTTCCGTGGCAAGCAGCCGCAAGCGGCCTTGACCAAGGACCCGTACACGTTCATGTTGTTCCAGTGCGGCGGAACGGGCGCGCGACCGACCAAAGACGGCCTCAATAACGTCGGCTTCCCGAGTGGCGTGGCTGGCGTGCCCGCAGAAGTTATGGAGAGCCTGACGGGGCTGGTTGTGGAACGACGTGAAGTTCGAGCGGACTCAGGCGGCCCCGGGAAGTTCCGCGGCGGCTGCGGCCAGTACACGACGTTTGTGGATCGCAGCGGTCAGACCTGGTCGATGTCGGGCATGTACGACCGGCTCAAGTTCGCTGCGCAGGGCCTTCTCGGCGGCGGCGCCGGCTCGTCAGGCATGTTCCAGCTTCAGGACGGTGGGTCGGCGAACCCGAAAGAGCTCCTGTTCCATGCCCCGTTCTCACGCGTTGAGACCGCGCTGCCTGGTGGTGGCGGCTACGGCAACCCCTTTGAACGAGACCCGCAAGCTGTCCTTGACGATGTCGTAAACGGGTATGTCTCACTTGAAGCTGCTCGGCGCGAGTATGGCGTGGTGATTCACAGCTCGAAACGCGCGGACGAGCAGGTCAGCCTGCCGAGGCACTTCTCGATCGACGAGTCAGCCACGGCGAAGCTGCGCGCCGTCTCACCCTAACGTCCTGAGTCGGTTGCTGTAACGCCCAGCCCGCGGCCGAGTAGCGCAACACCGTAACCGCCCAGGATCACGCTGCTGATCAGCAACAAAGCCCGGTACATGCGATCTGAGAGCAGCAGCATCCATCGGTGCAGCGCCAGCGCCAGGCCGATGTTCGACCCGACGATCGTCGCGTAATAGCCGACGATGAAGGCGCCGATCTGCTGCCAGCCCTGCTCGGCGGCCTGGACCAGGAGCGGTGCGCCAACAAGAAACCAGAACAGATACGGATTTGGGCTCAACGCACGCGCAAGCAGACCCGTGACCAGGCCGCCCGCCGGTGCCAGTTTTTCACCCCGCGGGAGCGCCGCACCTCGCGCATTTACGGCATTGGTCAGCGCGAGATAGAGGAGGAACACGCCACCGATCGCCGAGATTGCGGGCACAGTGGGTGGCGGCAGCCGGCTGAACATCGTGATCGCAATGAGGATGATTGGTCCGTCGGACAGCAGCGGCCCAGCCGCGACCGCGGCGCCGCGCAGCCAGCCGCCCCGAAGGGTCTCGGTAATAACGAGCGTGAGCACTGGCCCAGGACTGACGCCGGCCACAAAACCAATCCCCGCGCCCAGCAGGAGAAACGTCACGCACGTAGTGTGGCGTAGGCCCGGCGGAAGTAAATCAGCGGCTGGCTCCCTGGCGCCGGCGCGTGGCCACCCTCGACCCGGCCAACCACGACCGTATGGTCGCCCGCGGTGAGCTCGCTGTGCAGGCGGCAGGCGACAAAGGCGAGGGAGTCGGCGTGGAGGACTGGCACACCGTGCGGCGTTGTCCGCCAGGCAACGTCCTTCCAGCGATCGAGCCCCGGCGTCGCGAACCGATTCGATAGCTCGCCACGACCGGCGAGCAGATAGTTCACGGCGAATCGGCGGCTGGAGCGAACTGCCGCCAGCGTGCCGCTTCGGTTATCCAGGCACACCAGCAACAGCGGCGGCTCCGCCGAAAGGCTGCAGGTCGCCGTGCAGGTCAGACCGCGTGGCCGACCGTCTTCGTCGACCGTGGTGACGATCGTGACGCCCGAGGGAAACGCACTCATCAGGGCGAAAAACGTCGCGCGGTCCAGCGGCGGGCCAACGTCAGTCGGTTCCGTATCGCCCGAAGTCAGCTGAGCCTCGTTCAGACCGAGCGCTGTGGCGACTTTGCGGAGCGTGGTGCCGCGCGGATCGGGTCGATCGCCCCGCAGAAGCTGGTAGACGTGCGAGAGGCTCAGCTCTGCCCGCTTGGCCAATTCCACAGGCGCCATCTGCCTGGCAGCGAGCTCACGTTCGAGGGCTCGCCCGAAGTCGGAGCGCGGGACGGAGGTACGTCGACGACCCATTGGCCTCAGTGTACGCGTGTTGTGTGCAATTGCGCACTAACTTGGGGGTTTTAGCGCAGTTGCGCCTTTTGCAGTCGTAGACTCAGAACCAATGCTCCTGGAAACTCCGCGACCCGCCAACCGCGCCGTGGCCGAGGCCGAGGATCACCTGCTGATGCGGCGTGCTCTGGTGGTGGCTGAGCGTGGGCGTCGCACCGCGGCTCCGAATCCGTGGGTTGGTTGTGTGCTCGTTCGTGATGGCCAGGTGGTTGCCGAGGGGTTTCACCGCCGCGCGGGCGAGCCGCACGCTGAGGCTCGCGCACTGGCGGCTGCCGGAGAACGCGCCAGGGGCAGTACGGCCTACGTCACGCTCGAACCCTGCGCACATTTCGGGCGCACCCCGCCGTGTGTGGATGGGCTGATTGCGGCAGCTGTTCGGCGCGTGGTGATCGGCGTCCTGGACCCCGACCCCCGCGTTGCCGGGCGCGGCGTCGCCCGCCTCCGCGCAGCGGGCATCGAGGTATCACAGGACGTTCTCGCGTCTGAGGTCGTCGATTCGCTCGCGCCGTATCTGCATCAGCGCCGCACTGGCCGGGCCTTCTGCGTGCTGAAGTCGGCCATGAGCCTGGATGGTCGAACCGCGGCGGCCGATGGCACTTCGAAGTGGATCACCTCGTCCGCGGCTCGAGCGGACGTCCACGGTCTGCGCGCCGAGTCGCAGGCCGTCGTCGTCGGTAGCGGCACCGCACTGGCCGACCAGCCATCACTAACCGTCCGCAACGTCGACAACTTGCCCGATCGGCAGCCGCTGCGCGTGCTGCTCGATGGGCGTGGCAGCGTTCCAACAGGCGGTCCGCTCTTCGATAGGCGCCTGGCGCCCACACTGGTAATGACCTCAAGTCGCGTTTTGAGGTCGCGCCTGCGCGAGTGGGAGGCCGCGGGTGCGGAGGTGGTCGAGGCTCCCCTGTCACCAGATGGCAGACTCGACCTCGAATTCGTCCTGTGCGAGCTCGGCCGGCGCGGCGTGCTGCAGGCGCTGGTGGAAGGCGGCGCCACGCTCGCTGGCGCGCTCGTTCGTGCGGGGCTGGTGAACCGGCTTGTCGTATACGTCGGTCCCAAGACTCTTGGCGAAGATGGCCGTCCGCTGCTCGCCGGCCCGAGTCCTCGAAGTCTTAACGATGCAGGTCTGTGGCGCCTCAACGCAGTGACCCAGCTCGAATCAGACGTGCGCCTCGACTACACGGCGGAGACCGCGGCGTGAAGTTCGACCCCATCGAGCGCGCGCTGGAGGCCTTCGCGCGCGGCGAGCTGCTCGTGGTCGTCGACGACGAGGACCGCGAGAACGAGGGGGACTTGATCCTGGCGGCCGACGCCGCGTCCACAGAAGCCATCGCCTTCCTGGTCAGATACACAAGTGGTCTGATTTGTGTGGCAATGACCGGCGAACGACTCGATGCGCTCGAGTTGCCGCTCATGGTTGCCGACAACTCAGAATCGATGCGGACCGCGTTCACCGTTTCCGTCGATGCCCGGGCGGGCACCACTACGGGGATCTCGGCTGCCGATCGGGCCACGACCATTCGCGCGCTGGTCGAGGTGTCGACGCGGCCAAGCGACCTGGCGCGGCCGGGGCATGTGTTTCCCTTGCGGGCTCGGGCAGGTGGGGTGCTCTCGCGACGAGGCCACACCGAAGCCGCGGTCGACCTCGCTCGATTGAGCGGCCAGTCGCCCGCGGGCGTTCTCGCCGAGATCACCAATCCCGACGGCAGCATGGCACGTCGACCAGAGCTCGAGCAGTTCGCTGCCCGCCATCACTTGCGGATCATCTCGATTGCAGACCTCGTCACCTATCGCCGCTCGCGCGAGGCGCGCATGCAGCAAGTCGCCTTCTCTCGCCTGCCAACGCCTTTCGGCGACTTCACCGCGTACGCGTTCGAGTCGCGACCTGCGGCAGTTCATCACCTGGCGCTGGTCCAGGGCGACGTCGCCAACGAATCGCCGGTTCTGGTGCGAGTGCACTCCGAATGCCTCTCGGGTGATGTCTTCGGTTCGCGCCGCTGCGACTGTGGCGAGCAGCTGCAGGCCTCATTGCAGGCGGTCGCGAGAGCTGGGCGCGGCGTGGTCGTGTACTTGCGCGGGCATGAAGGCCGCGGCATCGGCCTGGCGTCGAAGCTGCGCGCGTACGCCCTACAGGACCAGGGTCTGGACACGGTCGAGGCGAACCTGCGGCTCGGCCTGCCGGTCGATGCCCGCGACTACGCGGCTGCCGCGGAGATCCTGCGCCACCTGGGCGTCCAGCGCATACGGTTGCTCACCAACAATCCGCGCAAATGCTCGGCCCTGGCGGCTTGCGGCCTCGATGTCGTGGAACGTGTGCCGCTGCTGACCGAACCGACTGCCGACAACCTGCGCTACCTCCGCACCAAGCAGCTACGAATGGGGCACCTCCTTGAAAACGTTTGAAGGAACACTTGACGCGGCGGGCCTGCGCTTCGCCATCGTCGTTAGCCGCTTCAACGAGATGGTCAGTCGCCAATTGGTCGAGGGCGCGCGCGATTGCTTGCGACGCCATAGCGCCGACGATGATCAGCTGACATTGGCCTGGGTGCCCGGCGCGTGGGAGATCCCGCTGGTCGCCCAGCGCCTCGCGCGTTCGGGCGAATTCGATGCGTTGATCTGTCTGGGCGCGGTCATTCGCGGCGCGACCGCCCACTTCGACTACGTGGCTGGCCAGGCCGCGGCGGGTGTCGCCCGCGCCGCACTGGATACGGGCGTGCCGATCACCTTCGGCATTCTGACCACGGACACCGTCGACCAGGCGCTTGAGCGAGCTGGTCTGAAGGCCGGCAACAAAGGCTTTGACGCGGCCCTGGCCGCGATCGAGATGGCGAATCTCGGCCGTGGATTGGCCTCCGCATTCAGACCGCCCGCCAACGGGCGCGCCGCGTCGCTCGCCCCGGAAGCTGCTGCGCGCCGCTGAGGTCTCGGCTGCCAACGCGCGACGGTCGTCCTGCGGCCGGGCGTGAGGCACTACCATCGCGGCCATGCCTGCCGTAGAGCCGACAGAACTCACGGCGAGACGCCTGCGCGAAGCGCTCGTGCGCGCCATGCTGCGCGATGGCAGTCTCCGTCGCGGACGCGTCGAGCGCGCGTTTCTGCGCGTGCCGCGGCACGTGTTCGTGCCTGAGGTCGACCTCGACATCGCCTATCGCGACAACCGCATCCCAACCAAGCTGCAGGCTGGTGAGATTGTGAGCTCGTCGTCCCAGCCAGCGATCATGGCGATCATGCTCGAGCAGTTGGACGTGCGCCAGGGCCACCGCGTGCTCGAAGTGGGCGCGGGCACCGGATACAACGCCGCGCTCCTGGCCGAGCTCGTCGGTCCGCGCGGCGAGGTTACGTCAATTGACCTGGACGCCGACACGGTCGAGCGAGCTCGAACGGCCCTGGCTCAGGCGGGTTACGGTCGCGTCCGCGTCGAGCAAGCCGATGGCGAGGCAGGCTTCGGCGAATCGACGGGGTACGACCGCATCATCGCCACCGTCGGCCTGGGCGACCTCCCTTTTGCTCTCTGGTCGCAACTCGAGCCGACCGGCCGTCTCGTGCTCCCACTGTCGATGCGCGGACTGATGAAGTCGGTCGGCTTTCGCAAGGAGCGCAATGGCCGCCTCGTGAGCACTTCGATCTCGCCCGCGGGGTTCATGCCCTTTCGCGGCGCGGCGCCATTGCTCTTGCAGGAACTCCGGTTGGGACCAGAGTTAGGCCTGTACGGGTGGTCGTCCCAGCCTGGCCTCGATACCGACCTGCTGTACGGCACGCTGCAGCGCCCGGACTTCGCGGACATTGCCGCCGACCTTCAGCTCAGCCGCCGCGAGCTACGGAGTGGCCTGGACCTGTGGCTTCGTGCGCACCAGCCGAACTTCGTGCAGGTCCATGCTGAAGGCGCGCTCGCCGAATCCACCTCGCTGCCAGCGTTTACGCGGAGTCCCTGGGCACACCCCGCCATGCGCGATCGTGTCTCGATCGGCATCTGGGAATCTGGCGCCTTAGCGCTGCTTGCGGCCGCATCCGACCATGCCGATCCGATCCACGTTCTCGTACGCGTTTGGGGTGAGACTGAGGCTGGCGATCGTCTGGTTGACTGCATTCGCGCGTGGCGCGCTGCGGGCTCACCAAGAGACGAGGATTTGCAGCTACGGCTGATCCCGCGGGGTGGTCGGGTGCATTCGGGTGCGACGATCCCGATGTCGGCGGGCACGCTCGAACTGACCTGGCGCCGCCGCGACTAATTCAGTCACTCACTAGAGCACCAACAGCACCGTGCCAAGCACGCTACAGATGATGCCCAACGCCGCGCGTCGGCTCAGGCGTTCGTGCAACAACAGCACGGCCAGGATCGCCGAGAAGATCGGCGAGGTGGCGTTCAGCGCGACGCCCCGGGCGACACCTGCGCCGCTGATTCCGCCCAGGAACATCATCGCCGAGCCAAGCGTGCCTGCCGCGGCAGCCAGCGTCAGCCACGCGACTTTGCCGTTCAGTTCTTCGCTCGGGCGCGCAACTGCCACGTACCCGGCGAAGAACAGCGCGGCGATCGGAAAGCGGACCAAGTTGGCCGCGACAGGATCCAGCAGCCGCAGGGCAGGCCCGAGGAACAACCCCGAGCTGGCCCACAAGCATGCCGCCAGGCCAGCCAGCAGCAGACCAAGTGGGTCAGTCCGCCCTGATGCGCGGGTGCGTTCGCCACCGACCAGCGCGACGCCCGCCACGACCAGCGCGCTACCCGCGAGCAGGCCAGGTGTCAGGATCTCGCCCAGCAGCGTGACCGCGCCGATCGTGGTCAGCAGAGGGAACGAGCTGGCGATGGGCAGTGCGCGGGCCACGCCGATGCGCGCCGCCGAGAGGAAGTACAGCGAGTCGCCGATCACAATCGAGCTGAGCGTGGAGCCGAGCAGCCACGCGAAGGCCTGAGGTTCCGCCCGCTGCACCTCGTTGATGAGTCCGCTCGGGACCGCGTACAGCGCAAGTGCCAGCGCGCAGAGAAAGCTGCGCAGCACGCTCGAACGCCACAGCGCCCGCCCGGCGATCGGTCGCATCGCCACCGAGGTCAGCGCCCAGGCGATGGCGCTGCCGATAGCCCAGATCTCGCCTACGCCACGCCGCCTACCGAGCCGTCACCACCACAGACCACCCGGCGCCCACGCTGCATGCTTTCGAGGTCGGGTGCCGAAGCAGGGACTCGAACCCTGACGGGAGTACTCCCACTACGCCCTGAACGTAGCGCGTCTGCCAATTCCGCCACTTCGGCTGAGGTTGAACGCGATGGCCCAGCAAGTATACGGGAGCTCGGCCGGGGGCCGACAAATGACGTCCGAAGGGTGGGAATAGGTCGCGTGGTATAAGTGTTGCGACCAGTACCAACAGATACAGTCGGGCGTTTGCAACAGCCTTGTAACGACTGGCGCCAGACTCATAAGGAGGACTCCCCACAGTGGGTCAGCTCGCACATATCACGGACTCCGCGTTCGAGACCGAAATTCACGGTGAGACTCCCGTCCTGGTCGATTTCTGGGCGGAGTGGTGCGGTCCGTGTCGCATGGTCGCGCCAGTGCTCGAGCAGATTGCCGCCGAGCAGAGCGGCAAGCTCAAAATCGTCAAGCTCAACGTCGATGAGAATCAGCAGACGCCAATGCAGTTCGGTGTCACGGGCATCCCCACGATGATCCTGTTCAAGGACGGGGAGATGGTCGAGCGCATCGTTGGCTTCATGCCCAAGCCAGTCTTGATGAAGAAGCTCGAGCCGCACCTGCAGGGCGCGGCAACCAGCGCCTAAGACCGCGGTCTCAAGTTCAACAATCGGGCGTTCGCCGGGTTTGCCCGGGTGAACGCCCGATTTGTTTTGTTAGCTCAAGCGGCCGTTCCGCGTTGGAACGTGCGTTCGCTCGCTTGACGCAGCGCCAGTGCATCGAGCTGGATTGCTGCTGTTCCGTGCACGAGCTCGAGCAGGATCCTGACCCGGCCCGCGGGCGTCAACGTGCGGTCGAACAAGCCCTCGGCCCACTTGAACGGTCCCGAGACCACGACCACGCGGTCGCCACGCGCAAACGCTGGTGAACGCCCACCAGCGGCATGCTCGCGCTCCTGTTCACGGATTCTGTCGATGAATGGCTGCGGCAAAAGGGCGGGAACGCCTGCGCGCGGCAATACATAGGCCACGCCTGGCGCCGATCGCACGCGCAGTAAGTCGTCCGACCCATCTGAAAGTTTTGTGAAGAGATAACCGGGGAAAAGTGGCTTTGCGGCACCGCCTTCACCACCAGTTGTAATCCAGGGTAAATATGTTTCGACTCCTCGAGCGCTGACCGCTCGTTCCGCGAGTGTTTCGCGGCGTGTCTGGCAGCGCAAGACTGCCCATGTATGTTCCACGCGTCCCTCCTTACGCCCGGAGTGCAGGGGGTCCGGGAGTGCGCATTGTTGACGATACCTGGGCTGCACGATGTGTCAAGTGCCGAATTCAATTTGTTAAACATTCAGGAACGCCATAACACTTCGTTTGACACTGCCGTTACGCGTACGTAACCTGAGTTCGTTCTCGGCCCTGCCCCGCTGTGTGCAGTTAGCGGCTGGTGGTTGAGGCGATGCTGCCAACCGAGAACGAAGGATAACGAGTACCTCGTGCTCAACCTGCACGTGGTTGGCAAGTGCGGTAGCTTGCCCATTTTTTCTTCCCTGCGACCGTGCAGCACGTAACCGTTAACGACGACCCCGTTGTAATAATCGGCGCTTCGAGCGCCGGACTTTTTGCTGCTCAATTGCTTGCCGAAAGTCGCGTGCCTGTGCACGTGTTCGAGCGAGCTGAGGAGCTGCAACCGCACGCGCGTACCCTCATTGTTACGCCCGAACTCCAGCACGTACTTGGTGCATCGGCGGCGGGCGCAACGGTTAATACGGTGCACACGTTGGACTTGTGCACACGCACCAAAACCGTGCCGATTGCATTGGGAGATCCGGACCTGGTAATCGAGCGGGCCAATTTGGTATGCATACTCTCGACGCGTGCTCAAGCCGCCGGTGCAGTTCTGCATCTTGGGCACGATTTCGTTGACATCAATACCGAACGCGATCGCACAACGGTGGAATTCCGTCGCAAGTCACACGGCAACAACGTCCACGTACCAGCGCGCACGATCATCGCCGCGGATGGCGCTTTCAGCCACGTTGCAAGCGCGCTTGGGCTGCCTCGACGACCCACTGTTACGGTTATGCAAGCGCGCGTCGTTCGACCGCGCGTTGACGACGAACATGTCGGCAAAGTCTGGTTTTTGCCCAATCAGACCAGGTACTTCTACTGGCTCTGTCCAGAGTCCGACGACATCGCCGCGGTCGGCATCGTCGACGATAATCCGCGCGAAGCACGTCGCAAACTCGACGGGTTTCTTGCGGAGCAGAAGATGCGTCCGCTGGAGTATCAGGGCGCGTACATTCCGCTCTACCGAACGAATCCGCGGCCGTGGCGACGCGTCGGACGCAGCGATGTCCTGTTCATCGGCGACGCCGCGGCGCAGGTGAAAGTAACGACCATTGGCGGCACGGTTACCGGTCTCTGGGGGGCGCGTGCCGCCGCGCAATCGATTCTTCGGGGGAGCTCTTACCTGAGCGAATTGCGCAGCCTGAATCGCGAGCTCCAATTG
Source organism: Chloroflexota bacterium (assembly GCA_019239775.1). Taxonomy (GTDB): domain Bacteria; phylum Chloroflexota; class UBA6077; order UBA6077; family CF-72; genus CF-72. The sequence goes on from JAFAZN010000051.1 coordinate 28,844, forward strand.
CACTGGCTCGTGCGCGGCATCATGCATCACTTCTTCGAGCACGAATACGACGCGTTGCTGCAGCTCCTTGGCGGCAGAGTGGGCGACCTGTTCGCTATTCACAATCGCGACCGCATGGCGGGTGCGTTCTGGCCGATGCTGACGATGCAGCCCCGACTGCCGTTGCTGGCTGCACAGGTTCTGTGGCGGGCGGGCTTCGGTTCCTAGCCGTATGTACATCCTCGGCATCAACGCCTATCACGCGGGCGCCTCGGCATGTCTGATACGCGACGGGGAGCTGGTGGCAGCGGCGGAAGAAGAGCGCTTTACGCGTATCAAGTACAGCGCTGGGTTCCCCACGTATGCGATCCGCTACTGCCTCGCCGAGGCAAAGATCCGGCCAGATGAGTTGGATCACGTGGGCATCTCGCGAAACCCCCGCGCGAATCTCGGAAAGAAGCTCCTTTTCGCGGTCGGTCAGCGACCTGGTGTGGGGTTCATTCGCGACCGACTACGAAATATGTCGAAGGTCCGCGATACGCGGTCTCAGCTCGCTCAATCGCTGAACGTTGACCCGCGGCGATTGAACGCAACGTTTCACCACGTCGAGCATCATCGCGCGCACATGGCCAGTGCTTTCTTCGTGTGCCCATTCCAGGAAGCGGCGATTTTGTCGGTCGACGGCATGGGCGACTTCGTCAGCACCATGTGGGGGATGGGTCGCGGCGATCGCATGGACGTCTTAGGAGAGATCACGTTTCCCGATTCTCTCGGCATTTTTTACACGGCGATCTCTCAATGGCTCGGGTTCCGGAAATACGGCGATGAAGGCAAAGTGATGGGTCTGGCTGCCTTCGGTGAGCCGCGCTATCTGGAGGAAATGCGCCAACTCGTACGAGTCCAGTCCGACGGAACATTCGAGCTTCATCCGGACGGGTTCATGCACCGAGCTCGTGGCGCAACCATGACGTGGTCAGACGGTCCACCAACGCTCGGCACCCTGTACGCACCCCACGTCGAAACGCTGTTGGGTCCAGCCAATAGTGATGAGTCGCATAACTGGCAGGACATGGCGAGCGCAATCAACTGTCGCTACGCGGATGTGGCTGCATCACTACAGGCCATGTTGGAGGAAGCCGAATTCGGACTTGTTCGGATGCTGTACGAAACGACCGGTCAAAAGCGCTTATGCATTGCCGGTGGCGTGGGACTCAACAGCACATTCAACGGCAAAGTCCAGGAACAGGTGCCGTTCGAGCAGGTCTACATCCAACCCGCGGCCAGCGATTCGGGTACTTCGCTGGGCGTGGCGTACTACATCTACCACCAACTGCTGGGTAATCAGCGCAAGTACATCATGAGCCATGCGTACACTGGCCCCGCATTCGATGACTCCGAAACCGAAGCGGCTTTGAGTCGTGCAGGCATGGCTTCGACGCGTATGGACGACACCGACCTGTGCCGCACAATTGCGCAGCGCATAGAACAAGGCGACATCGTGGGCTGGTTCCAGGGTCGCATGGAGTGGGGGCCACGCGCGCTCGGTAACCGCAGCATCCTGGCTGATCCTCGAAGGCCCGACATGAAGGCCATTTTGAATGCTCGGATCAAACACCGTGAGGCGTTCCGTCCGTTTGCACCATCGGTTCTGGCCGAGGCGACAGGCGACTATTTCGAACGCGACGATCCCGATCCTTTTATGACGCGTGTCTACTCCATTCGATCGGATAAACGCGACGTCATTCCAGCAGTGACGCACGTCGACGGCACGGGACGACCGCAGACAGTTTTTCAGGCAAGTGCACCACTGTACTGGCAGGTCATCAAAGAGTTCGAATCACTCACGGGTGTGCCAGTGCTGTTGAACACCTCCTTCAACGACAACGAACCCATCGTTTGCACGCCCGACCAGGCGATCGACTGCTTCAATCGCACGCGCATGGATGTGCTCGCACTCGGCCATCACGTCGTGCGCAAATAGGCGCTGAATGCGCATCCTGGTACTGATCATTCAATTTCCACCTGATGTGAACTCGAGCGGCGCGCTGATGGCGCAGCTCTGCGAAGACCTGCGCGATCGCGGACATGAGATCAGTGTGATCACCACGTTCCCCCATTACGCTCGATTCACGATTGAGGAGCCGTTCCGAGGCAAACTCTTTCAACGCTCGACATACAAGGGAATGGACGTCCTCCGTACGTGGGTGTACGCGCACGGCTCGAAGCAACGCATGCTTACACGGCTGTTGAGCTATTTGTCCTTCAACCTGCTGGCCACAATTGCGGGACTCCTGTCGCACCGGCGGTATGACGTCATCCTGTGCAGTAACGGCTCCTTCTTCAGTGGTCTCGCGGCCAGCGTGATCGGCGCAGTACGCAACATTCCCTTCATTTACAACGTCCAGGACTTGTACCCGGAAACACCGGTTCAGGCGGGCCAACTCCGCAATGGGATGGCGATTCGTACCCTCGAAGCGCTCGAACGTTTCATGTATTCCAGGGCCGCCCACGTGAGCGTTATCGCACCCGGTTTCCGAAACAACATCCTCACCAAGGGTGTTGCTCCACAGCAGGTCTCGACAATCCCAAATTTTGTGGATACCAATTTCGTTCGGCCGCTGCCCAAGGACAATGCATTTAGCCGCAAGCATGGCCTGAACGACAAATTCGTCGTGACACATGCGGGTAACGTCGGCTATGTGTACGACCTGGAAACGTTGCTCGAAGCCGCCGCTCTGCTGCGTTACGAGAAAGACATTCTGTTCCTGGTCATCGGTGACGGAGTGGCGCGCGCAGACTTGCAGGCTCGGGCGCAAGAGCTGGAGTTAACGAACGTGCGATTTCTGCCGTTCCAGCCACGTGAGCAGGTACCGTTGATGCGAGCGGCATCTGACGTCCAGCTCGCGCTGTACAAGCACGGCTCG
>JAFAZN010000055.1 GCA_019239775.1 Chloroflexota bacterium
CAGCCCTCGTACTTGGGCCCGCCAAAGTCCTCAGCCGTTGGCGAAAGCTCCTGGAGGTTGGCGCCCATCGAGCCATCGAACACGAGCACCCGCTGCCGCAGCGCCTCCAGGTAGCTGCGCGAAGGCGATTGCATCACGTGAAATATAAACGCAGGTAAACGCCGCCTCGTACGTTTCGCAGCCGCGGGTCTTGGGCGCGAAGTGCGTCGGCGCCTCACACCCTGTGACACGCGTCGGCATGCGCTAGGACGGGCGGTTTCCGTTACGCTGTGCCTCGGTGCTGGCCGATTCGCTTCGGGCGCTGGTCTTTGATGTCTTCGGCACGTGTGTGGACTGGCGCGGGTCCATCATCCGCCAGTGCCAGTCACTTGGACGCACGAACGTCGACTGGGAGGCGTTCGCCGACGAGTGGCGCACCGACGGCTACATCCGCGGCATTGCTCGCATTCGCTCGGGCGAAACGCCGTACGTCTCAAGTGACGTCCTGTTCAACAAGAAACTGGACGAGCTCCTGCCAAAGTACGGCGTCAACGGCCTGAGCGAACAGCAAAGCCAGGCGCTGGCAACCGCCTGGCGCCGCCTTGATCCGTGGCCGGATACGGTCGCAGGCATGCACCGGCTGAAGTCCAGGTACGTCCTCAGTACCCTTTCGAACGGCTCATTCGCCACGCTCACGCAGATGGCCAAGCACGGCGGCCTGCCCTGGGACTGCATCATCTCCACCGAGCTACGCAACACGTTCAAACCCGCGCGCGAGGCATACCTGCTGGCGCCCACACTGCTGGACCTGCAACCCGACCAGGTGATGCTGGTTGCCGCTCACGACTCGGACCTCAAGGGCGCCCAGAAGGCCGGCCTCCACACCGCGTTGGTCCTTCGTCCGATGGAGTGGGGCCCCAACGGTCAGAAGCCACCACCGCCGGATCCTTCGTTCGACTTCGTTGCCAACGACTTCGGCGAGCTGGCCACCCAACTGGGCATCGCGTGATCCAGCTGGACGCCGGGCAGATCCAGCAACTGATTCCGCACCGCCCGCCATTCCTGCTGGTGGACCGCATCCTGGAGCTCGAGCCCAAAAAACGCATCGTGGGCGAAAAAGCAGTTTCCCTCGAGAGCGATCAGTTCCTGCAGGGTCACTTCCCCGAGTACCCGGTGATGCCAGGTGTGCTCATCGTCGAAGCGCTGGCGCAAGCCGGCGCCGTGTTGTTGATGCACGACCAAACCTATGCAGGCAAGGTTCCGTTCTTCGCGCGCATCGACAATTGCCGATTCCGTCAGCAGGTGCGCCCTGGCGACACCTTGCGCTTGGAAGTCGAGGTGACCTCGTTCCGCGATCCGGTGGGCAAGGCGCACGCCCGCGCGCTGGTTGGCAACAAGCTGGCGTGTGAGGTCGACCTGACCTTTGCGCTCGGCAGCGTCGACGCCTCCGCCGCGTAATTGGGCGCGGCTGCAGCTGTTGCGGCTGATCGGCCGCACCCTGCCGGCACGGGCGCGCCCGCGAAGCAAGCCGGAGCGCGTTCTGCTGCTTCGACCCGACCACATCGGCGACGTGCTGCTCACGGCTTCCGCCATCGCGTTGCTGCGCGAAAGCTTGCCGGGTGCACACCTGACGTACGTTGTCGGTCCGTGGAGCGTGGAGGCTGCCCGCCGCGGACCGGCGGTGGACGAGGTACGCATCCTGGCGTACCCAGGTTTCACGCGCCGCCGCAATCGGAACCTGGCGGATCCGTACGCGGGCCTGCTGCGCGAGGCGGCGCGGTTGCGGAGCGAGCGCTACGACGTGGCGGTGGTTCTGCGCGCAGATCACTGGTGGGGCGCCCTACTTGCGCTCGTCGCGGGTATCGCGGTGAGGGTGGGCGGGGACACGCCTGAGACGTCGCCGCTGCTGACGCATGCCTACGCCACGCCGGCCGACCAGTCCTGGGCCGAACAGGCGCTGGGCATCGCGCGGCTCGCACTGAACGCGGTGGGCGCGTTACCCGCCGCAGTTGATGACGCGAAGCCGTTCACAGTGAACCCATCAGTGGCAGATGCGTTCTGGCAGCAGCACGGTCTCGGCGACGGCGTAGTGGCCATCCATCCCGCCGCGGGCGCGCCCCTGAAGAGTTGGCCGATCGAGCGCTGGGCGCGGCTGGCCGATGCGCTGATCGACTCGGGCCGCCAGGTCGTGCTCACTGGTGCGCCGGGTGACGTCGGTTTGCTCGACGCTGTGGGCAAAAGAATGCGCGGATATGTCCCCGCGCTGTGGGGCCAGTCACTCGAGGTCTCGGCGGCGGTCTACGCGCGCTGCGCACTGGTCATCGCCGTAGATAGTGGCGCCGGGCATCTGGCCGCGGCGGTGGGCACGTCGACGGTTCGACTGTACGGGCCGGCCCCCACCACCGTGTTCGGACCATGGCCCGCTCGGGGCAATCAGCGCGTGCTCTGTGCAGCGCACCTGGCGTGCGCGCCATGCGGTTTTTTGGAGTCGCCACCCTGCGGTGCGGCAACGACGCCGGCCTGCATGCTGGCGATCGGCGTCGACGATGTCCTCAAAGCCGCGAATGCCGAGTTGAACCGAAGCTAGAATCTCGCACGATGCCGCTGCCCTTCGTGCTGCGAGCCATGAGACGCCGATGACAGACGAAGCTGAGCCGCGGCGCATCCTGGTGGTCAAGCTCGCCACGCTCGGCGATCTGCTCACGATCACGCCCGCGCTGCGCGCGCTTCGCTCGACGTTTCCGCGCGCACACGTCGGTGTCCTCACGACTCCCGGCCATGCCGCGGCCCTTCGTGGACTCGACAGCTTCGACGAGATCATCACCTTCGACAAGTACGCCTTCGACAGGCCCGGCGACGCACTGAGCAAGCTCCCCACGGCCTTGCACTTCGGCAGCCAGCTGCGAGGCGGCAAATGGGACACGCTGCTCTTGCTGCACCACCTCACCACCAAGTTCGGCATTGCCAAGTACGCAGCCCTGAGCCTGGCCAGCGGTGCGCCGAGGCGAATCGGCCTGGACAACGGCCGTGGCCCTTGGTTCCTGACCGAGTCCGCGCCCGATGGCGGTTTCGGCATCAAACACGAGGTGGACTACTGCCTCGACGTGGTCGGTGTGCTCGGGGCGCGCCATCCCGGGTCTCCACGCCTCGAGTTATGCGTGACGCGGGACGACGAGGCATGGGCCGAAGGCCGCATCCCTCCCCGAGCCGTCTTACTCGTGCCAGGGTCAGGCGCGTATAGCACGGCGCGACGTTGGTCGCCCGAGCGTTTCGCCGCTGTCGGACGTGTCCTCCGAGATCGGCATGGTTTGGTGCCAACCGTCCTGAGTGGAACCGCGTCTGACGAGGCGACCCTGGCGCGCCGCGTGGCCTCCGAGATCGGCGCGGAGGTGATTCAGGCCGCGCCGAGCGTTCAGGCGCTGGGCGCACTCGTGCGCAGATGCGAGCTTGTTGTGTCCAATGACGGTGGCGTGGTCCACGTCGCGACCGCGGTGGGCACACCGGTGGTGGCGATTTTCGGTCCGAGCAACGATCGCGCCTGGGGCCCGTACCCACCTCGTGAGCCGCGGCACCAGGTGGTGCGCGAGCAGCTGGCGTGCACGCCGTGCATCCACCGCGGCCACGACTTTGGTACACCCCAGGGCTGTCCCGCGCGGACCTGTCTGGCCGTGATCGAGCCTGAGCACGTCATTGCCGCTGCTGAACGGGCGCTGGGCGTCACGGACGCGGTGCCAGTATGACGACAGCGCCGTCGCCGAGCGGCCAGAGCGAGACCTTGCGTTGCGCACGGCACCCCAATATCGAAACCGTGTTGCGCTGCGGCCGATGCGACACGCCCATCTGCGCGCGCTGCATGGTGATGTCGCCGGTCGGGGCGCGGTGCCCCAGCTGCGCACAGGTGAAGCGGTTCAACCTGCTGCTGAAGCCGATGGAGCTCGTGCGTGCCGTCGGCTATGGCTTGCTGGTTGGCGCCGTCGGAACGGTCATCGTCGCCTATATCGCCGGCTTCCTGGGCCTCTTCGCCTACGCCGGGCTCGGTTTCGGGGTCGGCTATGTGGTTTCGATGGGGGCCAATGGAAAACGGGCTCCAGAGCTTGGCCCTATCGCCGTGGCGTGTCTGTTTGTTGGCTTCGTAATCGGCGTGGCCGGGCAGGGCATCGTCGCCGGCCTACCGATGCAGTTCGCGTTGGCCGCCCCGTTCCTGGAGCTGCTGAGCGTGTTGAGCCCCGGTGGCATCCTGCGCTCGCCGCTGATCGGGCTGTTGCTCGGAGCGCTGCTCGCCTGGATGCGCGTGCGTTGAGCCTCGCCGGCCCCGCCGACGCGGACCTGGGCGACGTCCGACAACTGGCGGGTCGCAAGGTGTTGGTCGTGGGCGACCTGGTGCTCGATGAGTACGTCACCGGGCGCATGACGCGCATCTCGCGCGAGGCGCCCGTGCCCATTGTGGAGGTAGTCGAACGAGAGGACCGCGCTGGCTCGGCGGCAAGTCCTGCCACCAACATCATCGGGCTGGGGTCGTTCGCGTCGATTGTGGGCGTCATTGGCTGTGATCCGGCCGGGGCCCGCCTCGAGGCGCGGCTACGCGACGTCGGCGTCGGCGGCGTCGCCGGCGTAGATGATCGCGGGCTGGTGCGACTGCCCGAAGTCAGCACCTCTACCAAGACGCGCGTGCTGGCCATTGGCTATACGGGTGGGCTGCACGGGCGACAACAGGTGATGCGGCTAGACGACGTCTGTTCGTTGCCGGCGTCCGCTGTGGAGGCATGCGCCGACTCCGTCGCGCAACTCGCGACCGAATTCGACGCGGTGCTGCTGTCGGACTATCGTGGAGGCGTCATCAGCGACGGATGCATCAATGCGGCGCGTTTGAGTGGACGGCCGGTTGCGGTGGACTCTCAGGGTGACCTGAGGCGGTTTCACTCGCTCGACCTGATCAAGGTGAATCAGGCGGAAGCGCAGGCCGCGCTTGGTTCATCCGATGTGCTTGCAGGTGGCGAAGCGCTGCGGCGCGAATTGGACGTCCGCGTGCTGGTGGTAACCCTGGGTGCCGACGGGATGCTGGTGTTCGAACGGCAGGCTGAACCGCTGCGCATCCCCGCCGTGCACGTCTCGGAGGTCTTCGACGTCACTGGTGCGGGCGACACGGTGATCGCGGTCCTGACCCTGGGCCTGGTGGCAGGCCTCAGCACAAGGCGTTCGGCCGAACTCGCGAGCGCCGCCGCAAGCGTGGTAGTTCGCCAACTGGGCGTGGCCGTGGCGACGCCCGCCGAGATCGTGGCCGCCCTCAGTCAGGGGTGAGCTAGCTCGCGCGACACCACGAAGAGGATGAGCCCGAACATGAGCGCATACTGGCCGAACGCGAGGCCGACCGTCCAGCGGATGCTCGTTACAAGGGCCTTCTCAATATGGCCCTCGACCCGTGCATCCAG
>JAFAZN010000403.1 GCA_019239775.1 Chloroflexota bacterium
CGAAACGCTAGTTGGTGGGCGTCGCACGACGCGAACCCAACCCTGTTCGCACACTGGCGGCTTGTGCGGCCAGACGGCTGGACAATGGGAGCTGGGTGACTCGAGAGGCTGACGCCCGGTTCTGAGAGAGCCGGCGGATGGGACTCCCTCCGGCCACTCACCATGTCGTGACCGGCGTTCAGGTTCGGCAGCGTCAGCATGCAATTGGGCGGAATGCCGCGGTTGATTGCGGCTGAAAAGGTACGCACGCTCCATTCGCCTGTGGCGGGTTTGCGTTGCTCGCCTGGCAACACAAAGCACGTCGCAACGCCCGCCCGGAACAGCTCGAAGCCCCGCCAGGACACGGCGCGCGGTGAAGTGGGACATGCGGTAGTCCGCACTGGCGCAACGCTTCACGCGCGTATAGGGCAGCACGACTATGGCGTCAGTCAGCGGTGGCAGACTCATCTCGTTCAAGCGCCAGTACATCACAGCCGATCCTCCGCGGCGGTGGCATTCGCGCTGCTCGAGAGCCGCGTACACTGGCTGCGCGACGCGCGCGAGCGCCGCTGCATCGGGTTTGAATGCAGTCGATGCGCGTGGTGGGCAGAGCGGACGATTGAGTCCACGACGCGGGGGAGGATTCGAGCGCTCGGGAAGGGATAGTCATGCGCGGCGGGTTCACCCTGGCTCTCACCCTCATCGGGACCTGTCTTGTTACCCTGCTTCCCAGCCTGCGCACCTCGACGGAGGCGGTGGCAAGCGAACCACCCAGGTACGCGATCGTCGACCTGGGTGCCCTGGCGGGCGGGCCACCTGGCGGGAATACCGAAGCCAAGTTCATCAACCAACGAGGTCAGGTCGCGGGCGACGGCTGGTGCTGTAACCCTGTCGGCGTGGGCGGATTCCCAACTGATGCGTTCGTCTGGCAGCCAGGCCAGGCCAGCCTTCGCGATCTGGGGACGCTGGTCGGGTTCGAGAACAGCAATGCCTTGGCCTTTAGCCTTCGGGGCGACGTCGTCGGCTTCGTGTGGCTCCGTCTATCTAGCCGCGAGCACGCATTTCTCTGGCAACCGACCACTGGCATGCGAGATCTCGACGGTCTGGGCGGCGATTTCAGCGTCGCGGACGGTATCAATAAACGGGGCCAGGTTGTCGGCTACGCAGCGACGCGTGCCGAGGGGATTCGCGCCTTTCTCTGGCAGGAAGGCAAGGCGATGCAGGATCTCGGTGTCCTGCCCGGTAGCAAGGGCGGTAGCAGCCGCGCCTTTGGCATCAACGACCGAGGACAGATAGCCGGCGACAGCTCTACCGCGTCTGGCCCCAGTCACGCGGTTATCTGGCAGCCGCGTGGAGGTATCCAGGACCTGGGCACCCTGGGCGGCACGTCCAGCGTGGCCCAGTTCATCAACAATCGCGGTCAGGTTGCCGGCACGAGCGAAACTTCCCAGATTGGCGTCACGCATGCTTTCTTGTGGCAGGAGCGCGGGAGCATGCAGGACCTGGGCAACCTCGGCAAGCTGAACATCGTCGTCAGGGGCCTCAACAACCGCGGCGAGGTGGTCGGGCACAGCACTTCACGTACTGGCAATGAGCACGCTTTCATCTGGCAGCCCGGTCGTGGCATGCTCGACCTCGGAACGCTGGGCGGCAGTACTAGTGATGCCTTTGGCATCAACGACCGCGGCCAGGTGGTCGGCATTAGCGACACTGCCATCGTGGACCCAGCGCTGTGTGGTAGCCCGATATTTGCATGCTCGCACGCCTTCGTATGGCAGCCCGAGACTGGCATGCTGGACCTTGGCACGCTCGGAGGCAGTGCTCGCAGCGAGGCCACCAGCATCAACAATCGCGGACAGATCGTCGGGGGCTCCGGTGGTCATGCGACCGACCAGGCGAGCCACGCGGTCATATGGCAAAGAGCCGAAGACGAGGGCGACCTGGTGGATGAGGCTTTGCCAGATGCGGACTGAGCGACTCAGCCCTTCAGCCCTGTCATAGCGATGCCTTCTACGAAAAATCGCTGGCCGAAGACGTACAGACGAAGGGAGCGGCGCAGCGCGATCCCTGCTGAGGCCACCACGATGTTCTCGGTAGCCGCTATCCAAGCATAGTGTCCTTAGCTTGGATGGGAGTCGTACCTTCGGGCCAAGTCGATTTCGAAGCAGATGACTTGCGGAAAGAACCTGTGGTGTATCCCTCATTTTCGCGCACGGCGTTTATCGATAATCAGATGGATGTGGTCGCCGGAGAACACCAGCAGATGTCGACCGGTGCACGCCGAGCTCAGTCTCAGTTCGACCCGAGGCCGCGGCGCGCTACATGCGTGGCGCTAGATGCAAACATAGCCGCACAAGGCTGTAGTCGCACAGGCGACCGAGCGCCATGGCGAGCGCAATCGGCGGAATCCCGTGAGTGTATTCATGGCCAATGAGAATGTCCACGATCATTCGCACCCATTGCAGGGGGGCCAGGCGCTCTTTGTTGAGTTCAGCCCAGTCCCGCATCGCAGCGCGCCGCTCACATAGGGCCTGGCGAAGATCGGCGACAATACGCACGCCTCGCTCCCGAGCATCTGGTATGCCAAGTACATACTCTTGACGCGATTGCGCGTCGCCATATTCCGCGGAAAGGTTGCCAATGAGGTCGTTTAGTTCATCGTCAGTGTAATTCAGATAGGTTTCCACGAGGGCTTGCTGCTCGGACGTTAATTCAGCCATTTAGAACCTCCTCGGCCTGCTTCAACAATGAATTCCACGTGCGCACGAGTTCGACAACTTTGTTTGGCCGCGAGTGGATTGGACGACCTGCAACTTCCTGGAGAGGTGGTATGGGAAACTTTGCTAACTGGCGGATGTATTCCGGCGGTAAGAGCCAGTTGGTGAGATTCGATTGTTTGGCCTGCATGATCTGCACGTGCTCAGCAATGACAAACTCCCGGATAGCCCTGATTTGCGAACTGTGAGCGGACGAAGGCCGCAAGTCCTCTGGCACAATCGATGAACGTAGCTGCAGGGATCGATTGTAGGCAGCCAACCAAGTCGAGTACCGCTGCCCTCGGAGAACCTTCTGTGCGAGCTCGTCCGCGAGGCTGTCGATCGCAAGATATCTGTCGCCGAGTTCAGCCCAAGCGAGGAGCAGGTTCGCGAAAGCGGCCCCTGGGTGTTCGAATTGCCACTGGACGTTACCGCGCGAGTCTCGCACCGGTGCGTACCCCGATAGATCGAGTGCCATTGCAGCGAGAATAGTGATGTCGCCTAAAGGAGGAGTTGCACGCGCCCAATCCCAACCGGTTGTTTCGCCCGTCGCGCGCCGCTGCGTTGCCTGCTGGAGCATCGCCCACTCGTGGCAGAGCATATAGACGTGCCGCCGGCGGCGTTTGAGACTGCCCCAGGCAGAGTGGGCCCTCTCGACCGTCCCGGCGGAGTCCGATGCATGAGGGTCCGACCCTGCGCCGATTGCCGCGATGAATATCTGAAGTTCGGTCCCAATATGCTCCATGAGCGCTCTCATGCCAAATCGATACCACAGATGCCCAACCTCACCGGTTCTTGGATCCTGGTCGACAATGGGCACCATCACTGTGGCTGTTTGAAAGTCACGGTAGACAAATTCGCGCACTGGCAGCTCGCGATGCGCCGCCTCGACGCTCTCGACCTGGTCAGGGGTTTGGGCGCCGAGGATGAAACTGACGAACTCCTTGTGAGCACGAACTGCTGTCGCCACAGCCGATGGGTCGCCGTGCGACCGGAGCCACAGCGTCTCGTCCACGAGACGCGTTGCCTCGAGCAGGATGTGTAACCCACAGACGCTCCCGATCAAGTCGTGGTAGTGCCGGACTTCGTGAAAGTAGGCAGTGCGCTCCACCCAGCGCTCGAGTCGCACTTGCTCGGGTTCGGCTCGCACGGCGCCGGAATCCCATGCAAGCGCCTCGTTTCGCATGCTGAGCGAGAAATTGAACAATTCAAAACTCCCCCGCTCAACGCTCTCGAAAAATGTCGGTTTTGCGAGGGACTTACTCCATATCGCCTCAGCAGCTGCGCCGGGGTGGGACTCGCGATCTCCCATGGGCGTGATTTTCATATGCCTGCCGAGCCATGGCCAGTCAGGGACTCAGACGATCTACGGCAACGCGCCGAATTCGATGGTAGCCGATCTGGTTCCGGGAATTGACATGGGTTTGTCGACGCCGATTGCGGACGAGACACCGTGCTTGATATAGCGCGGGCTAGCCGGGGCGATGGCATCTGCGACGATGGTGATCCGTGAGCCTGGTCGGTATCCGGTGGCCAGCGCGAAGCTTGAGCTCTCGGGTCACAAATTGAACGACTTATGGGCGGTTATGTTAGGCAAGGCGACGCCTTGCGCCGAGATCGGACATAGTTGGTCTCCCATCCTGTCGGGTAACGCGGATGTCCGTTGCGACGCAGAGCTTCGAAAGGCGCAGCCAACACAGTCCCGCGGTCGGCGTCTTACGGGCGCTCACGGGCACCTTGCCTTCGGCGTCGTTGCCAATTGATAGCGAGCGCTGCGACGCCGGACAACAAGAGCCAGACGCTGCCTAGTTCCGGAGTCGCACTTGGAGGCGGCTGGCACCCGGTATTGCAATTGACCAGTGCCCCCACCAACACAACCCGGTCGGGGCGAAGGGCCCCTACTCCATCGACGCAGACGCTGGCAGGAGAGATCGGTGAGTGCCTGATGAAGGCTAGGTCCAGCGCGAAGGCGGATGGCCTGGATGGATCTCGTGCCTTGCAGCGTGTGCTGTACCGCAGTGCCAAGCAGAATCCGTCCCGTCGTTTCCATGCCCTTTACGACAAAGCCGCCCGAAGCGATGTGTTGTCGCGGGGCCTGGGACGAAGTTCGTGCGAACCAGGGCGCGACCGGCGTGGATGGTGTGACGATCGAACACATCGAAGCGTCCGGCCTGGCGGCCTTTGTCACGAATCTCGCCGCGGACCTGCGGGGCCGGAACGTACCGCCCCGCACGACTTCGGCGAGTCAACATTGCCAAGCCGGGTCAACCCGGCAAGCTCCGACGGCTCAGCATTCCAACGGTGCGCGATCGCGTAGCGATGACGGTAGCCAAGCTTGTCCTTGAGCCGGTATTCGGATCCATTGATCACCACGCTCTTTATGGCGCAAGTCGCCAGACGAGTCAGTGATCGGCGGATGCTGAAATTGATTCGATTATGGTTGCGAGTGGGAGTGTTGGAGGATGGAGTGTCGTCCGAGACGGACTCGGGTACACCCCAAGGCTCGCCGATTTCCCCGTTGCTTGCGAATGTGGCACTCCATGTGCTGGATGCAGCCTGGGCGCAAACAAGCGGCAGTTTGGGAGTGCTTGTGCGTTGCGCTGACGATCTTGTCGCTCTGCACCAGCCGTGCGCACGCCGAAGAGGCGCAGCGACGGGTGGCGATGATCCTGGACCAATTGGGCTTGCAACTGCACTCCGATAAGACCCGGATCGTGTGCCTTATTCATGGGCAACAGGGATTCGACTTTCTCGGCTTCCACCACCACAAAGTGGAGTCGTGGCGTTGGCGTGGCCACTACTACCTGAATCGTTGGGCATCGGACCGTGCGATGAACGCGATCCGCGCCAAGATCAGGGAAGTAACCGGTCGTGACAAGATGGACCACTCTGTTGATCCCGTGGTGGTGACGCTCAATCTGATCCTTCGGGGTTGGAAAGCGTACTTCCGCAACGGCACATCGGCGCGGAAGTTCACCATCATTGACAACTACGTCAACGAGCGATTGGCCATCTTCGACAACGCCAAGCATGGAAGAACCAGGCGCAACTGGCAACGCCACAACAAGGCGTGGCTGGAGCGAATTGGCGTCTTTCGTCTCAGCCGAGCGATGGTGACGGTGACTGTGCATGCGTGACCGTGAACGGTGTCGGGAAGCCGTGTGCGGGAAACCGCATGAACGGTTTGACAGGGGGCTGCTGGCGAAGCGGCCACCACGGTGAGTCGGATCCCATGCACCCGGCCG
>JAFAZN010000426.1 GCA_019239775.1 Chloroflexota bacterium
TATAGCACTGCACCCAGCGACCAGGGCCAGTGCAGACATGGGATGCCGAGTCCAGTCCCCCTGGTATTCGGCAAGGTCTGACACGGGCGCAGTGAGGGCTCGCACAAGTACGGGTCGTGCTCGGGGACGTGTCGCGCGACCGGCGCAGGTCCTGGGTGTGCGTAGTTAGTTGGTTCGAGCGGTCGCACGGCTTGCCGCGCACGATGGTCGATGCGCACGAACTCGCTGACACGCCCGAGGTTATTCCAGCGCATACGCGATAGCCTGCTCCATCGTCAGCGACCTGCCTTCGACAAATGACCTCCGCCACGTTGTTTCGCCGAGCGCATGGCGTGCCACCGCCAGGGCCTGTTCGGTGGCCGTTCGCTCCGGCAGCGGCTGAGGCGTGCCGATCAACTCGCGGATCGTGTCGGCGGCACCTAGCAAACGCGCCGCGCGCGCGCCGCGGCCCTCTGCCGCGGCGATGCTCGCGATGGCCTCCAGGGTGATCGCGATCTGTCGACGCGCCCCCAGCGAACGCTTCACTACGAGGGCGCGGTGCTGGAACTCAGTCGCCGACCGAAGGTCGCCGCGCTCGCGGGCGACACTTCCCAGGTTTCCGAGTTGCATCGCCTCCAGGTCGGTCCGGCCCGCGCGCTGGGCAAGGCTGAGAGCTTCCGTGAACGCGGTCTCGGCTGCCGCGAGGTCGCCCAGGTGGAAGTGGGCCTCGCCGAGATTGCCGAGCGCATGCGACGCCTCGCCCAGATCTCCGACGGCGTTTGCCTGCACGAGGCACTGAGCCCACAGCGCGCCGGCGAAGGCGAGATGGCCCTGATCGTAGGCCACGCCGCCGCGCGTGTTCAGCGCGCGCACCACCCCGACACGATTACCCACGCGGTGATAGAGCTCGATGCTCTCTTCCAGGCGCGCCGCTGCCTGAGCCGGGTCACCCTGGATGCTGGCGAGAACGCCAGCGGCGTAGCACGCGCGAGCTTGCGCCATCGATGGCGGGTCGTTGGTGCGCGGCGAGGTGAGAAAGCGTTCCAACCACTCGCGACCTTCAGTGACGTAACGGCGTGTCGCCCAAAAGCGTCCGAGAGCGCCAGCTAGCCGCAGCCCAGTTTCGACGTCCTGCTGCTCGGTGATGAAATCGAGTGCGGCGCGGAAGTCGTCGACGACACGATCAAGTCGGTCGAGCCAGTACGCCTGTCGTGGCCCGGTCATTTCCAGCGCAGCCTCCTCCGCGAAGGCGACGCACCAGTCGCAATGCCGCGCCCGCAGCGCGTCCGCGACTCCGGATTCGGCGGCTCGCTCCCGTGCGTAGTCGCGCACGATGTGCAGCATGCTGAAGCGCGGTTCGTCATCATTGGCGCTCGCACAGCGGACCAGGCTGCTATCGACGAGCGCTTGCAACCGCGCTAACACCTCGTCGAGAGGAAGGTCGCCGTCGCTGCATACGACTTCGGCCGCGGCGAGCGTCCATCCGTCCGCGAAGATCGACAGGCGTTCGAACAGTGCCCGCTCGCCACTGCCCAGCAGGTCATAACTCCAGGCCAGGGTGTTGCGAAGTGTCTGCTGCCGTGCGGGCAGGTCGGCGCTGCCCGCGGTCAACAGTGGCAGCGGACGCTCCAGCCGCTGCTCCAGCCCGCGGACGCCCAGCACGTTGACGCGCGCCGCGGCGAGTTCGATGGCCAATGGGAGGCTTTCGAGGCGCCGACACACGGCCATGACGGCCTGCGCATTGTCGGAATCAAGTGCAAAGCCTGGCGCGATCGCCCTGGCACGCTCGACAAACAGGCGCACCGCCGGTGCTGCGGCGACTACTTCGAGGGGGGCTTCCGCCGGCGGTTGAGCTAGCGGTTCCACCGCGAATCGCGTCTCGGCGCGCACTCGCAACGCGATCCGGCTGGTCGCCAGGAGCGCCAGATCCGGAGACTCGTTGAGCAGCTGCGCGATGACCTGCGCGCCGTCCAGTATGTGCTCGAGATTGTCGAGCACGAGGAGCATATGCCGATCGCGGAGGTACGCAACGACCACCTCCCATGCGCCATGGCTACCCGACTCGCGCACGCGCAGCGCATTCGCGATGGTTGGTGCCATGAGTCGGTGATCCCGCAACGCGCTGAAATCGACGAATACGACGCCATCGCGATAGTTGCCCGCCAACGCCTCGGCGACGGCCAGGGAGAGGCGCGTCTTGCCGACCCCGCCCGGTCCGATCAGCGTCACGAGCCGCGCGGAGGCGGGCGCGTTGAACAACTGTGCAACCGAACGGATATCGTTTTCGCGTCCGATCAGCTCGGTTGGCGTGACGGGCAACTGGAAAACCGCCTGACGTATTCCCGCGGCGGCGGAACGCTCGGCGTGCTCGACGACCGGCGTATGGTCGCGCACGGAGTCGGTCAGCGCGAACAGGCCCAAACGGTCCTCATCCCGCAAGCCCAACGCGCTGCTCAGGGCCGAGACGGTGTGCGGGTACGGCCGCCGCCGCTGGCCCTGTTCAAGCGCGGCAATAGTCGCGACGGCCACCCCGGCACGTTCGGCGAGCACCTCCTGGGTGAGCCCGGCGCGCACCCGAAATTGGCGCAACCGCGCGCCGAACGACTCCTGTTTGCCAAGCCGCGGTTGCGGGTCGGTCATGCTGCCAGCACAACCAACTGTATGGGTAGCGTGGGGGCGCCGTCAGTTGAGCCGAAGTTCCTGGCGCGTCATGCTTCAGATCAGCGATGCCCCGCACGACGACAGTGACCGTTAACACTCTCGAGGGTGTTGCTCTTTGGACCAGTCAGAACGTGTCAGCCGCGGAGCAGACCAGGATCGGCGCCGTTCTCGAGCGGTACGGCAAAGCGAAAGCGCGTCAATTTGCCGACCAGCCGACCCTTTGGGAGATCGACTGGTTCTATCGCGGCACACAACGCGAGGTGTATCGCCTGGCGCTGGTCAATACCGAAACCTCGCGCGAGCTGTGGGGCTCGTCGTGACGTCGATTGCGGACTCGCCAGCGGCTGGGCGCCCATTCAGGACCTGATTCCACTCGCCCCAGCCGGCGGTTGTGCCGGGCCAAGAGACGCCGTGCGCCTCATCAGTTCGAGCGAATCTTCCACCGTCAAGAGTTGCGTGGTCTTGATGCTCTTGACGTGCCCGGCGATGTTGGCCGCAACTGAGACGGCCGCCGCCGAAATTGGATCGGGCGCTTCGAAGATCGCCACGAGGTCGTTTTCGCCGAAGACGAAGTAGAGATCGAGCAGGCGTCCGCCCGCCGCCTTGACGACGCCGCCGATTGCGACGCGACGATCTTCCGGCTTGGTCACGAGATTCTGCCAAGCTTGCGCCGTATAAGCATCCTGAAGCATGTAGATCGACATGTCAGTCGTTCTTTAACGGAACTGGATCTGCATGCACTGCACGGTGAGCGTCTCTGTCTGCGGGCCGCCAGACAGGCTTGGGGCGACCCACGAAACTGGGATGCAGTCAAACAGGCTGACCCACATCTGCGCGCGGCTGTGCGGGTCCAGCCACTGGATCGAGATGCTCTTCCACTCGGCGTAGCCGTCCATCAGCGCCCTGAACCAGGCGTACCAATCGTCGAAGCTGTTTGCAAAGGGGCGCGTAAACGTGATCTTGCCAAGCTTGGGCGGGACGGGCCGAGAGGACGGGGCGGGAGGCAACCCGCTGACCGTGATTGGCCCGCGCTCAACGGCACCGTCGAACATGACCACGCTGGCCGTAATGCTCTGGGTGCTGGTTGTGGCGGCGCTCGCGGCCAGAGCTGGCGTGCCCGCGAGGCTCAGCGCGACGGCGGCGGCGGCGCCCAGAACGAGGGCCAGCCGACCTACGCGTCGGTAACTGGTGATGACATACGTCATTGATGAATGTCCCTTCAGCTGCGAGTCCGGCGCCGCTGCGATGCCGCGCGCCGTCGGTTCAGACTCGCAGCCGCAAGAGCGCCAGGCCACCCACACTGGCCCTCGTCTGGAGCTCGTCTGCCACTCGTGCCACACTGGAGTTCGCCCGCAAACAGTTACGGCTTCATGGATGGCGGCATAGACGCTGAGTACATGATGCACTTCGGGCCCGAGATCCAAATGCGGGTCCATCGCCAGATCTACGACCAGCACGCCAGAGAGTTGCTCGTCGGTGTCGCCGATATCGTAGAGACGGTCATCCAACGATCCCGTTCTTGATCGCAGCTCCAACGATGCGCGTGCCGACGGTGCATCGCGACTCAACCAACGCTTACCTTGCAGCCCGCGCTGTGTTCCTCCTTGTCCTGCGCGGGGGCTTCACACGTGGTCGGCGCGCTGGTCAGCGAATTGCGGACGACGTCCACACGATCGCCATACCGGGGCTTGGCACGGGCGTCGGCCGGATTGGCTTCAATACGTGCGCGCGACAAGTGCGCGCCGCGATCGATGACGTGCTGTTGGGTCAGTTCGAGATGCCGCACTCGTGGGCAGAGGCCAGCGAGCGCCACCAACTGCTGTACACCGACCGCCCGACACGTTTGCAGTTCTAACGGGGTGAAGTCATCTGCCCAGTCGAACGGCAAAAGGGTGCACGCCATGATTGTCGATCGCTCCGGGAATCTATTCACGAGTGACTGCCCTGCATATGGCCAAGGCGTCAACACCATGGGTTCCATGGAGGCTGCTATTGCCGCGGAGTTTCGAAAGCGTTGGCCGGGAATGTTCGAGGAATACCGGCGCCTTTGCCGCGACCGTCTGCTTCAACCAGGCGGTATTCATGTGTACCGCGCGGCGGATCGCACTACTGTCAACCTTGCGACCCAGCGGAGCTTTCGTCGCGGGGCAGCACGGCTGGAGTTTGTCCGCGCCGCCGCGCGTGAAGCGTCACGTTTACACGTCGATGGCCTGGCGTGGAGTTGCTCCGGCATCTTTCGCCATTGGCCTGGGAGCACATCGTCTTGACCGGCGAGTACCCGTGGACGTCGGACGCGGCACGCCAGCCAGGGCGCCGACGAGAACCGCGCGCAAGCGCCGACGCTACCGCGCCGTTGGCCGCTGACCAGGCGACCCTCCGCCATACAAGCTTTCGGAATAACCCGCAGAGGCAATCGTGATGCCCGACCATCGCCTTGCACTACAACTGGGGACAGACCTGCGTGAGACGCCGCACCAAGCTGCAGCAGCATGACCCTGAGTGGCACCTGGGCGAGCCGCGTACGCGCAAGAAGCTTGTCCAAT
>JAFAZN010000475.1 GCA_019239775.1 Chloroflexota bacterium
TCATCGAATGCCCCACCTATCGTTGGAAGCAGCATGTCGGGCCTGGTGAGGACTGGCATCTCGGATTCAGGTCGAATGAAGAAGCTCGACCATGGATCGAGGCCGACCAGGTGGCGCGTATCGGCCAGCTGCTGCCTGCGACACGCCGACTCGCGGTCGAGGCGGAGATTCAAGCTGAGGTTGCCGACGCCGTGGCCTTCGCCGAGTCAAGCCCTTTTCCCGGTCCGCCTGAGCTGTTCACGGACGTCGAGGTGTTATCGCCTGAGCCAACCTTGCAAGGCGCCTTCGCAGACGGTTCCATCACGGAGCGCACGCTGCGCTACAGCGAAGCCATCCGCGAGGCCACCGCTCAGGAAATGGCGCGGGACGAGCAGGTCGTGGTCCTCGGCCTTGGCGTAAACGACTTCGGGCGCTGGATCTACGGTACGACGCGCGAGTTGGCTGACGAGTTCGGCGAGTCGCGCTGCTTCGATACGCCCCTGTCGGAGGACGCGATGACCGGGGCCGCCATCGGCGCGGCCATGGCTGGCATGCGTCCGGTGCACGTGCACATCCGACAGGACTTCTTACTGCTGTGCATGAACCAGCTCATAAACATGGCGGCCAAAGCACACTATATGTATGGAGGGCGAGTTTCAGTTCCCCTGGTCGTGCGATCGGTAATAGGCAAGAGCTGGGGCCAGGGCGCACAGCACTCGCAAGCGCTGCAGTCGCTGTTCATGCACATCCCCGGGCTGAAAGTTGTGGCCCCCACGACGCCTTATGACGCCAAGGGGCTGTTGATCCAGAGCATCCGCGACGACAACCCGACCATCTTCATCGAACACCGGCTCCTGCACTTCCAGCAGGGGCCGGTTCCCGAGCTGGCGTATACCGTTCCGTTCGGCAAAGCACGCGTGCTGGCACCGGGAACGGACGTCACGCTCGTCGGGATCTCGTGGATGGCGATCGAGTGCCTGCGCGCACGCGCTTATCTCGAGCAAGCTGGCATCTCGGCGGAAGTCATCGATCCAGTGAGTCTCAGCCCCCTCGACTTGCAGACAATCATGCGTTCGGCGTCCCGTACCCGACGCGTGGTAGTGGTCGACAATGGGTGGACCACGTGCGGGGCCAGCGCGGAGATCGTCGCCGGCTTGACAGAAGGTGGGTGTTCCGAGCGGACGGTCTGGCGCATGGGCTTCGCGCCGACCACCTGCCCGCCGACGCCGTCGCTAGAGAACCTGTTTTATCCGGACGGGCGCAGCATCGCGGCATTCGTCCACGCGACCTGCCTCGGCGGTGACCCATCCTGGAACCCGAGCGTAGAGATCCACCCTGAGCAACTGGAATTCCGAGGTCCGTTCTGATGGCACTCGAGACACGTCGCCGCACCGCGATCGAAGCTCTCTCTCCGACTGTCCCGCTGCGTTTCCGGCTGGCCGATGCAACCATCGACCAGTCCGATCGCGCCGAAGTTGCGCAGTGGCTCACGAGCGACGCGCAGCTCACTCAGGGTCCGGTAGTGTTCCAGTTCGAGCAGCAATGGTCTGACTGGCTCGGTCGCCGCTATTCGGTATTCGTGAACTCGGGTTCCTCGGCGAACCTCATCATGTACTACGCGGCGCTGGTCAGCCGACGGGCGCCCAGGCGCCGTGTGGTGGTGCCCGCCATCGCCTGGGCCACGACGATCGCACCGGCGATCCAGCTCGGCTTCGAGCCGATCATGTGCGACGCCGACGCGCAAACCTTCGGGTTGGACTTGAATCAACTGGAAGACGTGTGCCGCAAGGACCCGCCCGACGCGGTGATCACTGTCCAGACGCTCGGCGTGCCGGGCGATATGCGAGGCCTGGCCGCGCTCCAGGAACGCTATGGCTTCTTGCTCATGGAGGATGCCTGCCCTGCAACTGGTTCTACTTACCGGGACAGGCGGGTGGGCACATTTGGAGACATGGCGACATTCTCGCTGTACTTCGGTCACCATCTGTCGACGATCGAGGGCGGCGTTGTCTCAACGGATGATTCGTACCTCTATGATCTTCTGCTCGAGCTGCGCAGTCACGGCTGGGCCAAGGACCTGGATGCCGAGACCGAAGCGGAGCTTTCTCGCAAGAACAACGTTCTCGAATTCAATCGGATCTTCACGTTTTATGTGCCGGGATTCAACGTGCGGAACACGGATCTCGCCGCGCGGTTCGGCCTCACACAGATGCGTAAGGTCGACTGGGTCGTCGAACGGCGATGCGTCAACCAGGAGGTCTACGAGTCGCGATTCAGCAATCAGCCGGGCTTCTCATTCCCGCGCAACCCAGCCGGACGCACATGCAGCATCTCCTTCGTGGCGCTAGCCGCCTCACGCGAGCATCGCGACCGTGTCGCCGCCGCATTGCGCGCGAACGGCATCGAGACGCGGCCGCTCGGCGGCGGGAGCATGGGTCGCCAGCCGTTCTGGACTGAACGGTACGGGCAGGTGCGCATGCCGGTCGCCGACGCAATTCACGAGCGCAGCTTCATGCTGCCGAATCATCCTTACCTTACACAACAAGACGTCCACGAGATCTGCGATGTAGCGCTAAGCGTTGCCGCTGGCGAGTCAGGGAGAGCGGCGTGATCATCTCGAGAACGCCTGTGCGCGTCTCGCTCTTCGGCGGCGGCACCGACTACCCGATCTGGTTCCATGAAAACATCGGCTCAGTCCTATCCATGGCGATTGACAAGTACGTCTACATTTCGTGTCGGTACTTGCCGCCGTTCTTCGACTACCGCTCACGGATCGTGTACTCCAAGATCGAGTTGGTCAACGGCCCCGACGACATCGAGCACCCAGCAGTACGCGAGGGGCTGAAGTATCTGAACGTGCAAGACGGTGTTGCGATTCAACACGAATCCGACATACCCGCCCGAACCGGCGTCGGATCCTCTTCATCCTTCGCGGTCGGGCTGCTGCACGCGCTGTATACGCTGAGGGGGCATCAGCCGACGAAGATGCGCCTCGCGCTCGACGCGATTCACCTGGAGCAGGACCTGCTGCATGAGAACGTCGGGGTTCAGGACCAACTGGCGGCGGCTTTCGGTGGCTTCAATCGGATGAACTTCTACCCGGACGGCACGCTGGAAGTCCTGCCGGTCATCTTGCCCGCTGCACGTCTGAGAGAACTGTTGGACCACCTGGTGCTCGTCTTCACGGGCTTCCAGCGCAACGCCTCGGAGATCGCGGCCCGGCAAATCGCGACAACACCTTCGCGCACGACCGAGCTCACTGCGATGCGCGACCTCGTCGACGAGGCGCAGCGCAGTCTGTGCAGCGATGAGCCGATCGATCGGATCGGCAGCCTGCTCGACGAGGCGTGGCACCTCAAGCGAAGCTTGAGCGACAGCATCTCTAACCCGACGATCGATGGACTGTACGAAGCCGCACGCGATGCGGGCGCGCTCGGTGGTAAGTTGCTCGGAGCTGGCGGCGGTGGTTTCGCTCTACTCTTCGTCCCGCCGAGCCGGCGGAAGCGGGTGCTCGAGCGCTTATCGGGCTTGACATACGTCCCGTTCCGGCTGGATCGCGGCGGGTCACAGATCGTCCACTACTTGCCCGAAGAGTACACAAATTTCGAATACCCGGAGCCGGCGGTCGCCCTGGCTGGACCTGGTCAGCATCGAAACGGGCATGCGTTGCGCAACGGCAATGGTAAGAAGCGCGAGTCGATGGCTTTCGCGGAGGCGCACCGATGACACACGGCGAAGACGTTCTGCTCATTCACCCTGGCTCGCGGCAGCAGGTATACCAACAGCTTGCGACCGACCTGGCTGCCATTGAGCCGCCGCTGTGGGCTGGCATGCTTGCGGGACATCTGCAGGCGTCGGGCTATTCCGCCTCGATCATCGACGGCGATGCACTGGAGCTGACTCCCGACGATATCGCCCAACAGGTCGCGGCCATACGTCCGGTTCTGTGCTGCGTCGTGGCGTATGGACATCAGCCGTCGGCCTCAACGCAGACGATGCCCGCCGCCGGCGAGATCTGCAGGTCGGTCAAGCAGCTGTGTCCCGAGCAACCGGTGCTGCTGGTCGGTGGACACGTCTCCGCGTTACCGGAGCAGAGTCTGCGAGAAGAAGCCGCCGACTTCGTGTGCCAGGGTGAAGGACCTCAGACCATACGCGGCCTGGTGGACTGTCTGAAGTCGGCCGCGGGGTCGGGGCTCGAGAGAATACCGGGCCTCTGGTATCGCGATCCGGTGGCGGGCGTTCGCTCCAACGCGCCGGCGCTTGCCAGTCGTGACATCGACCATGAGTATCCGCGGATTCCCTGGGAGCAGCTGCCGATGGATCGCTATCGCGCCCACAACTGGCACTGCTTCGATGGTATCGCGAACCGACAGCCGTACGCCTCGCTGTATACCACCCTGGGTTGTCCGTACCGCTGTACGTTCTGCTGCATCAACGCGCCGTTCCGCCTGGGCCCCGACCTGCCGAGCAGCTACCGGTTCCACAATCCGACACAGGTTGTCGGCGAGCTCCGGCTGTTGGCGGATCAGTACGGTGTGCGTAACGTGAAGATTGCCGATGAGATGTTCGTGCTCAACGACCGCCACGTCCTGGGAGTCTGCCAGGGGATCGTCGAGGCGGGACTCGACCTGAACATCTGGGCGTATGCGCGGGTGGACACCGTCAAGCAGGGCTTGTTGGAGCCCCTGCGGCGTGCAGGCGTCACGTGGTTAGCGCTGGGGATCGAGTCCGCGAGCAAACACGTGCGCGACGGTGTTGAAAAGGGTCGATTCGGATCGGAGCAGATTATCGAGGTTGTCCGATCTATTCAGTCAGCCGGGATCAACGTGATCGGCAATTTCATTTTTGGGTTGCCCGACGACACCGTCGACACCATGCAGGACACGCTGGACCTTGCGCTAGAGTTGAAGTGCGAGTTCGCGAACTTCTACAGTGCGATGGCCTACCCGGGCTCGAAGTTGTACGAGATGGCGGTCGACCAGCATTGGGAGCTGCCCGAGACCTGGTCTGGCTTCTCGCAACATGCGTACGACACATTGCCGCTACGCACCGAAGCCGTCTCGGCAGGCGAAGTACTCGGATTCCGCGATCACGCATTCCAGGTTTACTTCAACGATCCAGGGTACCTTGCGTCCGTTCGCACCAAATTTGGCGACGCAACTGCCAGCCATATCCAGGAAATGGCGCAAAAACCACTGCCACGCAAGTACGCCATTCCGCCGCGCATCCTGGTGAGTGCTTGATAGATATGGCGCAGTGGAATCCGCGTGCCTTGCTCCAAAGTGCTGGTAGGTTACTCCGCGTCCGTGGCATGACGGTCAGCCGCTGGATGCTTGTGGCGTTCGCGTTCGTCGGCGTGAATGCCGGGTTGCTGTTCGTCGCCCACGAATTGCTGACGCTGCCGATTCTCGCGGCGACGGTGATCGCAGGTGAAGCGT
Organism: Chloroflexota bacterium; assembly: GCA_019239775.1. Taxonomy (GTDB): domain Bacteria; phylum Chloroflexota; class UBA6077; order UBA6077; family CF-72; genus CF-72. The sequence continues at coordinate 5,418 of JAFAZN010000475.1, forward strand.
CCACGCTCCTGCGCTTCGTAGCGAACGACCGCTGGGTGTTTGGGCACGCGCGACCAACACTGCGGCGTTGCTGGCAATTCCACCTGACGGTGCTCGCAAGCTTTGCCGTTTGGGCCGGGATCACTGCCGGCCTCAGTGCGATCGGCGTGCCCTACCTGCTCGCGTCAGTTGTGGGCAATGCGAGCACCGTCGCGTGGGGGCTATCAACAAACTTTCTCTGGGTCTGGAGCGCATCGTTGGTGCCTCAAGAATTCCCGGCTGATCGTTAGCTACCGAGCAATGCTTGATCGACACCTTCTGGCAGCATGCGGCCAGCCCTAGCGGCAGAGGTTCCCCTCCAACTCGCAGT